>NZ_JBWKJZ010000020.1:136611-170507 GCF_056431945.1 Streptomyces sp. NPDC045778
GCGCAGTTCCCCGCGCCCCTACGGGGCACTCCACCCGTCCTTCACCTGCGGGTTCGCCGTGGCCGCTCGCGCAGTTCCCCGCGCCCCTACGGGGCACTCCACCCGTCCTTCACCTGCGAGTTCGTCGTGGCTGGTCACGCAGTTCCCCACGCCCCCAAGGGGCGCCCCACCCGCGTCTCCGCGCCCCTAAGGGGCACTCCGCCCCGGGCCCCCCGGGGCGCTCCGTCCGCGGCGTCCGCTTACTCCTCTTTGCCTTAGTTCATGTACCCGCCAGAAGACGTACAGCCCCGCGACACCCTTCCAGCCTTGACAACTCCCCTGCTCACACCGGAGATTGACGCGCGTAGAGCGCCACCTCCCCGAGTCGCGTGTCCCTCTGCCCCTCTCCCTCGAATCCCGGAGTCCTCGATGTCCCACATATCCCGGTCCCGCATGCCCAGATCCGCCGCCGTCAGCGCGGTCGTCGCCACCGCACTCGCGGCCGGTCTGCTCGCCGCGAGCAGTTCGGCGGCCTCCTCCACGGCGGGCGCCGACGAGGTGCGCGTGCACGACATCCAGGGCGACACGCGCCTCTCGCCGCTCGCGGGGCAGCAGGTCGGCGACGTACCGGGCATCGTCACCGGAGTACGGACGTACGGCTCGAAGGGCTTCTGGATCCAGGACCCGAAGGCGGACGGCGACCGCGCCACCAGCGAGGGCGTCTTCGTCTACACCGGCGCGAACCCGACCGTGAAGGCGGGCGACGCGGTCCGTGTCTCCGGCACGGTCACCGAGTACGTGCCGGGCGGCGCGAACTCCGGCAACCAGTCCCTCACGCAGATCACCAAGCCGACCGTGACCGTCGAGTCGTCCGGCAACGAGCTGCCCACCCCGGTCACGGTCGACGCCAAGTCGGTGCCGTCCGCGTACGCGCCCGCGGGCGACCCGGCCGACGGCAACAGCGTCAACAAGCTGCCGCTGCGGCCCCGCTCGTACGCCCTGGACCTCTACGAGTCCCTGGAAGGCATGAACGTACGCGTCGGCTCCTCGCGCGTGGTCGGCGCGAGCGACCCGTACAACGAGCTGTGGGTGACCGTGAAGCCGCACGAGAACACCACCCGGCGCGGGGGCGCGCGCTACGGCTCGTACGAGGCGCAGAACACCGGGCGGCTCCAGATCCAGCAGCTGGCGCCGGTCTCCGAGAAGCCGTTCCCGAAGGCGGACGTCGGGGACGTCCTGACGGGGACCACCGAGGGACCGCTGGACTTCAACCAGTTCGGCGGGTTCACGCTCACCGCGCGCACCCTCGGCGAGGTCGTGGGCAAGGGCCTGGAGCGGGAGCGGACCCGACCGCAGCGCGAGCGCGAGCTGGCCGTGGCCACGTACAACGTGGAGAACCTGGACCCGGGCGACCCTCAGGCCAAGTTCGACGCGCTCGCGCGGGCCGTCGTCACCAACCTCGCCTCGCCGGACATCGTGGCCCTGGAGGAGATCCAGGACGACAACGGCGCGAAGAACGACGGCACGGTGTCCGCCGAACAGACCCTCAAGAAGTTCACGGACGCCATCGCGGCGGCGGGCGGTCCGCGCTACGCGTGGCGCTCGATCGACCCGCAGAACAACAAGGACGGCGGCGAGCCCGGCGGCAACATCCGCCAGGTGTTCCTCTACAACCCCGAGCGCGTGTCGTTCACCGACCGCGACGGCGGCGACGCGACCACGCCGACGGACGTCGTGCGCCAGGGCAAGCGCGCGGCCCTCACCCGCTCGCCCGGCCGCATCGACCCGGCGAACGAGGCGTGGACCAACAGCCGCAAGCCGCTCGCGGGCGAGTTCACCTTCCGCGGCAAGCCCGTCATCGTGATCGCCAACCACTTCGCGTCCAAGGGCGGCGACGAGTCCCTGACCTCCCACCACCAGCCGCCGTCCCGGCCCTCCGAGGTCCAGCGGGTGAAGCAGGCCGAGGCGGTCAACGCCTTCGTGCGCAAGGTCCGAGCGGCCGAGCGGAACGCGGACGTCGTGGTCGTCGGGGACATCAACGACTTCGAGTTCTCCCCGGCCACCAAGGCCCTGGAGGCGGGCGGCGCCCTGCGCGCGGGCATCACGACCCTGCCGCGCGCCGAGCGCTACTCCTACGTCTACCAGGGCAACTCCCAGGTCCTCGACCAGATCCTGGTCAGCCCGGGCGTCGGCCGCTTCGCCTACGACAGCGTCCACGTGAACGCCGAGTTCGCCGAGCAGAACAGCGACCACGACCCCCAGGTCATCCGCTTCAAGCCGTAGGCCGCACGCCGACGGCGAACCGGTAGCGCCGCACCGTGCCGCCCTCCACCTCCGCGTCCCCGGCCCCGTCCGCCCACTGCGCGTACGTGAGCACCCGCGTCCCGTCCGTGCTCAGGTGCGCGTGGGCGCCGATGAGGCCAGGGGCGCTCTCCAGGGCGGCGAGGGAGGCGTCCGCCCAGCTCCGGCGGCGGTCGGGGTCCGCCTCGTCGAAGGCGGCCTCGACCGTGGTGAAGACCTCCGGCACCCCGGCGCCCGGGACCACGCTCCGGTACAGGCTGGTCCTCGTCAGGCCGAGGCGCTCGATGCCCGGCACCGCCGCGTCGATCTCCGCGTTCCTGTCGTCGCGCCCCCGCGCGAAGAAGTCCTGGTAGGCCTGCTCGTCACGCCACCGCGAGTGGTGCATCAGGGTCTCGCCGTCGAGGCTTTCGTACACGCTGTACGACAGCAGCCCCTCGTGCGGCCACTCCCGGCTCCCCCAGGCGTGGGCGATCGCGTCGACGGTGGCCCGCCGGCGCTCGGGCGTGCCGACGTGCCAGGTGCTGAAGAAGGTCAGGCCACGGTCGCCGGCGAGCGGGGCGGGGGGCGTGGTCAGGCGCTGCGTCATCGAAGTCCTCCAAGGTCAGTAGGGGTGCGCGGCGCTTTCAACGCCGGCGTGCACGTCCTACGTTCCAAGGTGAACCAAGGTTGAAGTCAAGCCCGTTCCGACAGCGTCACCACGTCGAGCCCGGGGCGCTTCGCGGTGTGCCCGTCGCGCCGTGGCACGCGCCACCGCCGCGCCCGCCGCCGCACCCACGGCCCCGCCGCGCCGGCCAGCCAGCGCACCTCCTGGGCCGCGCCGCCGAGCGCGGAGACCGGCGCGAGCGGCGGCAGCGGCCGGGCCCAGTCCGCGTACCCGGGGACGCCGAGCGCGTCGGCGACGCCCGCGGCGATCAGGGCGTGGCCGAGCGGGCTCGCGTGCATGCGGTCGCGGCTCCACAGCCGCGGGTCGGCCGTGATGCGCTGCGGGAACAGGTCGAGCACGACGACGCCGTGCCGGTCGGCGGCGGCGCGGATGCGGGCGTTGAGGTCCATCACCCGGGGCTGCGCGCGGCGCGCGAGCGGGGCGATGCGGCCGATGTCGGGGATGGTGACGGTGGCCACGCACGCGCCCGCCCCGGTGAGTTCGGCGAACATCTCCTCCATGGCGCGTGCCGTGCGCGCCGCGTCGTAGCCAGGACCGACCAGGTCGTCCACCCCGGCCACGACGGTCGCGAGGTCCGGTTTCAGGGCCAGGGCGGGCCCCAGCTGGTCCTGTTTCACCCGCTCCGTGACGCGGCCGCGCACCGCGAGGTTGGCGTACGAGAAGTCCGGGTGGCCGACGGCGAGGATCTCCGCGAGCCGGTCGGCCCAGCCACGGTAGCCGCGGTGTTCGTCGCCGTCGCCGAGCCCTTCGGTACGGCTGTCTCCGACGGCGACGTACCGCGCGTACGGATGCGAGGTCATGGCCCGAGGGTCCTGCGGAGGCGCGTCTTCCGTCAACGAGGCGTCGGTGCCCCGCGGCGCACTCCGGCCACGGCCCGCCCACCCCGCTCAGGTGCCCCCGGCCGGTCCCCCTGGGCGACCCTGATCCGGGTTCCGCAGCCGCCCCAGCTCGCTCTGGAACCAGTCGAGGCGGGCCTGGAGCAGCGCCGCCTCCGCGGTCAGCTCGGGCAGGCCGAGGCCGCCCGGCGCGGCCCCGGGCACCGCCGGGGCGGCGGTCACCCGCAGCCCCTCGCCCGCCGCGGCCGCGAACCGGGCCAGGGTCACCGCCGTGCGGCCGCCGCCACGCCCGCACCGGCCGCAGACCCCTTCGAGGGCCCGCCAGCCGGGTCTGCCCCAGCCCGCGTCGGCGAGGCCGGTGGCGGCCGCGCCGCAGTCGCAGGGCTGCACGGTCACCGAGCGGACCCGTTGGCGCGCGTAGCGGAAGCCCCGCTCGAAGCGGATGTACGCGCCGAGCACCGCGACCCGCAGCAGGGCGGCCGTGCGGTGCTCGGCGGTGCACAGCAGCCCTTCGGCCTCGGCGCGGGCGTGCACGCAGTGGAAGCCGCAGTCGCAGCGGCGGTGCGGTGCGCGGTGGCGCCGGCCGTAGGCGCAGCGGGCCTCGTCGAGCACGCCGTAGGGCAGGCCGCCGCCCAGGGAGATGCCGGTGAAGGCGGCCCGGGTGCCGTCGTGGGACAGCATCGGGTGGGCGATCTTGTATCCGGTCGGCGGCTCCTTCGGGCGTTCCTCGGGAAGCCGGAGACTCATCGGCCGACGGGCACCTCTCGCGCCGGGGCCGTCTCCAACCCCTCGGCCTCCGCCGCGTCGAGGACCAGTTCGGGGGCCCGCGCTTCGGCCTCCGCGCTCTCGCGGGGCTCTTCGTCGGCGATTCCGGTGGCGAGTGCCTTGCCCAGCCTCATGCTGCCTCCTGTGCACGCGGTACGTGACGGACGTGTGCGCCTGGCTCCCGCCATGATGACGCATTCCGGGGCGAGTTGGCACCGGCGCGTGCCGCCCGTGCGGCCCGCCGACCGGGACATGGTCGGCGGGCCGTTCCCCCGCCCGCGACGGGGCACGCGCGGGCCGGGAGTCCTCGGGATGCGGGTCGGGCGTGCTCAGCGGGTGGTGAGCAGCGGCGTCCAGCGCCCGGGGTCGTCGTCCGAGGGCTTGCGGAAGTCGCTGAGCGGCACGACCTTCTTCTCGCCGACGGTGACCATGACGAGCCGGGTGCGGAACTCGTCCTTGCCCGCGCACCGCTCGGTGGCGCAGCCCCAGGCGATGAGGCGCTTGTTGTCGGCCCAGGCCAGCTGCTGCATGCCCGGGACGCTGCCCACCTTCTCGCCGGTCTTCGGGTCGAGGAGCGGCGAGCCCTTGTCGTCGCCGTCGCCCGCGAGGAGCTTGCCGTCGGGCGAGAGGCCGGCCCGCGGCCAGCCCGCGTACTTCTCGCCCGCGGGCGCCTTCGTCTTCTTGCCGTCGAGGGTGTACCAGTTGCGGCTCGGGTTCTCGGGGGCCGAGGCGTCCCGGGTTTCGCCTATGTCACCGTCCGAGACCTCCGTGCCGTCCGTGAACTCGACTTCGTCGCCGTCCGTGATCCCCGACGGGGACTCCGAGACCTCCTGCGTGTAGAGCTTCGTACCGTCGTGGGACCATTCGAGGTCCTCGCGCGGGTTGCCCCCGTAGGAGCCCCACTTGTCCGGCTTCGGCTGCCGCAGCTCGTGGAAGGCCCCGACCTCGCCGGTGCCCGCGTCGATCACGTAGAAGCCGGTGCGGCTGCCGTGCCGGCGCGGGTCGTCGTGGGGGAACTGCTTCGGCGGCGCCAGGAGCCGGTCCGGGTTCTTGCTGTACGAGGTCGCGACGAGGCGCTTGCCGTCGGGCGACCACTCGACGCCGGCGACGGGCCGGGCCGGGGTGATCCAGCGCTCCACCCTGCCGGTCCTGAGGTCGAGCAGACCGATGCGCCGGGCGGGCAGTTCGCCCTCCAGGACGGCCGCGGTGCGCATGCCGGGGGCGACGTCGGCCCAGGCCCACTTCTCGTCGGCCTTCTCGTACGTCCCGGTCTTCTGGTTCAGCAGGGTGTAGCGGCGCTTGAACAGTTCGTCGCCGTTGGACTGCTTGACCGTGCTGGTCGTGTAGTACCCGGACACCGCGGTGTTCCCCGCGGCGATCAGGTCGCGCGGCGGCGACTGGTCGGGGTGCCCGATGACGTCGCTGTCCAGCGACCCGCTGGCCGGCCCTGCCTCCGCGCGCCCGGGGCCGTCGCCGGGCAGGCTCGTCACGGCCACGGCGATCGCTGCCGCCGTCACGGCGGCGGCCCCCGCGATGCCCCGGCGGTTGCGGCGCCGCCGGGCGGTCAGGACCCGGTCGGCGAGGTCGCCCCGTGCCGTGCCGCCCGCCGCGGCCTCCTCCTGGAGCGCCTCGCGCACCAGCTGCTCTACGTTCACGGTCGTACCTCCACAGGTGAGATGCCTCGGGGCGGCGTGGGCTCGGCGGACATCGGGCCGAGCCCGGCCAGCTCGGGTGCGAGTGCGCGCAGCCGGGCGAGCGAGCGGTGGGTGGTGCTGCGGACCGTGCCGACGGAGCAGCCGAGGATCCGGGCCACGTCGGCCTCCGGGAGGTCCTCGAAGTACCGCAGGACGAGCACGGCGCGCTGGCGCGGGGTGAGCCGGGCGAGCGCGCCGCGCATCACGACGCGCAGTTCGGCGGCGCCCTCCCCGCCGTCGCCCGCCCGCTCGGGCGGCTCGGCGACGGCCACCTCGCGGCGCGGCCACTTCAGGCGCCACCGGCTGACCTGCTGCCGGTAGAGGACCTGCCGGACGTACGCCTCGGGCTCGTCGACCCTGCTCCACCGGGCGGCGACCTTCACCAGGGCGTTCTGCAACAGATCCTCCGCGGCGTGCCGGTCGCCGCCGCTGAGCAGGACGGCGGTCCTCAGCAGGGCGCCGGACCTGCTCTCCACGAACTCCCGGAAGCGGTCCTGGCTTTCGGCATCCATCGTCACCTTCTCTTCTCCGGCGGCCTGCTCGCCCCCTCTGCTGTGGATGACGTGCCAGGACCCGCGTCGCTATGCCTGTGGCGCGACGCGGGTCCTGGGAAAAGCGGGAAAGGCAGGAAAGGTGGGTAAGGCGGGTAAGGCGGGCGTGGGGTCAGTGCTTGGGGCCGAAGCCCTTCCCCTTGGTCCACTTCAGCCGGTGCGCGTGGCGCTTAAACGTGACCTGCTTGCCGTTCTTGGCGATGTCGGCCCTGGTCCAGCCGTCGAAGTCCTTCGTGATGTGGTGCTCCCACTTCGTCAGGCTCCCGGTGGCGACCGCGGCGAGCGACCGGGTCGGGGGCTCGCCGTCGTAGCAGTAGAGCCCCCAGTCGGCGATCGCCGCGACGGTCCCGGCCCTGGCCTTGAGCGTGATGCCCTGGCAGACGTCGGTCTTGGTGCGGTGGACGGCCTTGGGCTTGGACCAGCCGCGCGCCCTGGGGCTGTAGTCCTGGACGTAGAGCCCCTTCTTCTCCAGGTAGTACATGGCCACGCGCCGCCCGTCGGGAAGCCTCACCTGCGACTCGTACGGGGCGGGGGACCCGTCCCAGTGGATGTCCGAGTGCTGGAGCTTGTAGCGGTGGCTGCCGCCCGCCTTCTCGCCGGCGCCCTCGGCCACGCTCTGCCCGCTCCCCGCGAGCAGCGCGACCACGGTCGCCCCCGCCATGAGCGCGCTGCGCGCCCCTGTGCCGTTCATGAAGATCTCCCCTCCGTTTCCGCGCAGCATACATATGCACGGAACGGCCCCTCAGGGCCGCGGGGGGAGGGGGCCGTGCTCCCAGCAGCGGCGCTCGGGGTCCCAGGCCGAGTAGTACGCGGCCCCGTCCCGGGTGCCCTGGGCACGCCACCGCTGCTCGGCGTCCCCGGGCCAGACGAGGTGCGGCGGCCGGTCGTACACCGCGCGCAGCTCCCCGAGTTCGAGGTGCAGGAGCTGTGCCACGGCCTCGGCGGGGGTGCGCGCGTCGAGCAGCACCCTGACCCCGTGCTCGTCGACGAGTTCGAGTACCGGCCCGGACGCTCCGCCCTGCGGCTCGCGGCCGTGGGCCCGCACCTCGCGCCGGATCAGCCGGCGCACGCCCCGGCGCGTCCACGGCCCGAGACGGCCCGCGAGGCGGTCGCCGTAGGCGCCTGCCACGGCTTGGAGGAACGGCGCGAGGGAGACGCCCACCAGGAGTTCGGGCCAGCTGAACCCGGCCTGCCGCGGCTTTCGTTCCGCCACGGCCCGCTGCCGCAGGGCGAGCCGCTCACGCAGGACGCCGCGGGCGCGGACGCGGTCGTGGTGCGCGGCCTCGTCCGCCAGGAGTTCGTCCCACTCGCGAAGGTTCCGCCGGTGGAACCGTGCCTTCTGCGCCGCGTTCATGCGCGGGTACGCGTCGAGTTCCGCAAGCACGCGCCGGGTCAGCTCGGGGTCGTAGGGCCTGTACTTCCGCTCGTACGACGCCTCGTCCGCTTCGAGCCTTCGCAGCCGCGCGCGTAAGTACGCCTCGTCCGCGTCCATCCCCGCCCGTCCTCCTCGTCCCGGCCTGCGTCCGACGCCCCCGCACGGGCCCTGTGCGGGCTCGTGGAGGGGCGCCGTAGGAGCGGTGCCGCCGTGGCGGTGCTCAGTTGTGGCTGTGCAGGACGTCGTTCAGGCCGCCCCAGACCGCGTTGTTCGGGCGCGCCTCGACGGCGCCGGTGACCGAGTTGCGGCGGAAGAGGATGTTCGAGGCGCCGGAGAGTTCGCGGGCCTTGACGATCTGTCCGTCGGGCATGGTCACGCGCGTGCCGGCCGTGACGTACAGGCCCGCCTCGACGACGCACTCGTCGCCGAGGGCGATGCCGACGCCGGCCTCGGCGCCGATCAGGCAGCGCTCGCCGATGACGATGCGGACGTTGCCGCCGCCGGACAGCGTGCCCATGGTGGAGGCGCCGCCGCCGATGTCGGAGCCGTCGCCGACGACGACACCGGCGGAGATGCGGCCCTCGACCATGGAGGTGCCGAGCGTGCCCGCGTTGAAGTTCACGAAGCCCTCGTGCATCACGGTGGTGCCCTCGGCGAGGTGCGCGCCGAGCCGGACGCGGTCGGCGTCGCCGATGCGCACGCCCTTGGGGGCGACGTAGTCCGTCATGCGCGGGAACTTGTCGACGCTCGTCACCGCCAGGTGCAGGCCCTCGGCGCGGGCGTTCAGACGGACCTTCTCCAGGTCGTCGACGGCGACCGGGCCGAGCGAGGTCCAGGCGACGTTGGCGAGGAAGCCGAACATGCCGTCGAGGCTCGCGCCGTGCGGCTTGATCAGGCGGTGGCTGAGCAGGTGCAGACGCAGGTAGACGTCGTGCGCGTCCAGTGGCTTCTCGTCGAGCGACGCGATGACCGTACGGACGGCGACGACCTCCACACCACGGCGGGCGTCAGGGCCGATCGCCCGCGCGGCACCCTCGCCGAGCAGCTCCACGGCACGCTCGGCGCTCAGCCGCTCGCTCCCGGCGGGGCCCGGCTCGCCGACCAGCTCGGGGGCGGGGAACCAGGTGTCGAGCACGGTGCCGTCGGCGGCGATGGTGGCGAGCCCGGCGCCCACGGCGCCGGTGGTGCGGGAAGCAGTCGTATCGGTCATGGGTGAAAACCTAACCGGCCCCGGCCCGTGGAGGCCAACCAGCGCTGTCCGCCCCGGCCGCGGGGAGTGGGTTCCTTTTGGGAACGGACTGTGGCAGCATGCGAGGCTCCGGGTCAGCGCCCATCGGCCCGGGAGAGTGTGAGGGACATGCCACGGCGGACGAGCCTCGGCGACGCCCACTGCGCCATCGCGCAGGCCCTGGACGTCGTCGGCGACTGGTGGACCCTGCTGATCGTGCGCGACACGGCCCGCGGGGTGCGCCGCTTCGACGCGCTCCAGCGCGAACTCGGCCTGTCCCGCAAGGTGCTCGCCGAGCGCCTGCGGCTCCTGGTGGACGCGGACGTGCTGACCCGGGTGCCGTACCAGGACCGCCCGCCGCGCCACGAGTACCGCCTCACGCCGCGCGGGCGCGCCCTGCTGCCGGTCCTGATCGCCCTTCAGGACTGGGGAGACACCTGGGTCCTCGGAGAGGGAGAGATGACAGCGACGACACCGGCCGACGCCTCGCGGGAGGCGCTGCGCGTGCACGGACTCCTGGGCACGCGCGTGCCGGAACTCCGGCTGCGCCCCGCCGACGGCGAGCCCCGCGACCCCGTGGCGGACGCGGCGTACACCGTCCTGTACTGCTTCCCCGGCGCCTACGCCCGCGAGGACGCCTATCCGCCCGACTGGTCGGCGATCCCCGGCGCGCGGGGCTGCACCCTGGAGTCCTGCACCTACCGCGACCGGCTCGCCGAGTTCACCGCGGCGGGCGCCGCCGTGCGCGGCGTGTCGACGCAACGCCCGGACGAGCAGCGGGCGTTCGCCGCCAAGGAGGGCCTGCGCTTCCCGCTCCTGTCGGACGCGGACCTGACCCTGACGGCGGCACTGCGCCTGCCCACGTTCCGCGCGGGGGGCGTGAGCCGCCTCAAGCGCCTGACCCTGGTCGTGGACGCCGAGCGGGTGGTGCGCCACGTGCAGTACCCCGTCACGGACGTCACGGCGAGCGTCGACGAGGCCCTGCGGGCCGTCACACGCCTTCGGCGCCCCGGGAGCTGAGCAGGACCCGGCCGAGCATCTCGCGGGTGTACGCCTCGTCGTACTCGCCGCCCGTGAGCAGCACCTGAAGACAGATGCCGTCCATGAGCGCGATCAGCCCCCGCGCGGTGGCGGCGTCGGTGCGCTCGCGCAGCACCTCCCCGACCCCCTCGCACCACTCGGCGGCCACCGGACGCAGGGCGGGGCGGCGCAGCGCGGCCAGATACAGCTCGTACTCCAGCTCAAGACCCGCACGGCCCCCGGCGGCCCACTCCCCGAGGAGGGCCGCCAGCTCGGCCGCGATGTCGCCGTCCGGGCCCCGGAGCACCCCGCGCTCCCGCACGAGCTGCGCGAACCCTTCGTTGGACTGCCGCAGGGCCGCCACCAGCAGGTCGTCGAGGGTCTTGAAGTGGTACGTCGTCGAGCCGAGCGGCACATCGGCCTCGGCGGCCACGGACCGGTGGCTGAGGCCCGCGATCCCCTTCTCCCCCGCGACCCGCAGCGCCGCGTCGATGATCCGCTGCCGCCGCTCGGGGTCGTACCGGCGTCCCATCAGTGGGCCCCGCCCAGATTGAGCACCACGACCCCCGCGATGACCAGCGCGATGCCGGAGAGCTTGACCAGGCTCGCCGACTCCCCCAGGAACACCATGCCGATGGCGGCGACCGCGGCGGTCCCGATCCCCGCCCAGATCGCGTACGCCGTCCCCACCGACAGTGTCTTCAGGGTCTGCGCGAGCAGCGCGAAGGCCAGCACATACCCCACCACGGTGATCAGCGAGGGCCACAGCTTGCTGAACCCCTCGCTGTACTTCATGGCCGTCGTCCCGGCCACCTCCGCCGCGATGGCCGCGGCCAGCAGTCCGTATCCCATGCGTACGACTGTACACATCGATGCGTACGGCTGTACACAACTTTGACCGGCGCATGCGAAGAGGCCCCCGCACCAGAGGTGCGGGGGCCTCTTGAGCCCGAGGAGCGTGCGTGCCCGGCGGGGACCTCAGACGTTGAACCCGAGCGCCCGCAGCTGCTCGCGGCCGTCGTCGGTGATCTTGTCCGGGCCCCACGGCGGCATCCAGACCCAGTTGATCCGCAGCTCGTTGACGATGCCGTCCGTGGCGGACTTCGCCTGGTCCTCGATGACGTCGGTCAGCGGGCAGGCCGCCGAGGTGAGCGTCATGTCGATGGTGGCGATGTTGGCGTCGTCGACGTGGATGCCGTAGATCAGGCCCAGGTTGACGACGTCGATGCCCAGCTCGGGGTCGACGACGTCGTAGAGCGCCTCGCGGACCTCTTCCTCCGAGGCGGGCTTGGTCGTGAGGCCCTCTTCAGGAGTCACAGTGTTCTCGCTCATGCCGTCTTCCTTTCGGCGTCGGCGTCGGCCCCCAGGGCCTGCGCCGTCGCGTCCTTCCACGCCATCCAGCTCAGCAGAGCACACTTCACGCGCGCGGGGTACTTGGAGACCCCGGCGAACGCGACCGCGTCCTCCAGGACCTCCTCCATCGCGTCGTCCGGCTCCAGCTTGCCCTTGGACTGCATCAGCTCCAGGAACACCGCCTGGATCTTCCGCGCCTCGGCGAGGTCCTTGCCCACGAGCAGCTCGTTCAGGACGGACGCGCTGGCCTGGCTGATGGAGCAGCCCTGGCCCTCGTACGACACGTCCGCGATGCGCGAGCCCTCGTACTTGACGCGCAGCGTGATCTCGTCGCCGCACGTCGGATTGACGTGGTGCACCTCGGCGTCGCCGTCACGCAGACCACGCCCGTGCGGGTGCTTGTAGTGGTCCAGGATCACGTCCTGGTACATCGAATCCAGCTTCACTCCGAGCCAGCCCCTCAGCCGAAGAAGTTCCGTACGTGCTCCAGGCCGTCGACCAGGGCGTCGATCTCGCCGGGCGTGGAGTACAGATAGAACGACGCTCGCGTGGTCGCGGGAATTCCGTAGCGCAGGCACACGGGGCGGGCGCAGTGGTGGCCGACCCGGACCGCGATGCCCTGCTCGTCGAGGACCTGGCCCACGTCGTGCGGGTGGATGTCGCCGAGCGTGAAGGAGATCGCGGCGCCCCGGTCCTCGGCCGTGGACGGGCCGATGATCCTGAGGTCGGGGACCTCCAGGAGGCGCTTCACCGCGTACTGGGTGATCGCGTGCTCGTGCTGCTCGATCTTGTCCATGCCGATGGCCGTGAGGTAGTCCACGGCCGCGCCGAGGCCGACGGCCTGCGCGATCGGGGGCGTACCCGCCTCGAACTTGTGCGGCGCGGGCGCGTAGGTCGAGGAGTGCATGGACACCGTCTCGATCATCTCGCCGCCGCCGAGGAACGGAGGCAGGTCCTCCAGGAGTTCCTGGCGGCCCCACAGCACGCCGATGCCCGTCGGGCCGCACATCTTGTGGCCGGTGAAGGCCACGAAGTCGGCCTGGAGGGCCTGCACGTCGAGCGGCATGTGCGGCGCGGCCTGCGAGGCGTCGATCAGGACGAGCGCGCCGACCTCCTGGGCGCGGCGCACGATCGCCTCGACCGGGTTGACCGTGCCCAGGATGTTCGACACCAGGACGAAGGAGACGATCTTCGTCTTCTCCGTGATGACCTCTTCGATGTTCGACAGGTCGAGCCGGCCGTCGTCGGTGAGGCCGAACCACTTCAGCTTCGCGCCCGTGCGCTGCGAGAGCAGCTGCCACGGCACGATGTTGGAGTGGTGCTCCATCTCCGTGATGACGATCTCGGTGTCGTGGTCCACGCGGTAGGGCTCGTCGGCCCAGCCGAGCATGTTGGCCACGAGGTTGAGCGATTCCGAGGCGTTCTTGGTGAAGATCACCTCGTCGCGGCTCGGGGCGTTGATGAACGCCGCGACCTTGTCACGGGCGCCCTCGTACAGCGCCGTGGCCTCCTCGGCGAGGACGTGCACGCCGCGGTGGACGTTGGCGTTGTGCTGTTCGTAGTACTCGCTGACTACGTCGATGACCTGGCGCGGCGTCTGGGAGGTCGCCGCGTTGTCCAGGTAGACCAGCTTCTTGCCGTCGTGGAGCGAGCGCTCCAGGATCGGGAAGTCCTTGCGGAGCGCCTCGGCGTCGAGGAGACCCGGCAGCTGTGTCACGCGACGTCCTCCTCTGAGTTCGTTCCGCTCACGGGGCCACCCTTCACGTAAGCCTCGTAGCCCTCGTTCTCCAGCTTGTCGGCCAGCTCGGGGCCGCCGGACTCGGCGATGCGCCCGTTCGCGAAGACGTGGACGAAGTCGGGCTTGATGTAGCGCAGGATGCGCGTGTAGTGGGTGATGAGCAGGGTGCCCACCTCGCCCGTGTCCCGGACGCGGTTGACGCCCTCGGAGACGACACGCAGCGCGTCGACGTCCAGGCCGGAGTCGGTCTCGTCGAGGATCGCGATCTTCGGCTTGAGCAGCTCCATCTGGAGGATCTCGTGGCGCTTCTTCTCACCGCCGGAGAAGCCCTCGTTCACGTTGCGCTCGGCGAAGGACGGGTCCATCTGGAGCCCGGCCATCGACTCCTTGACCTCCTTCACCCAGGTGCGCAGCTTGGGGGCCTCGCCGCGGATCGCCGTCGCCGACGTACGCAGGAAGTTGGAGACCGAGACGCCGGGGACCTCGACGGGGTACTGCATGGCGAGGAACATGCCCGCGCGGGCACGCTCGTCGACCTCCATCGCCAGGACGTCCTCGCCGTCGAGGGTGACGGTGCCCTGCGTGATCGTGTACTTGGGGTGGCCCGCGATGGAGTAGGCGAGGGTCGACTTGCCGGAGCCGTTCGGGCCCATGATGGCGTGGGTCTCGCCCTGCTTCACGGTCAGGTCGACACCCTTGAGGATTTCCTTGGTGCCGTTCTCGACCTCGACGGTCACGTGCAGGTCGCGGATTTCAAGCGTTGCCATGGGTGCCTCAGGACTCCTGGGTGAGGGAGGCGCGTACGTCAACGAGGACGCTGCCCCCTTCGATCTTTACGGGGTATACGGGAACGGGGCGCGTCGCGGGAAGGCCGGACGGCTTGCCGGTGCGGAGGTCGAACGCGGAGCCGTGCAGCCAGCACTCGATCTGGCAGTCCTCCACCTCGCCCTCGGAGAGCGAGACGTTCGCGTGCGAGCAGATGTCGTGGATCGCGAACACCTCACCCTCGGTGTGGACGACCGAGACCGGCGTGCCGTCGAGTTCCACCCGCTTCGGGGTGTCCTCCTCCAGCTCGCTCAGGTCACAGGCGCGTACGAACGTCATGCGACGGACGCCTCCAGCTCCTCTTCGATCTTCGCGATGAGCCGCTCCTCGATGTCGGCGACACCGATCTGCTGGACCAGCTCGGCGAAGAAGCCACGGACCACGAGGCGGCGCGCCTCGTGCTGCGGGATGCCGCGGGCCATCAGGTAGAACAGCTGCTCGTCGTCGAAGCGGCCGGTCGCCGAGGCGTGGCCCGCGCCGACGATCTCGCCGGTCTCGATCTCCAGGTTCGGCACCGAGTCGACCCGGGCGCCGTCCGTCAGGACGAGGTTGCGGTTCATCTCGTAGGTGTCCGTGCCCTCGGCCTTGGCCTCGATGAGGACGTCACCGATCCACACGGCGTGCGCGGCCTCGCCCTGGAGGGCGCCCTTGTACACGACGTTGGACTTGCAGTGCGGCACGTTGTGGTCAACCAGGAGGCGGTGCTCCTGGTGCTGGCCCGCGTCCGTGAAGTAGAGGCCGAACAGCTCGGCCTCGCCGCCCGTGCCGGCGTAGGCCACGCGCGGGTGGATGCGGACGACGTCGCCGCCGAAGGTGACGACCACGGACTTGAAGGACGCGTCGCGGCCCACGAGCGCGTTGTGCTGCGCGACGTGCACCGCCTTGTCGTCCCAGTCCTGTACGGAGACGACGGTGAGCTTCGCGCCGTCACCGAGGACGTAGTCCACGTTGGCGGCGAGGACCGCGTCGCCGGAGTGGTCGATCACGACGACGGCCTCGGCGAACGCGCCCAGCTCGATGACCTGGTGGCCGAAGGCGGTGCCGCCCTCGCCGTGCACGGCGATGCGGATCGGCTCGGTGAGCACCGTCTCCTTGGGCACGGTCACGACCGAGGCCTTCTCGAAGGCCGAGTAGGCCTGCGCGGCGACGCGGTCCACCGGCGTTCCGGCCTTGCCGAGCCGGGCGTCGTCGCGCCCGACGGTCTCGACGGTGACGCCCTCGGGGGCCTCGACCTCGACCTTGACACCCTCGCCGGTGGCGGTGGCGGTGCCGTCGTGCAGCCCGCGCAGGCGCTCCAGCGGGGTGAACCGCCACTCCTCCTCGCGGCCGTGCGGCACCGGGAAGTCCGCCACGTCGAAGGACGGGGGCGCGCTCATACGGGTGGCGACGGTGGACTCGGCGGCCACCGCGATGGAGCCGGCGGTCGTGGACCCGACCGGGATGTTCTGAGCCTCAGCCATGGCTGTCGTGGTGCTCTCTCTCTGCGTGTTGCGATCCTCGGCCCGCTGGGCCGCTAGCTGCTGGAACGGCGGCCGGTCAGCCGACCGAGCCTTCCATCTGCAGCTCGATCAGCCGGTTGAGCTCCAGGGCGTACTCCATGGGCAGCTCCTTGGCGATCGGCTCGACGAAGCCGCGCACGATCATCGCCATCGCCTCGAACTCGGTGAGGCCGCGGCTCATCAGGTAGAAGAGCTGGTCCTCGGAGACCTTGGAGACGGTGGCCTCGTGGCCCATGGACACGTCGTCCTCGCGGACGTCCACGTACGGGTAGGTGTCCGAGCGGGAGATCGTGTCGACGAGCAGCGCGTCACAGAGCACGTTGGACTTCGCGCCCGGGGCGCCCTCGCCGATCTCGATGAGGCCGCGGTAGGAGGTGCGGCCGCCGCCGCGCGCCACGGACTTCGAGACGATGTTGGACGACGTGTTCGGCGCCATGTGGACCATCTTGGCGCCCGCGTCCTGGTGCTGGCCCTCGCCGGCGAAGGCGATGGACAGGGTCTCGCCCTTGGCGTGCTCGCCCATCAGGTAGACGGCCGGGTACTTCATGGTGACCTTGGAGCCGATGTTGCCGTCGATCCACTCCATGGTCGCGCCCTCGTACGCCACGGCGCGCTTGGTGACCAGGTTGTAGACGTTGTTCGACCAGTTCTGGATCGTCGTGTAGCGGCAGCGGCCGCCCTTCTTGACGATGATCTCGACGACCGCGGAGTGCAGCGAGTCCGACTTGTAGATCGGGGCGGTGCAGCCCTCGACGTAGTGGACGTAGGCGTCCTCGTCGACGATGATCAGCGTCCGCTCGAACTGGCCCATGTTCTCCGTGTTGATGCGGAAGTAGGCCTGGAGCGGGATCTCGACGTGCACGCCCTTGGGGACGTAGATGAACGATCCGCCGGACCACACGGCCGTGTTCAGCGCGGCGAACTTGTTGTCACCGGCGGGGATGACGGTCCCAAAGTACTCCTTGAACAGCTCCGGGTGCTCCTTGAGCGCCGTGTCGGTGTCCAGGAAGATGACGCCCTGCTCCTCCAGGTCCTCGCGGATCTGGTGGTAGACGACCTCCGACTCGTACTGCGCGGCGACGCCGGCGACCAGGCGCTGCTTCTCCGCCTCGGGGATGCCGAGCTTGTCGTACGTGTTCTTGATGTCCTCGGGCAGGTCCTCCCAGGACTCCGCCTGCTTCTCCGTGGAGCGCACGAAGTACTTGATGTTGTCGAAGTCGATGCCCGACAGGTCCGAGCCCCAGTTGGGCATGGGCTTCTTCTCGAAGAGCTTCAGGCCCTTGAGGCGCAGCTTCGTCATCCACTCGGGCTCGGACTTCTTGCCCGAGATGTCGCGGACGACGTCCTCGCTCAGGCCGCGCTTGGCGGCGGCACCGGCCGCGTCGGAGTCGGCCCAGCCGTACTCGTAATTGCCCAGGCCCTCGAGCTCAGGGTGGGCAGTCTCCGTGGGGAGAGTCATGCGGGGTTCCTCCCGGCCGTGCTTGCTGATGCGTGGTTGGTGGTCTGTGGGGTGCTGTGCGGGACCTCGCCGCGCGGGATGAACGTCGTACAGACGCCGTCGCCGTGGGCGATGGTGGCGAGGCGCTGGACGTGCGTCCCGAGCAGCTGGGAGAAGATCTCCGTCTCCGCCTCGCACAGCTGCGGATACTGCTCGGCGACGTGGGCGACCGGGCAGTGGTGCTGGCAGAGCTGCTCGCCGCTGTGCGGATGGGGTGCGCTACGCGCCGTAGCAGCGTACCCGTCCCTGGTCAATGCCTTTGCCAGTGCCTGGGTGCGGTCCGCGGCGGGGGCCGCGTCCATCGCCGCGCGGTACGCCTTCGCCTGCTCGGCGACGCGGGCCCGGGCGAACGCGACGACCGCGGCCTCGCCGTGCGTCTCCCCGATCCAGCGCAGGGCGTCGGCGGCCAGCTTGTCGTACGACTGGTCGAAGGCGTCCCGGCCGCAGTCGGTGAGCGCGAAGACCTTGGCGGGGCGGCCGCGCGTGCGCGCGCCGTAGACCCGCTTCTCGCGGCCCTCGACCACGTTCTCCTGGACGAGGGTGTCGAGGTGGCGGCGGACCGCCGCCTGGGTCAGGCCGAGACGGCCCGCGAGGTCGGCCACGGTGGACGGGCCGTGGTCCAGGATGGAGCGCGCGACGCGGTTGCGCGTGGAACGCTCACCGGTCGCCAGCTCTTCCTGAGGAGCCCCCGGAGGGGCCTCCCGAGCCTCGCCAACGTTTTTCACAACGCCATTGTTGCGTAATTCCTCAGAGCCTGACAACCCGTGCCCCGATCACCCGGCGGTGCGGTGCATCACTTAGGCAAACCTAAGCTGACCTGCGAAAACGATCACCGATCGATCAAATCAGTGGCGCTTCCGAAAGCTTTCCAGAACACTTCTTGAGCATGTCGACACCCCCTGTGACCGGGCCTTTGTGCACGCGCGCCACGCTCGCGGACGAGCTGCGCGCGCTCGGCGTGCGCCCCGGCGACACGCTCTTCACCCACACCTCGCTCAGCTCCCTCGGCTGGGTCTGCGGCGGCGCGGAAACAGTCGTCCTCGCCCTGCTCGACGCCCTCGGGGACGAGGGCACCCTGGTGGTCCCCACCCATTCGTCGGACAACTCCGACCCCGCGGAGTGGCAGCACCCGCCGGTGCCCGAGGAGTGGTGGCCCGTGATCCGCGCCTCCATGCCCGCGTACGACCCGCGCACCGCGCGCGTGCGTGGCGTCGGCGTGGTCCCGGAGACCGTGCGCACCTGGCCGGGGGCCGTGCGCAGCGCCCACCCCCAGACCTCCTTCGCGGCCGTCGGCCCGCGCGCGCGAGAGCTGATGGCCGAGCACGCCCTGGACTGCCGCCTCGGCGAGCGCAGCCCGCTGTCCGCCCTGGAGGCCGCGGGTGCGCGCGTGCTGCTCCTGGGGGCGGGATTCGACTCCTGCACGGCCTTCCACCTGGCCGAGTACCGGCTGCCCGCGCCGCTGGTCGAGAACTCCTTCGCGGTCATGACGGACGAGGGCCGCCGCTGGATGACGGTGCGCGAACCCGCCATCTCCGAAGAGCGCTTCGACGAGCTGGGCGCCGCCTTCGAGAAGGAGCGCCCGGTGACGCGGGGCCTGGTCGGCGCCGCCACGGCCCGCCTGTTCCCGCTGCCGGACGCGGTCGCGTACGCGCGTTCGTGGCTGGCCGAGCACCGGCCGCACCCCGCCTGAGCGGGCCCCGGCCCGGGCCGACCGGCCCCCCGCCCACGACCCCCGCGGCCCTCTCTAGACTTCCCGTCATGGGAAATGAGTCCGTCGTCCAGGTCCACGGCCTGGTCAAGCGGTACGGGGCGAAGACCGCGGTGGACGGCCTCGACCTGGACGTCCGCGCAGGCACCGTGACCGCGGTGCTCGGCCCGAACGGCGCCGGGAAGACCACCACCGTCGAGACCTGCGAGGGCTACCGCACCCCCGACGCCGGGACCGTCCGCGTCCTCGGCCTCGACCCGGTCACCGAGGCGGCCCGGCTGCGCCCGCGCATCGGCGTGATGCTCCAGTCCGGCGGCGTCTACTCCGGCGCCCGCGCCGACGAGATGCTGCGGCACGTCGCCACGCTGCACGCCCACCCGCTCGACGTGGACGCCCTGATCGACCGCCTCGGCCTGGAGTCCTGCGGCCGCACCGGCTACCGCCGCCTGTCCGGCGGCCAGCAGCAGCGGCTCGCCCTCGCCCTGGCCGTCGTCGGCCGCCCCGAGCTGGTCTTCCTCGACGAGCCGACCGCCGGACTCGACCCGCAGGCCCGCCGAGCCACCTGGGACCTCGTCCGCGATCTGCGCCGCGACGGCGTCTCCGTGATCCTCACGACCCACTACATGGACGAGGCCGAGGAGCTGGCCGACGACGTCGCCGTCATCGACGCCGGCAAGGTCATCGCCCAGGGCAGCCCCGATGAGCTGTGCCGCGGCGGCGCCGAGAACACCCTGCGCTTCACCGGCCGCCCCGGCCTCGACGTCGGCTCGCTCCTCAAGGCCCTGCCACCGGGCTCCGCCGCCGCCGAGCTGACCCCGGGCGCCTACCGCGTGAGCGGCACCGTCGACCCCCAGCTGCTCGCCACCGTCACCTCCTGGTGCGCGCAGCACGGCGTCATGCCGGACCGGATCTCCGTCGAACGGCACACCCTGGAGGACGTCTTCTTGGAGCTCACGGGTAAGGAGCTGCGGTCGTGACAAGCGCCCCCGACACCACGCACACCACCGGTACGCCGGGGACGTACGCCCCCGCGCCGGGCGCGGCCCCGCTCTCCCGGATGATCCGCGCGCAGGCCGTCCTGGAGACGAAGATGCTGCTGCGCAACGGCGAGCAGCTGCTGCTCACCATCGTCATCCCCACGCTGCTGCTGGTCCTCTTCAGCGCCGTCGACGTCGTCGACACCGGTGAGGGGAAGGCCGTGGACTTCCTGGCCCCCGGCGTCCTCGCGCTCGCCGTCCTGTCCACGGCGTTCACCGGGCAGGCCATCGCCACCGGCTTCGAGCGGCGCTACGGCGTGCTCAAGCGGCTCGGCGCGTCCCCGCTGCCGCGCTGGGGCCTCATGACCGCGAAGACCCTGTCGGTCCTGGTCACCGAGGTGCTCCAGATCGCGCTCCTCACCGTGATCGCCTTCGCGCTCGGCTGGTCGCCGCACGGCAACCCGCTGGCCGTCGTGCTGCTGCTCGTCCTCGGTACGGCGGCCTTCTCCGGGCTCGGCCTGCTGATGGCGGGCACGCTCAAGGCGGAGGCGACGCTGGCCGCCGCGAACCTCGTGTTCCTGCTGCTGCTCGTCGGCGGCGGCGTCATCGTGCCGCTCGACAGGTTCCCCGGAGCCGTGGAGTCCGCGCTCGCCCTGCTGCCCATCTCGGCCCTCTCCGACGGCCTGCGGGACGTGCTCCAGGACGGCGCCGCGATGCCGTGGGGCGACCTCGGGATCCTCGCGGTGTGGGCGGTCATCGGGCTCGGCGCGGCGGCGCGCTTCTTCCGCTGGGAGTAGCCCACGGGCCCGTCAGGGCGTAACCGGCATCACAGTTGGAGCGGATACGTCCCCCTCGTGAAGCCGTGCACAAGCGGCCCCCTACGATGGGGGCCGTGCCCAAAGTGACCCGAGCCGAAGCCGCCCAGTTCGCGCGCAACCCGCTCGCCTTCATCGCCGAGCGCTGGACCCCGACCCAGCGGACCGTCCAGCGCGCGGCCCTCGCCGCCCTCGTGATGACGGTCGTCATCGTGGTCACCGGCGGTGCCGTACGCCTGACGGGATCGGGCCTCGGCTGCCCGACCTGGCCCAAGTGCACCGACGACTCGCTCACCGCGACGAGCGAGATGGGCCTGCACGGGGTCATCGAGTTCGGCAACCGCATGCTGACGTACGCCCTGTGCGCGGTCGTCGGGTTCGCGATCATCGCGGCCCGCTCGCAGAAGCCGTGGCGGCGCAGCCTGACCCGGTACGGCTGGGCGCAGTTCTGGATCGTCATGGGCAACGCGGTCCTCGGCGGCATCGTCGTGCTCGTCGGCCTCAACCCGTACACGGTCGCGGCGCACTTCCTGCTCTCCACCGCCCTGATCGCGGTCGCCACGGCGACGTGGCAGCGCACCCGCGAGGGCGACGCCCCCGCCCGGCCGCTGGTCGGCAAGGCCGTCGCCCAGCTCGTCTGGGTCCTGACCGGGGTCACGGTGCTCCTGATCACCCTCGGCACGGTCGTGACCGGCGCGGGCCCGCACGCGGGCGACTCCAGCGACGTGCCCCGCATGAAGGTGGACGCGATCGGCCTGGACTGGGAGTCGGTCACCAAGCTGCACGCCGTCCTGGCGTGGATCGTGGTCACGCTGACCTTCGCCCTGTGGTTCGTCCTCAAGGCCGTCGACGCCCCGGCCGGGCCGCTGGCCCGCACCCGCGACCTGTTCCTGGTGCTGCTCGCGCAGGGCGTCGTGGGCTATGTGCAGTACTTCTCGGACCTGCCGGAGGTCCTGGTCGCCGCGCACATGCTGGGCTCGTGCGTGGTGTGGATCGCGGTGCTGCGGGTGCTGCTCTCGCTGCGCGAGCGGCCGAAGACGGAGCCGGGCGTCCCGGCGCAGGCCGACCCGGAGCTGACCGCGGTCTGAGGTCTGAGGTCTGAGTGCCGCTGCCGCTCGACGCCCCGCTGGTCCAGCGGGGCGTCACTCGTCCGTGAGGCCGTAGACCCGGCGCGCGTTGTCCGCCGCGATCATCGCCGCCACCCGCTGCGCGTCCGCGAGCGACCAGGCGCCCTCGGCCACCCAGGTGCCGAGCACCCGGCCGAGCGCCTCGCGGAACAGGGTCGCCCCCACCACGTGCAGCTCCGGCAGGCCGTGGGCGCCGCTGGAGAACAGGAGCTTGCCGAAGGGGGCCAGCTCCAGGATCTCCGCGAGCACGGCGGCCGCGCGGGCCCCGGTGCGCACCAGGGCCGGGCCCAGATCCGCGTACACGTGCGGGAACACGCCCGCGAGGTGGGCCGCCGCGCGGTGGTGGGGATAGCCGTGCAGCAGCACGAGGTCCGTGCCGAGCCCGGCGGTGGCGCGGGCGAAGCCGCCGAAGGAGCGCTGCGGGTCGGCGGCGCCGGTGTGCAGTTGCAGCGGCAGGCCCGAGGCCACCGCGATCCACAGCAGGTGCCGCAGCAGCACGGGGTCGGCCAGCTCGCCGCCCACCTGGCGTCCGGCGAGCCAGCGGCCCGCCGCCCCGCGCACCTCGCCGGGGCCCGGCGGCTCGGCCGGCAGCGGCCGGTCCTCGCGCAGACCCGCGACCGAGGTGAACGCGACGGCTCCGGCCGCGGCCCCGTGCACGGACTCGGCCAGGTTGGCGAGGAAGGAGTCGACGGTCCCGGAGGTGTCGGCCACCTGCTCGGCGAGCAGTTCGAGGCGCACGATCTCATGGGCGTCCGCGGCCCCGGTGGTCGCCAGCTCCCCCGGCCCCGTGAGGTCTCCGGGCAGCCCGGTGTCGACGAGGTACGTGGTGATGCCGCTGCCGCGCAGCAGGCGCCGCCCGGACTCCAGGACGCCCAGTTCCCGGCGCCGGGCCAGATAGCGGGCGGGCGGACAGTGCGGTTCGAGGCCGAGCAGCGGCGGGCACCAGCGGCGCACCGCGAAGCCGGTCTGGGTGTCGAAGAAGGTGGTGCCGGGGGCGGGCGGGCCCTCACCGCGGCCGAGGTGCGCCTCGAACGTGCCGAGTCCCAGCTCCGTGCGCAGGACTCCGTGGCAGTGCTGGTCCACCAGGGACGGCGTTTCGATCATCCTGGCTCCCCTGCGTGGACCGTACTCCTACGGTCCTAACGGGTGACCTGGCGACAGGTGTTGCTCACCTTGTCACTCCGTGCCCGCCCCGGGCGCGTCTCATCCGCCCGAGGGGCCGCCGATCTGGATGCCCGCCATGCGCGTCCATTCGTACGGACCCGTGCGCACCTTGGCGGCGAACTCGCCGTCGAAGTCGTCGTGGACCGTGATCCCGGCCTTCTCCACGGCGCTCAGGGCGATCGCGTGGGTCGGCGCGACGAGGTCGCCCCAGCCGCCGTCCTCGCCGACGAGGACGATCCGGGAGCCCCGCTGCCCGATGTACGCGACCTGCCCCTCGGCGCCGCCGTGGGCCCGCGCGAACGCGGTGATCTCCTTGGCCAGCCTGGCGGCCTTGCGCTCGGCGCGCGCGGCGGCCTTGTCGGCCGTGACGTCCTTGGCCGCGCCGGCCGTCTGCTCGCCCTGTTCCGTGTCTGCCATGGCACAGGATGCTACCGACGAGTAGATCGTTCGGCGACGCCTGGGTGGCGTGGTCTGGGCCACGGTCCCACGGCGGGTGCGCGCGGCCGTTCCCCCTTGCGGCGCCCCGTGGTAGGACGAGGGCATGTCCGGTCTGCTGGTCGGCGAGGTCGTCCGGTCCGCCGCCGGGGCCGCACCGCACCGCCCTGCCGTGGTGCACGGCGGGCGCGCGATCACCTTCGCCGCTCTCGACGCGGCCGCCGACCGGGCCGCGGGGCACCTGGCGGCCTGCGGTGTGCGCCGTGGCGACCGCGTGGTGTGGCCCCTGGCGGCGGCTCCGGTGGAGGCGCTCCTGGTGTACGCGGGGGCCGCGCGCGCCGGGGCGGTCCTCGTGCCGCTCGACCGGGGCGCGTGGTCGGCCCGTGTCGTGCGGGCGGCGGCGCCGCGTCTGGTCCTGACGGACGCCGAGCGGGCGGCGGAGGGCGCGCGGTTCGCGGCGGCGACGCGGGCACGGCACGCCGTCCTCGCCCAGTACGTCGTCCGCGCCGAAGACGTCGTACGTGCCGAAGACGTCGTACGTGCCGAAGACGTCGTACGTGCCGAAGACGTCGTACGCGCGGACGGCGGCGGGCCCGGGAAGCCCGAGGAACCCGCGGTGCGCGGGGAGCCCGAGGCACCCGAGGCACCCGCGACGCCCGAAGCACCCGAGGAGAAGGACCCCCACCTGGTGCTCTTCGCCGGGGCGGGGCGCCCGCGCGGCGTGGTCCTCTCGCACCGGGCGAGCGTCCTGCGTGCGCACTGCGGAGGCCGGCCGGAGCCGCCGGGCGTCCTGGTGTGCGGCTTCCCCGCGGGGCACTGGGGCGTGTGGACCGCCGTGCTGCGGCAGTGGCAGGCCCGGGGCACCGTCGTGCTGCCGGAGGGGCCGGGCGCGGGGGCGATCTGCGCGGCCGTGCGCGAGCACCGCGCGACGGGCCTGGTGTGCCCGCCCGACGTGTGGTGGCAGGTCCTGGACGCGGCCCCGCACCACCTGGCCACGCTGCGCCGCGCCGACACGGAGACGGCGGCGGGCGCCGCTCCCCCGCGCCTGCTGGAGGCCATCCGCACCGCGACCCCGGAGGGCCGGGTCCGCGCCTTCCTCAGCACGCCCGAGGCGGGGGACATCGCCGCCCTCGACCACGCCGACGTGCGGGTCAGGCCCGGCAGCTGCGGGGTGCCCGCGCCGGGGACGGCGGCCCGCGTCGCGCACGGCGAGCTGTGGGTGCGCGGCCCGCTGCTCTTCGACGGGTACCTCGGGGACAAGAAGGCCACGGACGCGGTGCTGCGGGACGGCTGGTTCCGCACCGGCCGCGCGGCCCGCCTGGACGGGGACGGCCATCTGCACCTCACCGACGGCTGAGCCCCCGGAACGCGCGACGGCCCCGTCACCCGGAGGGCGACGGGGCCGAGCGGAGTCGAGGGGCTAGCGCAGGAACGGGTCCACCGCGACCGCCACGAACAGCAGCGACACATAGGTGATGGACCAGTGGAACAGGCGCATCTCCTTGAGCTTGGTGCCGGTCGCCTCCGCCTTGGCGCGGTTCTGGAGGGCGTGCGCCTCCCACAGCCACCAGCCACCCGTGGCGAGGGCGACGGCCGTGTAGAACCAGCCGGTGTAGCCGAGCGGCTGGAGCAGCAGCGAGACCAGGACCATGACCCAGCTGTAGAGGACGATCTGCCGGGCGACCACCTTGTTGGAGGCGATGACCGGGAGCATCGGCACGCCCACGCGCGCGTAGTCCTCCTTGACCCGCATGGACAGCGGCCAGTAGTGCGGCGGCGTCCAGAAGAACATCACGAGGAAGAGGATGACGGGCGCCCACGACATCGAGTTGGTCACGGACGACCAGCCGATGAGCACGGGAAGACAGCCCGCGATACCGCCCCAGACGATGTTCTGGGAGGTGCGCCGCTTGAGGATCATCGTGTAGACGACCACGTAGAAGAGCAGCGCGCCGAGGGACAGCCAGGCGGACAGCCAGTTGACCGCGAGCCCGAAGAGCAGCGTCGAGACGACGGCCAGCGTGATGCCGAAGGCCAGACACTCGCGAGGGCTGACCATCCCGGTGACCAGCGGCCGCTGCGACGTGCGCTCCATGAGGGCGTCGATGTCGCGGTCGTACCACATGTTCAGCGCGTTGGCGCCGCCCGCGGACAGGTAGCCGCCCAGGCAGGTGAGGAACACCAGCTTCAGGTCGGGCACGCCCTGCTCGGCGAGGAACATCACCGGAACGGTGGTGATCAGCAGCAGCTCGATGATCCGCGGCTTCGTCAGCGCCACGAACGCCTTGACTCGGGCCCCGAACGGCCGGTGGCTCGGGCTCTGGCTCGTCCCGAGCGTCCCCACTGGACGGGATTCAACGGCCGTCACGCACACCCCTGACAGAGACTCCCAGCAAGCCTCGCGGCGGACCTTCAGACATGAAGATCCGGTAAAGGCTCGCGCGTACCACGCCACTGTAGACGTTGCCCATACCTGGCCCTTCGCGGGGGTGGGTTCGTGTTGGGCGTCCATGCGAGCGGTCTTCGGGGCCGGGCGCGCGAACGGACACCCCGGGCGGAATCGGAACCCAGATGAGCGGTCCCGACTTCACATGGTGAGAGCGGTGTCGCCCGTTCGGGAGGCGGATCCGAGCGGGCCCCGGCAGTCTGGAATGACTCGAAAAAATGCACGTTCTTACAGGGGTAGGCTCGACAGCGGCCGGTGGATTCCTGCCACCGGCATTCGACATTGTGGAGAGGAGCCCTGACCCAGGGTGAGCATGAAGCCGACCACCACAGACCTCGAGTGGACCGATCTGGACCAGCGGGCCGTCGACACCGGCCGGGTCCTGGCCATGGATTCCGTACAGAAGGTCGGCAACGGCCATCCGGGTACGGCCATGAGCCTCGCGCCTG
Source organism: Streptomyces sp. NPDC045778 (assembly GCF_056431945.1). Taxonomy (NCBI): domain Bacteria; kingdom Bacillati; phylum Actinomycetota; class Actinomycetes; order Kitasatosporales; family Streptomycetaceae; genus Streptomyces; species Streptomyces sp. NPDC045778. Next base: position 163,059 of record NZ_JBWKJZ010000020.1, read on the forward strand.
CCGCGTACACCCTCTTTCAGAAGGTGATGCGACACGACCCGGCGGACGCCGACTGGACCGGCCGGGACCGATTCGTGCTCTCCGCGGGGCACTCCTCGCTGACCTTGTACATCCAGCTCTACCTGGCCGGTTTCGGTCTTGAGCTGGACGACCTGAAGGCGTTCCGCACCTGGGGCTCGAAGACCCCGGGCCACCCGGAGTACGGCCACACGGTCGGCGTGGAGACCACCACGGGCCCGCTCGGCCAGGGCGTGGCGAACGCCGTGGGCATGGCGATGGCCGCGCGCTACGAGCGCGGTCTCTTCGACCCCGAGGCCGCCCCCGGCACCTCGCCGTTCGACCACTTCATCTACGCCATCGCCGGTGACGGCTGCCTCCAGGAGGGCATCTCCGCCGAGGCGTCGTCGATGGCCGGGCACCAGAAGCTCGGCAATCTGATCCTGCTGTGGGACGACAACCACATCTCGATCGAGGGCGACACGGAGACCGCGGTCTCCGAGGACACCGAGAAGCGCTACGAGGCCTACGGCTGGCACGTCCAGCGCGTGGAGCCGAAGGAGGACGGCGACCTCGACCCCGCCGCGCTGTACGCGGCGATCCAGAAGGCCAAGGCCGTCACCGACAAGCCGTCCTTCATCGCGATGCGCTCGATCATCGCCTGGCCCGCGCCGAACGCGCAGAACACCGAGGCCGCGCACGGCTCGGCGCTCGGCGACGAGGAGGTCGCGGCCACCAAGCGCGTCCTGGGCTTCGACCCGGAGCAGACCTTCGAGGTCGCCGACGAGGTCCTGGCGCACACCCGTACGGCCCTGGACCGGGGCCGCGAGGCCAAGGCCGCCTGGGACAAGTCGTTCCAGCAGTGGCGCTCCGCCAACGCCGAGCGCGCGGCGGAGTTCGACCGGATCGCCGCGGGCGAGCTGCCCACCGGCTGGCAGGAGAAGCTCCCGGTCTTCGAGGCGGGCAAGGGCGTGGCGACGCGTGCCGCCTCCGGCAAGGTCCTCCAGGCGCTCGGCGCGGTCGTCCCCGAGCTGTGGGGCGGCTCCGCCGACCTCGCCGGGTCGAACAACACCACGATCGACAAGACCTCGTCGTTCCTGCCCGCGGACAACCCGCTGCCGGAGGCGAACCCCTACGGCCGCACGATCCACTACGGCATCCGCGAGCACTCCATGGCCGCGGAGATGAACGGCATCGCGCTGCACGGCAACACCCGTATCTACGGCGGCACCTTCCTGGTGTTCTCCGACTACATGCGCAACGCCGTGCGTCTGTCCGCGCTGATGCACCTGCCGGTGACGTACGTGTGGACGCACGACTCCATCGGCCTCGGCGAGGACGGCCCCACCCACCAGCCCGTCGAGCACCTGGCCTCGCTGCGCGCCATCCCGGGCCTGAACGTGGTCCGCCCGGCCGACGCCAACGAGACCGCGATCGCCTGGCGCGAGATCCTCACGCGCTACACCAAGGAGTTCGGCAAGGGCGCCCCGCACGGTCTGGCGCTGACCCGTCAGGGCGTGCCGACGTACGACCGCGAGGTCACCGAGGGCGCGGCCAAGGGCGGCTACGTGCTGTTCGAGGCGGAGGGCGGCGCCCCTGAGGTCGTTCTCATCGGTACGGGCTCCGAGGTGCAGCTCGCCGTCGAGGCGCGCGAGCAGCTCCAGGCGGCGGGCGTTCCCACGCGGGTCGTCTCGATGCCGTCGGTGGAGTGGTTCGAGGAGCAGGACCAGGGGTACCGCGACAGCGTGCTGCCGCCGTCCGTCAAGGCGCGCGTGGCCGTCGAGGCGGGCATCGGTCTCACCTGGCACAAGTACGTCGGTGACGCGGGCCGCATCGTCTCCCTGGAGCACTTCGGTGCGTCGGCGGACGGAAAGGTCCTCTTCCGCGAGTTCGGATTCACGGCCGACGCGGTGGCCGCGGCGGCACGGGAATCGATCGCGGCAGCTCAGCGCTGACGCCCCCATACGACCAGTAGGAGATGTAATTCCATGACAGACGCACTCAAGCGCCTCTCCGACGAAGGCGTCGCGATCTGGCTGGACGACCTGTCGCGCAAGCGGATCACGTCCGGCAACCTCGCCGAACTGATCGACCAGCAGCACGTCGTGGGCGTCACGACCAACCCGTCGATCTTCCAGAAGGCCATCTCGTCCGGTGACGGCTACGAGCAGCAGCTCGCCGACCTCGCCGCGCGCAAGGTGACCGTCGAGGAAGCGGTCCGCATGATCACGACGGCGGACGTCCGCGACGCCGCCGACATCCTGCGCCCGGTCTTCGACGCCACGGGCGGCCAGGACGGCCGCGTGTCGATCGAGGTCGACCCGCGCCTCGCGCACAACACGGCGGCGACGGTCGCCGAGGCCAAGCAGCTCGCGTGGCTGGTGGACCGGCCGAACACGCTGATCAAGATCCCCGCGACCAAGGCGGGCCTGCCGGCGATCACCGAGGTCATCGGCCTCGGCATCAGCGTGAACGTGACGCTGATCTTCTCCCTCGAGCGCTACCGCGAGGTCATGGACGCGTACCTGGCCGGCCTGGAGAAGGCCAAGGAGCGCGGCCTGGACCTGGAGAAGATCCATTCGGTGGCGTCGTTCTTCGTGTCCCGCGTGGACACCGAGATCGACCAGCGTATCGACGCCCTCGGCACCGACGAGGCCAAGGCGCAGCGCGGCAAGGCCGCTCTCGCCAACGCCCGGCTCGCGTACGAGGCGTACGAGGAGGTGTTCGGCTCTGCCGACAAATCGACACAGCCCTCGGACCGCTGGGTCGCGCTCGACAAGGCGCACGCCAACAAGCAGCGTCCGCTGTGGGCGTCGACGGGCGTCAAGGACAAGGCGTACAAGGACACGCTGTACGTCGACGACCTGGTCGCGCCCGGCACGGTGAACACCATGCCGGAGGCCACCCTCGAGGCCACCGCCGACCACGGCCAGATCACCGGCGACACCATCGCCGGGACGTACGAGCAGGCGCGCGCGGACATCGAGGCCGTCGAGAAGCTCGGGATCTCGTACGACGAGGTCGTGCAGCTCCTGGAGGACGAGGGCGTCGACAAGTTCGAGGCGTCCTGGAACGACCTGCTCAAGTCGACCGAGGCCGAGCTGAAGCGCCTCACCCCCTCGGAGGGCTGACACCTTGACCGCAGTTCATGGAGCCAATCCGCTTCGTGACGCCGCGGACCGACGGCTCCCGCGCATCGCGGGGCCGTCGGGCCTGGTCATCTTTGGCGTAACGGGCGATCTGTCCCGAAAGAAACTCATGCCCGCGGTGTACGACCTCGCCAACCGCGGTCTGCTGCCGCCGGGCTTCTCGCTGATCGGCTTCGCCCGCCGCGAGTGGCAGGACGAGGACTTCGCGCAGGAGGTGCACGACGCCGTCAAGGAGCACGCGCGCACGCCCTTCCGCGAGGAGGTCTGGCAGCAGCTCATCCAGGGCATGCGCTTCGTCCAGGGCAACTTCGACGACGACGACGCCTTCGAGCAGCTCAAGGCCACCATCCAGGACCTGGACAAGAAGCAGGGCACGGGCGGCAACTTCGCCTTCTACCTGTCGGTGCCGCCGAAATTCTTCCCCCAGGTCGTCCAGCAGCTCAAGAAGCACGGCCTCGCGGACGCGCCCGAGGGCTCGTGGCGGCGCGCCGTCATCGAGAAGCCCTTCGGCCACGACCTGAAGTCGGCCCAGGAGCTGAACGCGATCGTCCACGAGGTGTTCGCCCCGGACCAGGTCTTCCGGATCGACCACTACCTGGGCAAGGAGACCGTCCAGAACATCCTGGCGCTCCGCTTCGCCAACCAGATGTTCGAGCCGATCTGGAACCGGTCGTACGTCGACCACGTGCAGATCACCATGGCCGAGGACATCGGCATCGGCGGCCGCGCGGGCTACTACGACGGCATCGGCGCCGCCCGTGACGTCATCCAGAACCACCTGCTCCAGCTCATGGCCCTCACCGCCATGGAGGAGCCCGCCTCCTTCGACGCGGACGCGCTGGTCGCCGAGAAGGCCAAGGTGCTCGGCGCCGTACGCCTGCCGAAGGACCTGGGCCGCGACACCGTGCGCGGGCAGTACTCCGCCGGGTGGCAGGGCGGCGAGAAGGCCGTCGGCTACCTCCAGGAAGACGGCATCGACGCGAAGTCGAAGACCGACACCTACGCCGCCGTCAAGCTGTCGGTGGACAACCGCCGCTGGGCGGGCGTCCCGTTCTATCTGCGCACCGGCAAGCGCCTCGGCCGCCGCGTCACGGAGATCGCGGTCGTCTTCCAGCGCGCCCCGCACTCCCCCTTCGACCACACGGCGACGGAGGAGCTGGGCCAGAACGCCATCGTGATCCGCGTCCAGCCGGACGAGGGCATCACGGTCCGCTTCGGCTCCAAGGTGCCCGGCACGTCCATGGAGATCCGGGACGTGTCGATGGACTTCGCCTACGGCGAGTCCTTCACCGAGTCCAGCCCCGAGGCGTACGAGCGCCTGATCCTGGACGTCCTGCTCGGTGACGCCAACCTGTTCCCGCGCACGGAGGAGGTCGAGCTGTCCTGGAAGATCCTCGACCCGATCGAGGAGTACTGGGACACGAACGGCAAGCCCGCGCAGTACCCGTCCGGCACGTGGGGGCCGGTCGAGGCGGACGAGATGCTTGCACGAGACGGACGGAGCTGGCGCCGGCCATGAAGATCGACCTTACGGACACCACGGCCAGCAAGATCAACAAGGCGCTCGTACAGGGCCGCCGAGCGATCGGCACCCCGGCCGTGGGCATGGTCCTGACCCTCGTCATCGTCACCGACGAGGAGAACGCGTACGACGCCCTGAAGGCGGCCAGCGAGGCCTCGCGCGAGCATCCCTCGCGCACGCTGGTCGTCATCAAGCGCGTCTCGCGCTCGCCCCGGGACCGCACGTCCTCCCGCCTGGACGCCGAGGTCCGCGTCGGCGCCGACGCGGGCACCGGCGAGACGGTGGTCCTGCGCCTGTACGGCGAGGTCGTCCACCACGCCCAGTCGGTGGTGCTGCCGCTGCTCCTGCCGGACGCCCCGACCGTCGTGTGGTGGCCGGTGAACGCCCCGCTCGACCCCGCCCAGGACCCCCTGGGCGCGATCGCCCAGCGCCGGGTGACCGACACCTACGCCGCCGAGCAGCCCGTGCAGGAGCTGACCGCGCGCGCCGAGGCGTACCACCCCGGCGACACCGACCTGTCCTGGACCCGGATCACGCCGTGGCGCTCCATGCTCGCGGCCGCCCTGGACCAGGTCACGTGCGAGGTCACCGCCGCCGAGGTGGAGGGCGAGGAGTTCAACCCGAGCGTCGAGCTGCTCGCGATGTGGCTCGCCGACCGGCTCTCCGTACCGGTCAGGCGCAGCCTGTCCACGGGCCCGGGCCTGACCGGTGTGCGCATGGAGACCAACTGCGGCCCGATCGTGCTCGACCGGCCCGACGGCGCGCTCGCCACGCTCTCCATCCAGGGCCAGCCGGACCGCGCGGTGGCGCTCAAGCGCCGCGAGACCTCCGAGCTGATCGCGGAGGAGCTGCGGCGCCTCGACCCGGACGACACGTACGCGTCGGCGCTGAAGTTCGGCGTGGACCGGCTCGGCGAGGCGGCGGCGCGGTCGACCGCCTCGGCCAAGGCCACGGAGGAGCGGGGCGCGTCCGGCTCCGCCCCGGCCGAGCAGGCCCCGGAGGGCGGCGGTCGCGCGTCGAAGAAGTCGGCTTCCGCTTCCGCGAAGAAGGCCCCCTCGAAGAAGGCGGCCGCCAAGTGACCGCCGCTCCCCAGCTCGTCGTCCACCGCGACAAGGAGCTGATGGCTCAGGCCGCCGCGGCGCGCCTGATCACGAAGATCGTCGACGCGCAGGCGGCCCGGGGCTCCGCCTCGGTGGTCCTGACCGGCGGCCGCAACGGCAACGGCCTGCTCGCCGCGCTGAGTTCGGCCCCCGCGCGCGACGCGGTGGACTGGTCACGGCTCGACCTGTGGTGGGGCGACGAGCGGTTCCTGCCGGAGGGCGACCCCGAGCGCAACTACACGCAGGCCCGCGAGGCCCTGCTCGACGCGGTGCCGCTGGACCCGGCGCGGGTGCACCCGATGCCCGCGTCCGACGGCCCGTACGGGGTGGGCGCCGACATGGACGGCGCGGACGCCGCCGCCGAGGCGTACGCGGCCGAGCTGGCCGCGGCGGCCGGTCCCGAGGACCATGGGGCCGTGCCGACCTTCGACGTGCTCATGCTGGGCGTCGGCCCGGACACGCACGTGGCCTCGCTCTTCCCCGAGCTGCCCGCGGTCCGCGAGACGGAGCGGATGGTGGTCGGCGTGCACGGCGCGCCGAAGCCGCCGCCCACCCGCATCTCGCTGACGCTGCCCGCGATCCGGTCCGCCCGCGAGGTGTGGCTGCTCGCGGCCGGCGAGGACAAGGCGAAGGCGGTGGCGATCGCCCTGTCCGGTGCGGGCGAGATCCAGGCCCCCGCGGCGGGCGCGTACGGCCGCTCCCGCACCCTGTGGCTCCTGGACTCGGCAGCGGCCTCCCAGCTGCCCCGGGATCTGTATCCCCCGGCGTCACCCTGACCGCACACCCCGAAGGGCCCCGATCCTCTGCGGACCGGGGCCCTTCGGCGTACCGCCGTCGTCAGAAGCCGTCAGAAGCCGTCAGAAGCCGTCACAGACAGCGGTGGCGACCACACCCTTGGCCATGGCCGTACGGGTGGTCCCGTCGGCGGTGACCTTGCAGTGGACCGTACCGCCGGAGGGACCCGTGGTGACGACGAGCGTTCCGCCCTTGAGGAAGCCCGTCGTCTTCAGTTCCTTGCGCCACGGCGGGTCGATGTCGGTCACCTGGTTCTGCGACAGGCTGCCGTCGCCGTAGGTCGAGTAGGTGATCGTGACGTCCTTGGCGTCGCCGGTCACCTCGTACGTGACCCTGATCTCGCGGTCGGTCTCCTCGTCGATCTCGTGTCCGATGCTCACGAGCAGTGCCGCGCAGCCGCCCGCGAGCAGCAGCACCACGCCCAGAAGCACCCAGGGCCACTTCCGGCGCTTCCTCGGCTGCGGTGGCGGTACGGGGGCGGACCAGCCCTGCTGTCGCGTCATGTCCGCCATGCTTCAGCGGCGCCCTGTTCCCCGCAGTCCGGAGCGGCGCCGGGTGGGCCATGCGGGTGAAACGGCGGGGCGGGCCGGGCCCGGCGGGAGGGCGCGCCCCCATCGGGCCCGGCCGAGGGCTCAACGTCCGCGCAGCTCCCGGTACTTCGCGACCAGCGCCTTCGTGGACGGGTCCAGGCCCGGCACGTCCGCGCCCTCCGTCAGGGCGGGTTCGACGCGCTTGGCGAGGACCTTGCCCAGCTCCACGCCCCACTGGTCGAAGGAGTCGATGTTCCAGATCGCGCCCTGGACGAACACCTTGTGCTCGTACAGCGCGATGAGCTGGCCGAGGACCGAGGGGGTGAGTTCCCGCGCGAGGATCGTCGTCGTCGGGT
>NZ_JBWKJZ010000021.1:0-169577 GCF_056431945.1 Streptomyces sp. NPDC045778
CCCCCCTCCTCCCCCTCCCCCCCCCCCCCCCCCCCCCCCCCCCCCCCCCCCCCCCCCCCCCCCCCCCCCCCCCCCCCCCCCCACGGCGACGACGGCCTGCGCCAAGGGCACGTCGCCGGGCCCGGCGAAGATGCGGTTCACGCACGCCGGGTAGTAGACGGCGGCGGCGCCGACGCGCGCGGTGCGGGGCAGCCGCCGGGCGGCCGCGCCCGGAAGGCCGGGCAGCCACTCGGGCACCAGGTCGGGGCGTACGGCCCTGCGGGCGGCGCGGGTCACGGCGGTCAGGAGCCGGTCGCCGGTCCGCTCGCCTGCCACCGCGCGGACCGTCGCCGCGGCGGCGAGCGCGAGCCGCGCGGAGGCCTCGACCTGCTTGAAGCGGCGCGCGGTGAACGCCGCGACGCGCTCCTCGCGCGGTGAGTGCCGGGCGTGGCGGAACGACTTCATCAGGGCCCCCGTGTCGATGCCGACGGGGCAGGCCAGCTTGCACGTCGAGTCGCCCGCGCAGGTGTCGACCGCGTCGTACCCGTACGCGGCGACGAGGGCGTCCTCGACGCCGGAGCCCGGGGCCTGGCGCAGCATCTCCCGGCGCAGCACGATCCGCTGGCGCGGCGTGGTCGTCAGGCCCCCGCTCGGGCAGGTCGGTTCGCAGAAGCCGCACTCGATGCACGGGTCGGCGATCGGCTCCACCGCGGGGATCGTCTTGAGGCCCCGCAGATGGGCCTTGGGGTCACGGTCCAGGACGACGCGCGGCGCGAGCACGCCGTCCGGGTCGATGACCTGCTTGGTGCGCCACATCAACTCCGTGGCCTTCGGGCCCCATTCGAGTTCCAGGAACGGCGCGATGTTGCGGCCCGTGGCGTGCTCGGCCTTCAGGGAGCCGTCGAAGCGCTCCACGGTGAGGCGGCAGAAGTCGTCCATGAACGCGGCGTACCGCTCCACGTCCGCGGGCTCGGCCGCGTCGAAGGCGAGCAGGAAGTGCAGATTGCCGTGCGCGGCGTGTCCGGCGACGGCCGCGTCGAAGCCGTGCCGCGTCTGGAGGGCGAGCAGCGCCTCGCAGGCCTCGGCGAGACGCGCGGGCGGCACCGCGAAGTCCTCGGTGATCAGCGTGGTCCCGGTGGGCCGTGAGCTGCCGACGGCCGTCACGAAGGCCTTGCGGGCCGTCCAGTAGCCGGCGATCATCCCCGGGTCCCGCGTGAAGGCGTTCGTCACCGACGCGACCGGGGCGACGAGTTCGAGCCCCGCGGTCACCGCGGCGGCCACCTCCTCGTACGCCTCCTGGCCCGCCTCGTCCGGCGCGCGGAACTCCACCAGAAGCGCCGCCGTCCTGCTGTCCAGGTCGGCCCAGTCCGCCGGGACTCCGGGCACGCGCACGGAGGCGCGCAGCGTGTTGCCGTCCATCAGCTCCACGGCCCGCGCCCCGGCGTCGGTGAACAGCGGCACGGCGGCGGCAGCGGCGGGCAGCGTGGGGAAGAACAGCAGCGCGCTCGACACGCACCAGTCGAGGGGCAGCGTCTCGAAGACGACCTCGGAGATGAACCCGAAGGTGCCCTCGGAGCCCACCATGAGGCCGCGCAGGATCCGCACGGGCGTCGCCCCGTCGAGGAACGCGTCCAGGCGGTAGCCGTTGGTGTTCTTGATCTCGTACTTGGCCCGGATGCGGGCCGTGAGCGCGGGGTCCGTCTCGATCTCGCGCTTGATGTCGAGCAGGCCCGCGCACAGGGCCGGTTCGGCGTGCGCGAGCAGCGTGTCGGCGTCCGGATCGGCCGTGTCGACGACCGTGCCGGACGGCAGCACGAAGGTCAGGGACGCCACCGTGCGGTACGAGTTGCGGGTGGTGCCCGCCGTCATGCCGGAGGCGTTGTTCGCCACCACGCCGCCGATGGTGCAGGCGATCGCGCTCGCCGGGTCCGGGCCGAGGACGCGCCCGTGGCGCGCGAGCGCGGCGTTCGCACGCATCACCGTCGTGCCGGGCGCGATCCGGGCCCGCGCCCCGCCGTCAAGGACCTCGACGCCCGCCCAGTGCTCGCGCACGTCGACGAGGATGTCCTCGCCCTGCGCCTGCCCGTTGAGCGAGGTGCCCGCCGCGCGGAAGACGACCTCGCGGCCCTTGCCGTGGGCGTACGACAGGACGGTGGACACGTCGTCGATGTCCTCGGCGACGACCACCACGCGCGGCAGGAAGCGGTAAGGGCTCGCGTCCGACGCGTACCGGACGAGGTCGGAGACGTGCGTGAGGACCTTGTCGGCGCCCAGGAGCGCGACGAGGTCGCCGCGCAGCGGCTCCGGGGTGCCGCTCGCCCGCTCCTGCGGGACCCGGTCGGGTGACGGCGCGCGGCCGTCCGGGGCGGGGCGCAGTGCTTCGGGATCAGGCTCCAGCAGGGGCACGGCCACTCCTCGGCGTCGTCGGCGGCGGCCCGCACCGGCCGTGGCCGGTCAGTGGCGGCGCACCGGCCCGGATGTCAGCAAGGGCTCTCCGGCGCCTCGAACAGCGCGTCGAGCAGCCCGCCCAGCTGGGTGCGCTGGGCGGCGTCCAGTGGAGCCAGGATGTCCTCGGCGGCGGCACGGCGCGCGCCGTGCAGCTCCCGCAGGGCCTCGTGCCCGCCGTCGGTCAGCTCGATGCGGATGACCCGGCGGTTGGTCGGGTCCGGGGCGCGGCGCACGCGTCCGCTCGCCTCCAGGGCGTCGACCAGGCTGGTGACGGCGCGCGGCACCACTTCGAGGCGTTGGGCGAGGTCGGCCATGCGCGGCGGCGTCTCGTAGTGCGCGAGGGTGCGCAGCAGGCGGGACTGCGCGGGCGTGATGCCGATGGGCTCCAGGTGGCGCTTCTGGATGCGGTGCAGCCGACGGGTCAGCCGCAGCAGCTGCTCGGCGAGGAGTCCGTCGCTGTCCGGTGTGCTCATGCCGAAACAGTACAGGACCTAGTGCATTGTGAGTATAGGTAACAGTGAGCTATGCTCCCAAGGTCGCCCTCGTCGGCGCGTCACCCGCGTCCGGCGGTCCCGCCGGGCGCCATCCGCGCCCGGCGTACTCGTCGACGCACCACCGGCGCCCCCGCCGCCGCGGCACGCCCTCGCTGGCGCGTACCGGCGTCCTGCCCCGCGGGGCGCGCCCCGTCCCGTCGGCGCACCGCCGCCGACGTCCCGCTACGTCCCGTAGGAGCCCATGCCTCACGAAGAGCCCTCCCGGACCCCTGGGTCCGGCGAGCCGGAAGAGCCCCACCAACTGCGCCGCATCCTGCGCCTCTTCCGCCCGTACCGCGCCCGCCTCGCCCTCGTCGGCCTGCTGGTGTGCGCCGCGTCCCTGGTCTCGGTGGTCGCCCCCTTCCTCCTCAAGGAGATCCTCGACACCGCGATCCCGCAGGGCCGCACCGGCCTGCTGAGCCTGCTCGCGCTCGGCATGATCCTCAGCGCGGTCGTCACCAGCGTCTTCGGCGTCCTCCAGACGCTGATCTCCACGACCGTCGGCCAACAGGTCATGCACGACCTGCGCACCGCCGTGTACGGCCGCCTCCAGCGCATGTCCCTGGCCTTCTTCACACGCACCCGCACCGGCGAGGTCCAGTCCCGCATCGCCAACGACATCGGCGGCATGCAGGCGACCGTCACCTCCACGGCGACCTCCCTCGTCTCCAACCTCACCAGCGTCATCGCGACGGTCGTCGCCATGCTCGCCCTCGACTGGCGCCTGACCCTCGTCTCCCTCCTGCTGCTCCCGCTGTTCGCGTGGATCAGCCGCCGCGTCGGCCGCGAGCGCAAGAAGATCGCCACCGAGCGGCAGAAGCAGATGGCCGCCATGGCCGCCACGGTCACCGAGTCCCTCTCGGTCAGCGGCATCCTGCTCGGGCGCACGATGGGCCGCGCCGACTCGCTCACCCGCTCCTTCGCCGACGAGTCCGCCGAACTGGTGAGCCTGGAGGTCCGCTCCAACATGGCCGGGCGCTGGCGCATGGCCGTGATCACGATCGTCATGGCCGCGATGCCCGCCGTCCTCTACTGGAGCGCGGGACTCGCCTTCCGGATGGGCGGGCCCACCGTCTCGATCGGCACGCTCGTCGCCTTCGTCTCGCTCCAGCAGGGCCTGTTCCGGCCGACGGTCAGCCTGCTGTCGACCGGCGTGCAGATCCAGACCTCGCTCGCGCTCTTCCAGCGCATCTTCGAGTACCTGGACCTGCCCGTCGACATCACCGAGCGCGACCACCCGGTGCGCCTGGACCGGGCCAAGGGCGAGGTCAGGTTCGAAGGCGTGGAGTTCCGCTACGACCCGCAGGGCGCGCCCGTCCTCGAAGGCATCGACATCACCGTGCCCGCGGGCGGCAGCCTCGCCGTCGTCGGCCCCACCGGCTCCGGCAAGTCCACGCTGAGCTACCTGGTGCCGCGCCTGTACGACGTGACCGGCGGCCGTGTCACGCTCGACGGCGTCGACGTGCGCGACCTGGACTTCGACACCCTCGCCCGCGCCATCGGCGTCGTCTCCCAGGAGACGTACCTCTTCCACGCCTCGGTCGCGGACAACCTCCGCTTCGCCAAGCCGGACGCCACCGACGAGGAACTGCACCAGGCGGCGCGGGCCGCCCAGATCCACGACCACATCGCCGCCCTGCCCGACGGGTACGACACGGTCGTCGGCGAGCGCGGCCACCGCTTCTCCGGCGGCGAGAAGCAGCGCCTCGCCATCGCCCGCACCATCCTGCGCGACCCGCCCGTGCTGATCCTGGACGAGGCCACCAGCGCCCTCGACACCCGTACGGAACACGCCGTGCAGCAGGCCATCGACGCCCTGTCGGCCAACAGGACGACCCTCACCATCGCCCACCGCCTGTCCACCGTGCGCGGCGCCGACCAGATCGTGGTGCTCGACGCCGGCCGGGCCGTGGAGCGCGGCACCCACGAGGAGCTGCTCGAACGGGACGGGCGTTACGCCGCCCTCGTCCGCAGGGACGCCCGGCTGGAGCCGGCGACGTAGAGATATGCCGGAAATATGACAAAAGGCGGGTTACCGTGCCCGCATGCACACCACCACCCCGCCACGGGGCACGAAACGAGGAGAGGTCCGGCTGACGCGCCGGGGCCGAATCGCCCTGATCACGACCGGAGCCGTCGCGGCGGCCACCGCCGTGGCGGTCCCGCTGCTCCTCCCTGACGACGACGAAGCAGCGCGGCCCAGGACCCTGACCATCCCCGAGGGCTGGCGCGCAGGCCAGGTGTACGAGGCCGTCGACGCGGCCCTGAAGGTCTCCAAGGGCACCACGAAGAAGGCCGTGGACCAGGCACGCCTCAAGCTGCCCGGCGACGCGGGCGGCAACCCCGAGGGCTATCTGTTCCCGGCCACGTACCCCATCAGCTCCCAGTCGACCCCGGCGTCCGTCCTGTCGTACATGGTGGACACGGCGAACAAGAAGTTCAGCGGCGGCCACGTCACCGCGGGCGCCGACCGGAACGCGGTGAACGTCTACCAGACCGTCACCATCGCGAGCATGATCGAGGCCGAGGCGGGCTCCAAGGAGGAGATGGGCAAGGTCGCCCGCGTCATCTACAACCGCCTCGACCGGGGCATGCCGCTCCAGATGGACTCCACGATCAACTACGCCCTCAACCGCTCCACACTCAAGACCACCACGCGCGACACCAAGCTCAAGAGCCCCTACAACACCTACGCCCGCATGGGCCTGCCGCCCACCCCGATCGGCAACCCCGGCGAGGCGGCGATGCGCGCCGCGACGAACCCGACGCCGGGGGACTGGCTGTACTTCGTGACCGTGAAGCCGGGGGACACGCGGTTCACCGCGAACTACGAGGAGCAACAGCGCAACGTGGCGGAGTTCAACAGGCAGCGATGACCGGCGGGGCAAGCGGGCTCCGGTAGGCCGGAAGTCGTCCGTGGAGCCCCGTGCCCCATTGATGGCTCGTCGCATCGTCGCTTCCATGGCTCTCCCGGCGGCCCCCACGCCGCCGGTCCGGCCGACGAGGCGGAGGGGCAGGATGCGACAGCGCGGCGCCCGCGTGGCGAGAGCCAGCAGATCCAGAGCACGGAGGGGTGGGTTATCCGGTGCGGCGGCGCTGATCAGCGCCGCCGCACTCGTCGTTTCGACGGCCCCCGCCGAGGCGGCGCCCGGCGGCAGGACACCGCCGCCGAGCCCCGGTGAGGTGCTTCCGGGCCAGGAGACGAAGACCCCGGCCCTGGTGGACGGCATCAGGGAGAAGGCGCCGAAGGCGGCAGGCGCGGCGGCCGCCGCCCGCGCGCACCTGGAGCAGAAGGAGAGCCGCTACCGGATCCCCGACCCCGACCGCGACCTGACGTCCGCGCGCACCACTACGGCGGCCGGCGGCCAGGAGACCGTACGACTCCAGCAGCGGCACCGCGGCGTGCCCGTCCTGGGCGGCCAGTACGTCGTACGCATGGAGCACAAGGGCGGCGAACGCGTCGTCACCGGCACCTCCGGCAAGTACTTCACCGCGCTGCGGACGCGCACCACCCCCGAGGTCAGCGCGGACGTCGCCGTCGAGCGCGCCGTCGACGGCGTCCTCACGGACCTGACCACGAAGAACTTCACCCGCGAGCCCGGGGCCGAGGACGAGGGCGACGGCGAGATACCCCTCACGGGCACCGCCCGCGGCCTCGTCGTGCTGCCGAAGGGGCAGGGCGTCCTCACCCATCACGTCACCGTACGCGGCACCGACCCCACGACCGGCGAACCCGTGCTGCGCGAGGTCTACGTCGACGCCCGCGCCGGGTACCCCGTCCTCCAGTACAGCAGTATCAAGACGTTCGCGGGCACGGCTCCGCGCGCTGCGGGCACGGCGCCCGCCGCCCGGCGGGGCGCACCCGCGGAGCCGCGCGAGAAGGGCTCCGGCGTCAAGCTGGACGGCAGGTCCGTCGCCCTGGACGTGGAGCGCGACCCCTGGCGCGAGCAGTACGTGCTGCGCGACACCACCCGCATCCCGGACGACGAGGGCTGGGGCCGCACCCTGTCCACCTGGGACGCGCGCGGCAAGTCCGTCGGCGAGGTGAGCGGCCAGTGGCCGCCCGGGATCCAGGAGTTCGGCTCGCCCACCCCGGCCTTCGGCGGCGAGGCGACCGAGGCGGGCGCGGTGGACGCGCACTGGGGCGGCGCGCAGGTCTTCGACTACTTCCGGAACAAGCACGGCCGCGTCAGCCTCGACGGGCACGGCATGACCGTCAACTCCCTGGTGGGCGTGACGAACGGCGGACAGCCGTACGTCAACGCCTTCTGGGACGGCACGAAGATGGTGTACGGCAACGGCGACGAGGAGTACCGGCCGCTGTCCGCGGGCCTCGACGTCGTCGGCCACGAGATGACCCACGGCGTCGTGGAGCACACCGCGGCCCTCGTCTACGCCGGCCAGTCCGGCGCCCTGAACGAGGCGATGGCCGACTACTTCGGCAACGCCATCGAGAACGAGGCCTACGGCGTCCCCACCGCCGACCCGGACTCGGGCCTGCTCGGCGACCGGCTGTGCCGCACCAAGTCCCCGCGCGAGTGCGCCTTCCGCGACCTGGGCGACGGCCGCAACACCGCCAAGCACTTCCTCGGCGTCGGCTTCGGCACCGACAACGGCGGCGTGCACCTGAACTCCACCCTCTTCGCCGGCGCGCTCTGGGACGCCCGCGAGGACCTCGGGGACGCCCTCGCCGACAAGATCGTGTATCGGGCGCTCACCCAGTACCTGACCCCGCTCGACGGCTTCACCGAGGGCCGGGCCGCGGTGCTCGCCGCCGCCAAGGACCTGCACACCGACCCGGGCCGGCTCAGGGCCCTGGAACGCGCCTTCAACGCCCACGGCATCGTGCCCGGCTGGGAGCTGGCCCTCGGCGTGGACTCCGACACGCTGCTCGACCGGGTCAACACCTATGACACCCGCCTCGGTTCGGGCGGCGGCTGGTGGGCCGCGTCCCGGTCCGACGAGGAGGGCTCGGAGCCCTACTCGGTGTGGGCCGGACGCACGGACGGCAGCGGCCCGGCCAAGCTGATGAGCCCCAACGACGGCCGCTACCACGTCAATCCCGCCACCGACGGCAAGACGGTGGTGTGGCAGGCGCACGGCCCCACCGGCGTGGAGATCCTCGCCCGGCCGCTCGCGGGCGGCCCGGTCAAGAAGCTCTGGAGCAACAGCCGGGGCGTCGCCGACGCCGTGGACGTCGACGGCGACGTCGTGACCTTCTCCTACTACAACCACGGCGGCCGCCAGGGCGTGAAGTACTTCAGCCTCAAGGACCCGCAGAACGGCGGCAGCATCGGCGGCGGCACCTACCACCGCGCCTCCTTCCCCTCCGTGAGCAACGGCAAGGTCACCTACCAGGAGCGCCGCCGGGTGCGCGCCGAGTACGCGTACACCACGCGGCTCATCGACGTCGCCACCGGCGAGAACAAGGTGGTCGAGCAGGTGCCGGGCAGCGTGGCCCTCGGCCCGACGGCCGTCACCGGCACGCACGTGTTCTGGCTGCGGGACGCCGTCCGGGGCGACGGGACGACCTCCCTGCGCCGCGCGGACATCGACGGCTCACACCCCGTCGACCTCAGCCCCGAGGCCGCCCCCGGCGCGCTGAACGCGTACGACCTGACGGCCTCCGGCGAGGCGGTGACGGTCGGCGCCCGGCTGCCCGACACGACGTGGCACAACGAGACGCTGGCCAAGCTCTGGCAGTTCGCCGCGAGCGGCGACCCGAAGGACCCGGCCACGCGCAAGGGACGCGTCTCCTGCAACCGCGGCGAGCAGCTGTCCGCCGCGGCCGGGCCCGGCAGCCAGGTGGTGTGGATCGACGCGACCACCGGCATCAGCGAGGTCGTGACCCGCACGCGGCCGACCGGTACGTGCTCCTGGCGTTGGCCCGCCGAGTTACCCGACCCGCTCCTCCCTGTCCCGCCCCCCCACTGAAAGGTTCAGGTGCACGACCATGAGGGGAACCACGCGCCGCCGTGCGGCGGCTGCCCTGTCAGCCCTGTCCGCCCTGACGCTCGCCGCCGGCCTCCAGACCGGCGCCGCGTCCGCCACCGTCCCGGGTGAGCTGCGGCTCGCCGGTCCCGGGGAGACCGCCGTGCCCGACGGCTGGATCGTGATCCTGAAGGACACGCGGGGAGGCGCCGTGCCCGGCATGGCGCGCGACCTCGTCGGGCGGGTCGGCGGCGCGCGGCTCGGGCACGTCTACCGGGCCGCCCTGCACGGCTTCTCCGCGACGATGAGCCGGGCCACGGCCGAGCGCGTGGCCGCCGACCCGAGGGTCGCGTACGTCCGCCAGGACACGCGCGTACGCCTCGACGCCACGGTCCTCGACGAGACCCAGCCCGACGCCCCCTGGGGCCTGGACCGGATCGACCAGCGCCGCCTTCCCCTGTCCGGCACGTACACCTACCGCACCACCGCTCCCGACGTCAGCGTGTACGTCATCGACACCGGCCTGCGCACCACGCACCAGGAGTTCGGCGGCCGGGCCTCGGTCGGCGTGGACACCGTGGGCGACGGCCAGAACGGCAACGACTGCCACGGCCACGGCACCCACGTCGGCGGCATCGCCGCCGGGCGGACCTACGGCGTCGCCAAGCAGGCACGGCTGGTGGCCGTGCGGGTCCTCAACTGCCAGGGCTCGGCCACCACCGCGGGCGTCGTCGCGGGCGTCGACTGGGTGACGGCCCGCAAGGCCAGGCCCGCCGTCGCGAACATGAGCCTCGGCGGCCAGGCCAGCGACGTCCTCGACACCGCCGTGCGCAACTCCGTCCGCTCCGGCGTCACCTACGCGGTGGCCGCGGGCAGCGCGGGCACCTCCAGCGGCGCCTGCTCCACCTCGCCCGCGCGGCTGCCCGAGGTGATCACCGTCGGCGCGAGCGACCGCGCGGACCGCCGTGCCTCCTCGTCCAACCACGGCCCGTGCGTGTCCCTGTTCGCGCCCGGCGTGCAGATCCCCTCGGCCTGGAAGGACGGCGACACCTCCACCAACACCATCAGCGGGACGTCCATGGCGACCGCCCACGTGGCGGGCGCGGCGGCCCTGCACCTCGCCTTCCGCCCCGCCGACACCCCGGCGCAGGTCAAGCGCGGCCTGGTCGACAACGCCACCACGGGCGTGCTCCAGGGCACCCCGCCGGTGGTGCCGAACAAGCTCCTGTACACCCTGTACCTGCCCGGCGACCCCCGACGCGCGTGAGGGGAACGTCAGCCGCCGGTAGCCGTGCGGAAGGCCGAGGTGATGGCGTCGATGGCGCTCTCGCCGGTGTGCGGGGTCTCCTGCATGTGCCGACTGGCCTCCACGATGCGGGTCGTCGCCGCGCGGCGCTCCGTCTCGTACGCGGCGAGGGCCGTGCGCGGGTCGTCGGCGCCGGCCAGCCGGTCGGCGAGGACACCGGCGTCGATGATGGCCTGCGTCGCGCCGTTGGCTCCCACGGGGTACATGGGGTGCGCCGCGTCCCCGAGCAGCGTCACCCTGCCCTCGCCCCAGTGCGGCAGCGGATCGCGGTCCACCATGGGGTAGCGCAGGATCACCTCGCTCCCGGTGATCAGATCGCGGACCTCACGGTCGCCGATCCGCCAGCCCTCGAAGTGGGGCAGGACGTCCTCGGGGCGGGCCGGGGCGTTCCAGTCGACCGCCGCCGGGTCCAGCGGCCCCGGCTCGGCCACGGTCACCAGGGCCACCCAGTTGAGCAGGGACCGGCCGCGGTCGTCGGCGGGGCGGGAGATCGGATACGCGAGGAACTGCGGGCCCTGACTCCCGTCGGGGCGCGGGTCGTCCGAGGCGATGACCGCCGAGCGGCCCGTGCCGAAGCGCTCGGTCTCCAGGACGCCCCGCCACAGCGACACCCCCGACCACAGCATCGGGCCCTGCTCCGGGTGGAGTTGGGCCCGCACCGTCGAGTGCAGCCCGTCCGCGCCGACCAGCAGCCCGGCGGTCAGGACCGAGGCGCCGCCCGTGGCGCGGTCGGTGACCCGGACGCGGACTTCGTCTTCGCTCTGGATAGAGCGTTCTACTCGGACGCCAGTTCGTACGGCGTCCGTGCCGAGCCGGTCGCGCACGGCGTGGAGCAGGGCCATCTGCAACGCGCCTCGATGCACGGAGTACTGCGGCCAGCGGTAGCCCCCCGCGAGCCCCCGCGGTTCCGTGAAGACCGACGCGCCCCGCCGATCGGCGTACCGGTGCTCGGCGGTCGGGATCCCGAGGGCCGCGAGGGCGTCCCCCAGGCCCAGTTCGGTGAGGACGCCCACGGCCTGCGGCTGGATGTTGAGGCCGACGCCGAGCGGCCGTATCTCGCGGACGCTGTCGACGACGGTGGCGTCGATCCCCGCGGCGTGCAGGGTCAGGGCGGCGGTGAGGCCGCCGATGCCCGCGCCCGCGATGAGGACATGGTTGTTCATGGGCTTGGCTCCCGTGAGGTGTGGTGCCGCTGACGCGTGTGCGGCTCAAGTCGTGTATCTCCACGGTCGACGGCGCCGGTCCAGAAGTCCAACAGCTGGATCTGATGCGAGCCAGCACTCCTGCTTATGGCGCGCTCGCCGTCCACGCCGCGGCTCGACGGCGCGGGCCAACCCAGGTTTAATGCAGGGGAGTTGCATTATCTTGCGCCTGTCGGGTATGCCATAGGCACCACCGCGCCGCCCGTGCACCCGGGGGCGCCAGCTCACCGCACAGACCGCACTCGATGTGGCTGGTCCTCGCTCCAGGCCGGTTCGTTCCGCATGACGGCCCGGAGGTCGAGGGGCACCACGCCCCGGATCCGCGCCCAAGGGCGCCACGAGGGGGAACGATGCACGACGACAGCCTTCCCTTCGGCCTCCGCTCCCATGTGCGGCGGGAGCGGCTGGTCATCGCGCTCTGGGGAGAGCTGGACATCCACGCGACCGAGCGGCTCACCGGCCCCCTCGCCGAGCTGACCCTCACCTGCCGCCAGGACGTGATCCTGGACCTGAGCGCCGTGACGTTCCTGGACTGCGGCGGCCTCTCGCTGCTCTGCCAGGCGCGGGCCGCGACGCGGCGCAGGGGGCTGCGGCTCACCGTCGTCCTGGAAGACCGCTTCCATCGCAAGGTGCTGCGCCTTGCGGGCGTGGCCGAATCGTTCGACGTGGCCCTGCGCCTGAGCGACGCCCTCGCCGTCCCGCCGGGCGACACGCACGGGCACCGGCCGCCGGCCCCCTCCCACGCCTGAGCGCGGCCCGGGCGTCAGGCCGGTACCGGCTCCTGCTCCAGCAGGCGCACGATGTCGCGCACCGCCGCGCGCCCCGCCCGGTTCGCCCCGATGGTGCTGGCCGACGGGCCGTACCCGACGAGGTGGACGCGCGGGTCGGCCACCGCCCGCGTGCCGTCCATGCGGATGCCGCCGCCGGGCTCCCGCAGCCTGAGCGGCGCCAGGTGGTCGACGGCCGCGCGAAAGCCCGTGGCCCACAGGATGACGTCGGCCTCCACGGTGCGCCCGTCGGCCCACTCCACGCCCGTGGGCGTGATCCGGTCGAACATCGGAAGGCGGTCGAGCACGCCGTTCGCGCGCGCCTCGCGGACCGCGTCGGTGACGGCGAGCCCGGTCACCGACACCACGCTCAGCGGCGGCAGGCCCTGCCGGACCCGCTCCTCGACCATGGCGACAGCGGCACGCCCGCGCCCCTCGTCGAAGGGGCCTTCGGCGAACACGGGCGGCCGCCGCGTCACCCACCAGGTGCGGGCGGCGTACGGGGCGATCTCCATCAGGTGCTGGGTGCCGGACGCGCCCCCGCCCACGACGACGACGCGCTTCCCGCGGAACGCCTCGGGCCCGGGGTAGACGGCCGTGTGCAGCTGCTGCCCGAGGAAGGTCTCCTGCCCGGGGTAGCGCGGCCAGAACGGCTTGTCCCAGGTGCCCGTGGCGTTGATGAGCGCGCGCGTCGACCAGGTCCCGGCCGAGGTCTCGACCAGGAGCCGGCCGCCCTCGCCCTCGCTGACGCGGCGCACGTCCACGGGGCGCCGCACCCGCAGGTCGAAGCGGTTCTCGTACGCGGTGAAGTACGCGCCGATGACCTCCGACGACGGGCGTGAGGGGTCCGCGCCGGTCAGCTCCATGCCCGGCAGCGCGTGCATCCCGTGCACCTTGCCGTACGTCAGCGAGGGCCACCGGAACTGCCAGGCGCCGCCCGGCCGGGGCGCGTGGTCGAGCACCACGAAGTCCCGCTCGGGCTCGAACCCCCGGTGCCGCAGGTGGTAGGCGCTGGACAGGCCCGCCTGGCCCGCGCCCACGACCACCACGTCGACCACGCCGTACGTCACCCTCGTGTCTTGCACCCCGATGTCGTTCACGCTTCTACTAACTCTGGTCGGGGCCCGGATCTTCCCGCGCCGCCGGGACGCCGGTCAGGGGCGAGGCGGGACGCGCGGGAGCAGGCCGCGGGCCGCCAGCTCGGGGATGACGCCCTCACCGAACCAGTACGCCTCCTCCAGATGCGGATAGCCGGACAACACGAAGTGTTCGACGCCGAGCGCGTGGTACTCCTCGACGCGGTCGGCGACCTCCGCGTGACTGCCCACGAGCGCGGTGCCCGCGCCGCCGCGCACCAGGCCGACGCCCGCCCACAGGTTGGGCGCGACCACCAGGTCGTCGCGGGAGCCGCCGTGCAGCGCGAGCATGCGCTGCTGGCCCACGGACTCGCTGCGGCCGAGCGCTTCCTGGGCGGCGGCGACGGTGTCCGCGTCGAGGTCGTCCAGGAGGCGGTGCGCGGTGGCCCACGCCTCCTTGGGCGAGTCGCGGGAGATGCTGTGAAGGCGGATGCCGAAGCGGACCGTGCGCCCCTGAGCCTCCGCGAGGTCACGGATCCAGTCGATCTTCTTCTTCACCTGCTCGGGCGGCTCGCCCCAGGTCAGATAGACATCGCTGTGGCGCGCCGCGACCGGGCCCGCCGCGGCCGACGAGCCGCCGAAGAAGATCTCCGGCAGCGGGTCGGGCGGCAGCGCGGTGAGCCCGCCCTCGACCTGGTAGTGCGTACCGTCGAAGTCGTACGGCTTGCCGCTCCACACCCCGCGCACCACCGTGAGGAACTCGTCGGTGCGGGCGTAGCGGCGGTCGTGGTCCAAGTGGTCGCCGAAGCGCCGCTGTTCGGTCGCGTCGCCGCCGGTCACCACGTTCAGGAGCAGCCGCCCGCGGGTGATGCGCTGGTACGTCGCCGCCATCTGCGCGGCGAGCACGGGGGAGAGGACCCCAGGCCGGAACGCCACCAGGAACTTCAGGCGCTCGGTGTCCTTGGCGAGCGCGATCGTCGTCAGCCAGGCGTCCTCGCACCAAGTGCCGGTCGGGGTGAGCACGGCCTCGAAGCCGAGCTGCTCGGCGGCCTTGGCGATCTGGGCCAGGTACTCGATGTCGGGGGCCCGCACGCCGCTCACCGGGGTGACGCGGGAGCGGGTGATGCCGCCGTCGGTGTAGGCGTGCCGGTCGACGAGGGTGCGGCCGTCGCCGCCGGTCGGCAGGAACCAGTGGAGGTGGACGGTCATGGTCAGGACTCCTTGTCCGTACGGGGTGCGGTGGCCGAGGGAGTCGGCGACGGCGGCGGCCTTCTTCGCCGAGGCGTTCCAGCGCGCAGCGGTGAACCGGGGGTCGGCGATGTCGCGCGGCCGGTCCAGGCCGATCGGCTGCTCGTGCGCGATGACGCCCTGGCCCATGACGAGGCGCTGGGCCGTGACCCGGGTCAGCGCGTCCAGGGCGCCGAACGGCCCGGGGCGGGGCGCGTCAGGGCGCGGCGGGGACGCGACACCCGGTCATGCGGTCGGACAGACGCGGCGACGGCGGACGGAGCGGGCGGTGAGGCGAGGTGAGAAGGCGTCAGCAGCCGCGGCGACACGCGGCGGAGGCCACCCGCAGCAGGTCGATGTGACCGCGCGAAGTGAGCAGAGCTGAACGAGCCATGCGGCTGAACGTAGCGATCTCGGCCGGACACGGTCAACGGCGTCTCGCGGACCGGACGTGCCGTATCACCTGACGGAGGTCCGTGTGGTGTCCGACGGGCCCCGGCCGGGTGCTGGTGCAGGATGGGAGACATGTCCGATGCCTTCACCACCCGCATCCTGCACGTCGCGACCGGCTCGGAGGAGACGGTCGTCGACCTCACCCACGAGTGCGCGGGCTTCCTGCGCGAGGCGGCCCGCGGCCGCGACGGCCTCCTGAATGTCTTCGTCCCGCACGCCACGGCTGGAATCGCCGTTCTGGAGACCGGGGCGGGCAGCGACCGGGACCTGCTCGCCGCGCTGCACACCCTGCTGCCGGCCGACGACCGCTGGCAGCACCGCCACGGCAGTCCGGGCCACGGCCGCGACCACGTCCTGCCCGCCCTGGTGGCCCCGCACGCCACGCTCCCCGTGATCGGCGGCAGCCTGGAGCTGGGCACCTGGCAGTCCGTGTGCCTGGTCGACACCAACAGGGACAACCCCGACCGGCAGGTGCGGCTGAGCTTCCTGGGGTAGCCGGCCGGCGGGGGCTCGCCCGGCCGCTCAGCGGCCCGGGGCCCCCGCGCGCAGGCCGTCCATGACGATGTCGAGGAGCTGGTCCGCACGCGCCTGCCAGTCGCTGTCCGGATCGAGGTGCCACACCCCCGCGATGGCGAGCAGGAAGTCGTCGGGGGTCAGGCCCGGACGGATCGTGCCCGCCGCGTCGTTGGCGTCGAGGAGCAGGGCGATGGCGGAGGTGAGCGGGCCGTGGCCGAGCGCGGCGAAGCTGCCGTAGGCGGTGGCCTTGCCCAGCGCCTGGGCCAGGCCCGCCTTCGTCATGGAGTACCGGGCGAGGCGGGTCATCCACTCCCGCAGGGCCTGGTCGGGAGGCCGGGTCTCGAGCAACTGGGCGGCGGTGGCGGCGACTTGCTCCACCTCGTAGCGGTACACCTCCAGGACGAGTGCCTCGCGGCTCGGGAAGTTGCGGTAGAAGGTGCCCTGGCCGACACCCGCCTTCTTCGCGATCGCGCTGAGCGGGGTGTCCGCCGCCCGGGTCAGCTCGGTGAGGGCCACCTCCAGGATGCGTGCGCGATTGCGCTGCGCGTCCGAGCGCAGTGGCGCGTTCTTCCTCTCGTGCACCCCTCGTCCTTCCGGGTTCGCGGCCGTCCGGCCTTGCTAAGCGGACAGCTGTCCGTTAGGTTCGGAGGCAGCGGACAGTTGTCCGCTTGTGCTCACCATAGCGGCAGAGTGGCTGAATGTATGCCCTCGCACCGCCCGCTGCCCGCGCCCGCCCTCCCGTTCCACCGGGCCGAGGACCGGCCCGGCGCCCACGCGCCACCCCTCCCGCAGGCTCCAGCCCACGTCACACAGGCCCCCTCAGCAGCTCACGTCACGCAGCCCCCGTCCGCTTCAGCACGTCCCGCAGGCCAGGGCAGGTCCCGGCCGCGAGCGCGCGCCACCACCGCGTACGCGAAAGAAGGCTTGACCATGGCTCCCCCGTCCTCGGCCTCCTCAGCACCCTCCGCGACGTCCAGCGTCATCACGCTCACCGTCAATGGCGAAAAGCACACGCTGCCCGTCGACCACCGCGCCACCCTGCTCGACGTCCTGCGCGAGCGCCTTGACCTGACCGGCACCAAGAAGGGCTGCGACCAGGGCCAGTGCGGTGCCTGCACCGTGCTTGTCGAGGGCCGCCGCACCGTCTCCTGTCTGCGGCTCGCGGTCGCCGCGGAAGGCCGCGAGATCACCACCATCGAAGGCGTGGCGCGGGACGGCCAACTGCACCCGGTGCAGCAGGCCTTCCTCGACCTCGACGGCTTCCAGTGCGGGTACTGCACGCCCGGGCAGATCTGTTCGGCCCTCGCGGTGCTCGACGAGCACGCGGCGGGCTGGCCGAGCGCCGCGACCGCCGACGTGCGCCCCGACGGCCCCGTGCCGCCGCTGACCCCGGAGGAGATCCGGGAGCGCATGAGTGGCAACCTCTGCCGGTGCGGCGCCTATGTGTCCATCGTGCGGGCCGTCGAGCGCGCCGCCGAGGCCACCGCCGCCCCCACCGGAACGGCCGAGACGGCCGAGGCTGACAAGGAGGCCGTGGCATGAGGGAGTTCGGCTATCTGCGCGCCCCGGACGTCCCGGGCGCCGTCGCCCTGCATGGCGCGGACACCGGCACGCGCTTCCTCGCGGGCGGCACCAACCTCGTCGACCTCATGAAGGCGGGCGTGGAGCGCCCCGAGCGCCTCGTCGACGTCACCGAACTGCCCCTGGGCGCCATCGAGGCGACCGCCGACGGCGGCCTGCGCATCGGCGCCACCGTCAGCAACAGCGACCTCGCCGCCCACCCCCAAGTGCGGCGCCAGTACCCGGCATTGAGCCAGGCCGTCCTCGCCGGCGCCTCCGGCCAGCTGCGGAACATGGCCACCGTCGGCGGCAACCTCCTCCAGCGCACCCGCTGCGCCTACTTCACCGACCTGGCGCAACCGTGCAACAAGCGGACGCCCGGCAGCGGCTGCCCCGCCGTCCGGGGCGAGCACCGCAATCACGCCATCCTCGGCGCCACCGAGCACTGCGTCGCGGTGCACCCCTCCGACATGGGCGTCGCCCTCGCGGCCTTCGGCGCCGTCGTCTCGTACGAAACCCTGGAAGGCCCCGGCGAGCTGCCGCTCACGGACTTCTACCTGCCGGTGGCGGACACGCCCCACGAGGAGACCGCCCTGCCGGCCGGTGCCCTGATCACCGGCGTCACGCTGCCGCCCGCCCCCGTCGCCGCGCGCTCCCGCTACCGCAAGGTGCGCGAACGCGCCTCGTACGCCTTCGCGATCGGCTCGCTGGCCGCCGCGCTCGACGTGCGGGACGGCCGCGTCCACGAGGCGCGGCTCGCCTTCGGCGCGGTCGCCTCCAGGCCCTGGCGGGCCCACGCCGCCGAGCGGGCCCTCACCGGCGGCCCGGCGAGCGCCGAGGCCTTCGCCGCCGCCGCGGACGCCGAACTCGCGGCCGCCGCGCCCCTGCCCCACAACGGATACAAGGTGACCTTGATGCGCAACCTCACCGTCGCCGTCCTGACCGAACTCGCCGAGGAGGCAGGTCGATGACCACCGCGACCCGCTCGACGGCCGCGCCGGGAGCCGTCGGTACCGGGCACACCCGCGTCGAGGGCCGCGACAAGGTCACCGGCGCCGCGCGCTACGCCGGTGAGCTGCCGTTCGACGAACTCGCCCACGGCTGGCTCGTGCTGGCGACCATCGCCCGGGGACGTGTCGTCGGCGTGGACGCCGAGCGGGCCCTGCGGCTGCCTGGCGTGCTCGCGGTCCTGCACCACGGCAACGCCCCGCGCGTCGACGCGGGCTACATGGGCACGCTCGGCCCGCCCGACCCCGTCGTCGGGCTCTTCCAGCACGACCGCGTGCCGTACGCGGGCTGGCCGGTCGCCCTGGTCGTCGCCGAGACCTCCGAGCAGGCGCGCGAGGCCGCGGAGACGCTTCAGGTGCGCTACGCCAAGGAGCCGCACGACATCGGCTTCCACGCGGAGCACGCGGGCGCCTACGCGCCGCAGAGCGTCCTCGGCGGGCCCAACGAGGCCGTCAAGGGCGACGTGGACGCCGAACTCGCCGCGTCCGCCGTGGTGGTGGACGAGCGGTACACCACCCCGGAAGAGCACCACAACCCGATGGAGCCGCACGCGGCGACCGCCCGCTGGGAGGGCGGCCGGCTGGAGGTCGTCGACTCCAACCAGGGCAGCCACTGGATCGCCGAGGAGCTGTCCCGCCTGTTCGCGCTCGACCCCGACTCCGTGCGGGTCCGGTCCGAGCACGTCGGGGGCGCCTTCGGCTGCAAGGGCCTGCGGCCGCACCAGGTGGCCGCAGCGATGGCGGCGACCACCCTCGACCGGCCCGTCCGCGTCGTCCTGACCCGGCGGCAGATGTTCTCGGTGGTCGGCTACCGCAGCGCTACGACCCAGCGCGTACGGCTCGGCGCCGACCCCGACGGACGGCTGCGGGCCCTCGGGCACGAGGGGCACAGTGCCACGTCGAAGCTGTTCGAGTTCGTCGAGTCCAGCGCCTCGTTCGGACGCACGATGTACGCGGCCGACGCCCACCACTCCGTCAACCGCGTGGTGCCCCTGGACGTGCCCACGCCCACGTTCATGCGCGCGCCCGGCGAGGCACCCGGCTCGTTCGCCCTGGAGTGCGCCCTCGACGAGCTGGCCGAGAGGTGCGGCGTCGACCCCATCGCGCTGCGCGAGCGCAACGAACCCGTCGTCGGCCCCGTCTCCGGCTTGCCCTTCGGCAGCCGCAACCTCGTCGCCTGCTTCCGCGAGGGCGCCCGGCGCTTCGGCTGGGCGGAGCGCGACCCGCGCCCGGGAATCCGCCGCGACGGCCGCTGGCTGATCGGCACCGGCACGGCCGCGGCCACGTTCTTCGCCGGGGCGTCCCCGTCCACGGCGGCCGTGACGGCGGAGGCCGACGGCAGCTTCACGGTGCGGATCACCGCGGCGGACGTGGGCACCGGCGCCCGGACCGCGCTGACCCAGATCGCCGCGGACGCCCTGGAGGTGCCCCTGGACCGGGTACGGGTGCGCATCGCGGACAGCGACTTCGGCCTGGCGTGGGTCGCGGGCGGCTCCATGGGCACGCGCTCCTGGAGCTGGGCCGTCTCCCTCGCGGCCCGCGAGCTGCGGGAACGCCTCGCCCTCGGCGGCGTCGTACCACCGGAGGGCATCACGGCCCGGTCCGACACCAGCGAGGCGCTCGCGGCCCTCGCCAAGAAGGAACGCCACTCCTACGGCGCCCAGTTCGCCGAGGTCGGCGTGGACGTCACCACCGGCGAGGTCCGCGTCCGCAGGATGCTCGGCATCTTCGCCGCGGGCCGGATCGTCAACCCGCTGACCGCGCGCAGCCAGCTGGTCGGCGGCATGACCTGGGGCCTGTCGATGGCGCTCCACGAGGAGGCCGCCCGGGACCTGGCGTCCGGCACCCACGTGGGCGCCGACCTGGCGGGCTACCACTACGCCGCGCACGCCGACGTACCGCCCATCGAGGCGGACTGGGTCGAGGACGTGGACGAGGACGACCCCGTCGACATCAAGGGCATCGGCGAGATCGGGATCGTGGGCGTGGCGGCGGCCGTCACCAACGCCGTCTGGCACGCGACCGGGGTGCGCCACCGGGACCTGCCGATCCGCCCGGACCGCGTCCTGCTCGCGGGAGCCGGGGCCGCGGGCGCCGCTCCCGGGAAGCCGGGACCCGCCGCCCCGGCGCCCGTGGCCGACGGGCACGGCCATGCTTGACATCGCCGGCGAGGTGCGGCGCCTGACCGACGAGGGCCGCGCCTTCGCCGTCGCCACCGTGGTGGCCGTCGGCGGCAGCGCCCCGCGCGGACCGGGCGCCGCCCTCGCCGTCGACAGCGAGGGCACCGCCGTCGGCTCGGTCTCCGGCGGCTGCGTCGAGGGCGCGGTGTACGACCTGTGCCTGCGCGCGCTCCAAGACGGCGCGCCGGTGGTGGAGGAGTTCGGCTACAGCGACGAGGACGCTTTCGCCGTCGGCCTCACCTGCGGCGGCACCCTCCAGATCCTGGTCACGCCGTACGCCGTGGAGTGGCCGGAGCGCGCGGTGGTCGCGGAGGCGCTCACCCGGGTCCGCGACGGCGAGCCGACGGCACTGGTCCGGGTGGCCCGGGGCCCTGCGGAGCTGCTCGGCGGTGCCCTGCTCGTCCGCGCCGACGGCACCTCCGCGGGCGGCCTCGGCGGCGCGGCGGCCCTCGACCGCACGGCGGTGGCGGAGGCGCGCGCCCTGCTCGACGCCGGGCGCACCGGCACCGTCGAGGTGTCCGACGACGGCTCGCGCTGCCCGGGCGGGGTGACGCTGCTCGTCGAGGTGAGCGTGCCGCCGCCCCGCATGATCGTGTTCGGCGCGGTGGACTTCGCCGCGGCCCTCGTCCGCACCGGCAAGCTGCTCGGCTACCGCGTGACGGTGTGCGACGCCCGGCCCGTCTTCGCCACCCCGGCGCGCTTCCCCGAGGCCGACGAGGTGGTCGTGGACTGGCCGCACCGCTATCTGCGGAGCACGGAGACGGACGCCCGCACGGTGGTGTGCGTGCTCACGCACGAGGCCAAGTTCGACGTGCCCGTCCTGGAGGTGGCCCTGCGCCTTCCCGTCGCGTTCGTGGGCGCGATGGGGTCGCGGCGCACCCACGAGGACCGCACGCGCCGGCTGCGCGCGGCGGGCGTCACGGAGGCCGAACTGGCGCTGCTCCACTCGCCGATCGGCCTCGACCTCGGCGCGCGCACGCCCGAGGAGACCGCCCTGTCCATCGCCGCCGAGATCGTGGCCACCCGGCGGGGCGGCACGGGCGTGTCGCTCACCGGCACGCGGACGCCGATCCACCGGGAGGGAGGGGACCGGCGGGTGCCGGCGGGCGCTTGAGAACGGCGCCGGCTTCAAGGTCGCGCGCCCGTGTCCTCGGGGGCCGGTGCCGCCTCCGGCGTTGCGGAGCGCCGCCCTCCGCCTCCTGGGCGCCGACGCTGCGCCGTCAGGAGCAGCGCCAGCGCGGCGACCGTCATCAGGCCGCCGACGAGGAACGTGCCCCGGACGCCGACGAGGGGCAGCAACAGGCTGCCCGCGAGGGCGCCCGCGGCCACCCCGGCGTTGAACGCGGCGCTGTTCGCCGCGACGGCCGTCTCGGTGCGCCCCGGCGCGACGTACATGACCTGGCTCTGCGTCGCCATGAAGATCGGGCCGAGCGACGCGCCGAGGAACACCATCATCGCGGTGGCGACCACCCGCGAGTCGCCCGCCGCGTACAGGCCGAGCAGCGCCACCGCCTGGGTGGCCACCGGCAGCGTGAGCGTCGCCCGCGGGAAGCGGTCCAGGAGCCGCCCGTACACCGCGACGCCGACGATCCCGGTGATGCCGAGGACGAGCAGCAGCGTGCTGACGGCGGACTCCGAGAACCCGCTCTCGTCCACGAGGAACTCGGAGATGTACGTGTACCCGGCGAACACCCCGGTGACCGTGAGGGCCGTGACGCCCAGGACGACCGCGAAGCGCCGCTTGTCGGGCGCCACGCCCCGGGCGGCGTGGCTCTCCTCGGGCTGCGTGGCCGGTAGGAGGACGGCGATGACAAGGAACGCGGGGACGGCGAGCGCGCCCACCACCAGGAACGGCGCCTGCCAGCCGGCGTGCTGCCCGAGCCAGGTCCCGCCGGGCACACCGAGCACCAGCGCGGCCGAACCGCCCACCGAGAGCACCCCGATGACGCGGCCCCGCACATGAGGCGGGAAGAGCCCCACTGCCACCGGCCCCATCACCGCCCAGAACAGCGCCTGCGCCACCGCCGTCACCAGGCGGCTGACCATCAGGACCCCGTACGAGGGGACAAGGGCGGCCACGACGCTCGCCAGGAGCAGCGCGGCGAGCAGGGCGCACAGGACCAGGCGGCGCGGCACGGAGCGGGTCACGTGGGCGATCGGCACCGAGACGAGGGCCACGGTCAGGCCGTACCCGGACACCAGCAGGCCGACGGAGGACAGCGACCGGTCCAGGTCGTCCGCCATCAGCTTGAGGACGCCGATGGGTAAGTTCTCGGTGGTGTTGAAGGCGAACGCGCCCAGCGCCAACGCGGCGACCACGGCCACGCCGCGCCGGTTCGTGGACTTCTCCGTCGTCATCCGTCCTCCACGGTCACGGGGCGCACAGTGCGTCGGGACACACCGAATTTGCGGGTGTGCACACGACAGTGCGGCCGGGCCGGGGATTTCTCAAGGGCGCAGTGCGACCGTGAAGCTGCGGCCGTACGCGTGCCGGGTGGTGACGTCGATCCTGGTGCCGCCCGGCACGGCACGCACGCGCACCCCGTCGTCGGCCTCGACGGCGCGCAGCGGGCGGCCGCGCAGCAGGACGCCGACGGTGTCCCTGCCCATGGTCGGGTCGGACACGGCGACGGCGGTGGACCCGGCGCCGGGCCCGCGCCGCACGAGGACCGAGGCGGGCCCGTCCACGCGCAGGCGCCCCACGTCGTGGCGGCCACCCGTGAACGAGTTGAGAGCCGTCAGGCCGAGCCCGGCGTGCGTGACCGCTTGCAGGCGCCGCGAGTTGGCGCGCACCTCGACCCCCTCGTACGACCGCAGCCGCGCCTCGGTCGCGTGCGGCAGCAACGCGTACGCGAGCCGCACGGGCGCCGCCCCGGCCTCCTGCTCGACCCGCACGGCGAACACGCGGCGGGTCACGGGCGTGTCCGGGTTCGCCGTCCTGACGACGCGGCGGCTGCGCGTCACGTCGTCCAGGGTCACGCGCACCGGGGGCGTGTCGAGGAAGGCGTAGCCGACCGCGCCGCCGCGCGAGGCGTCGGCCCAGCGCAGCCAGGCGAGGCGGCCGGCCCCGGTGCCGCTCCAGGGCCGCCCGTCGCGCAGCGCCCCGGTGAGCGTCACGCGGTCCTTTGGCGCGGAGATCCGCGTGTCGAGGGTCGTGGTCACCGCCCGCCCGGCCGTGTCCGCCACCCCGGCCGCGAGCACGACGACCTCCTCGTCGAACAGGAACCACGACTTGGTGGCACCGGCGTTGCGGTACGTCACGAAGTCGTCCGGCAGCAGCGCGCGGTCGCGGTGGGCGACGTCGCTCGACTGCACCATCCCGGCGGCACCGTACGCGCCGAGGACGGCACCGCCCGACAAGGGGTGGGTGCCGCGCGGGAAGTAGACGTAGGTGTTCTGCGACTCGGAGGACGACGTGAAGCGCAGGGGGTGGGTGGGGTTGTCGTAGTAAGGCTTGCCGTACAGCTCGGGCACGGAGCGGCGCGTCTGGACCGGGGCCGTGACCCCGGCGAGTCCGTAGGGCGGGACGGTGGTGAAGTAGTCGACCCCGAACGCGCTCGTCTGGTCCTGCCCCGACAGATACAGATAGTGCGCGCCGTCGCCCTGGAACCAGGGCAGCAGGTTCTCCCCGTTCATGTACTCGTACTTGCTGATCCGGTCCGAGCTGCGGGCGAGCGCGAACGCGTAGCCGGGGCGGCGGTGCACGGTCTTGTCCATGGCGTTGAAGGCCACGCACCGTGCGGCGGGGTTGAGGTCCGCGGCCGGGACGGAGGCGTCGTCGACGATGTCGGCGTACCGCACGACGCTGACGGGGGAGACGAACCGGCTCGGATCGGGGGCGACGCGGGACGTGTGCCGCACGTGCTTCACATAGCTCCGCAGGGCGCGCGCGTCCTCGCCGCGCGCGAGCGAGGCCAGGTCCACGACGGCCTCGACGACCACGCCCACGTCGGTGTACCCGCTGTCGGTGCGGGACACCGCCCGGCCCTTGACGATCTCCATCATCCAGCCCTCGAAGATCACCGGGGCGAATCCGTCGCGCACCCACCGCAGCACGACCGGTACCAGCTCCTCGCCGTGCGCGAACCCCGTCCCGTCGAGGAACTTCAGGGTCTGCACCACCCGCGTGAGGAGCCCCTTGCCGTACGAGCCGGTGTAGGCGACGGAGGAGTGCTGGAGGAACGAGCCGTCGGCGTAGTAGCCGTCCGTCACCCCGTGTTTGAGGTCGTACGGGTCGATGGTGGCGAACACCGTCAGCTGGTCGGTGAGCGCCTTGCGCACCCGCGCGTCGTCGGCGAGCAGGACGCCCTGGAGGACGCGGTTGGTGGTGATGTCGGCGAGGTTGGCCCCGGTGTGGAACCGGGAGTCCAGGTTCACGTCCCCGCCGACGCCGTTGCGCAGGTAGGCGTCCATGGAGGCGACGTACGTGCGGATCAGCTCGGGGCGGTACGCGCGGACCGCGTCGGCAAGGAGGACCAGCGTCTTGCTGACGTGCTGGGAGATGCCGATCTCCCAGTGGAACCAGTTGCCGTAGTAGCCCTTGGCCTGGTCGCCGTAGTACCGCTCGTGCAGCCACACGAGGCCGTCGACGGCGCGGCGCTGGACGGCGGTGTTCCCGTACAGGCCGGGGGCCGGGAGCCCGGGGGTCCGGGTGGCGAGGGCGATCTCGTAGAGCTTGCGGAAGGCGGTGTTGAGGTTGGCCTCGTCGCGGCCGAGCACGAGGCCGTCGAACAGTTCGTCCGGCCCGGCGGCGTCGAGCGCCTTCAGGTTCGCGCGCGCGGTGCGCTCGACGGCGTCGAGCTTGGGCCGTGTCTCGGGCCTGCCGTTGGACTCCGCGGTCCCGGCGAACACGGCCACCACGTTGGCGACGAGGCGGTCCCGGTCGGCGGCGCTCGCCTGTCGCGAGGGGAGGGCGCTCAGCAGCCCGGCGGCGGCGAGCGCGGAGAGCAGGCGTCTGCGGGTGAGGTCCATGGGGTCCTCCGCGAGTGGGGGTGGCCTGTCGGCGGGCGGAGTCAAGCAGAGGGGCGGGGCCCGGGCAAGAGGGTGGGCCCGGCGTGGGGCGATCCGGTCGGGCCCGGGCACGACGACGTCCCCCGGCCGGCGGATGGTGCCGCCGGCCGGGGGACGTCGATGGGGGGCCGTAGGAGGGGTGGGGCTCAACGCCCCTGGAGGCGCTTGACGTTGTCGCCGAAGGTCCAGTTCCGTGAGCCGTCCCAGTTGATCGACCAGGTCATCAGGCCCTTGAGGGCGCCGTTGTAGTGGTTCCAGGCCTGGGCGACCAGGCTCGGTGACATATGGCCGCCGCCCGCGCCGGGCTGGGCGGGGAGACCCGGCACCTGCTTGTCGTAGGGGACCTTGACGGTGGTGCCCTGGATGTTCAGGCCCTTGTTGAGGCAGTCGGTCTGGGCGACGAAGCCCTGGACGGTGCCCGCGGAGTAGGAGTCGCCGGAGCAGCCGTACATGCTGCCGTTGTAGTACTGCATGTTGAGCCACCACAGGCGGCCGTTGTCCGCGTACTTCTTGATGATCGGCAGGTACGCGCCCCAGATCGAGCCGTACACCACGCTGCCGCCCGTGACGTACGCGGTCTCCGGTGCCATCGTCAGGCCGAAGTTGGGCGGCATCTGGGCGAGCACGCCGTCGATGATGCGGATGAGGTTCGACTGGGACGGCGACAGCTGGTTGATGTTGCCGCTGCCGACGAGGCCGGTCTCGATGTCGATGTCGATCCCGTCGAAGTTGTACTTCTTCAGGATCGGCACGATCGTCTGCACGAAACGGTCGGCCACCGCGCTCGAACTCAGGTCGATCCCGGCCGCCGCGCCGCCGATCGACATGAGGATCGTGGCGCCGCTTGCCTTGGCCTGGCACATCTCCGCCGGGGTCGCCACCTTCACGGTGGCGTCCATGCCGTCCTCCCACAGCACCGTGCCGTCGGAGCGGATCACGGGGAAGGCGGCGTTGATCACGTTGTAGCCGTGGGCGCCCATGCGGGAGTCGGTGATCGGGGTCCAGCCGAACGGCGGGTGGACCCCGTTCGAGGCGCCGTCCCAGTTCTCCCAGTAGCCCTGGAGGACCTTGCCCGCGGGCTTGGACTTGACCGCGCAGGTCTCGTCCCGCGGTGCCGCCGGCGCGTCCGGCGCCGCCGCGGCGGGCAACTGCGCCGCGAAGGCCAGCGCCAGGGCCGCTCCCAACAGACGTACCGTCCGACCGATCATGGCGTGCTCCCTCGGGGAGGCCTTGCTGCGGATGGGATGTGATGCGGCAGACGGTAAGTAGGTATAGACCTGTCGTCAATAGGTCTGGTCCAATATGAAACTGTCGGGGCGTCAGACGCCGAGCCTCCAGCCGTCGCCCTCAGGCGTGACACGGCCCCCTGTCGGCGGGGCGAAGTGGGTGCCGAGCAGGAGCGCACCGGTGTCCGCGGCCGAGCCGAGCAGGGCGCGGCGGGTCCTGCGGGCGAGCGCGGGGTCGATGTCCACGCAGCTGTTGATCTCCGGGTGGGCCAGCTGGACGGGGTGGTGGACGGCGTCCCCGGTGATCAGGGCGGTGGCGTCGCCGTCGCTCAGCTCGACGGCGACCTGGCCGGGGGTGTGCCCGGGGGCCGGCAGGAGGCGCAGGCCCGGCGCGAGCGTGACGGGGCCCTGCGTGATGTCCGCGAAGTCGAGCAGGCCCGCCGCGTGGACCGGGTCCACGGAGTCCCGGAACATCTGGCGCCGGGACTCCTCCATGTCCGCCGCCGCCCAGTGGTCCCACTCCGTACGCGTGGTGAGATAGCGGGCGTTGCGGAAGGTCGGCACCCAACTACCGCCGTCCAGGCGGGTGTTCCAGCCGACGTGGTCGGCGTGCAGATGGGTGAGGATCACCAGGTCGACGGAGTCGGGCGGGAACCCGGCCGTGGTGAGCCGGTCGAGGTAGTCGGTGTCCAGGTCGTTCCAGGCGGGCAGCGCGCGCTCCTTGCCGTTGCCGATGCCCGTGTCCACGAGGATCCGCCGCCCGTCGACGGTGAACGCGAAGCTGTGGCTGGACGCGCGCAGCACGCCCTCGTCGTCGGCGAAGTCCGGGGTGAGCCAGGGGGCTTGGGCGACGGTGTCAGGAGTGGCGTCGGGGAGCAGCCAGGCGCCCGTCTCGGGCGGGAAGTCGATCTCGTCGACGCGGTGCACGGCGAGGTTCCCTACGGTCCAGGTGGGGCTGGGGATGGGCTGGTGGTTCATGGGGTGCTCCGTGGCTCGAAGGGGTGCTCTGGGGCTTGAGGGGGTGCTCTGGGGCTCGAAAGGGTGCTCTGGGGCCGCCGCAGGCCGCACGCGACCGCCCAGCCAGCTAAAAGCAATGCCTTTGCTTTTAGTGGAGGCTAGCCCCTAAGGTGACCTAAAGCAAACTCTTAGCTTTTGTTGTCCCGTCTGGAAGGACACGCCCCCATGACCCCTGCCGACCTCGACCGCCGCGAAGCGGCCCGCTGGGCCCAGCGGGCCGGGCTCCCGCTGGCCGACGAGCGACTCGACGCCGTGGCCGCCACCGCCGCGCACATCCACGCCGTCGTCGCGACCCTGCGCGAACTCGACCTCACCGGCGTGGCGCCCACGCCCGCCGGGGCGGAGGTGCGCGATGCGGCCGTATGAGCTGACCCTCGCCGCCGCTGCCGCCGCGATCGCCGCGCGCGAGCTGTCCCCGGTGGAGCTGACCGCGTCGGTCCTGGACCGCGCCGCCGAGGTGGAGCCGGGCCTCAACGCCTATGTGGAGGTACGGCCCGAGGCCGCCCGCCGCGCCGCCGAGGAGGCGGAGCGCGACCTCGCCGCAGGGCGCGCCCGCGGCCCCCTGCACGGCATACCGCTCGCCCTCAAGGACCTCATCGACGTCAAGGGGCAGCCCACGAGCGCCAGTTCACGCGTGCGCGACGGCCACGTGGCGGCGGCCGACAGCGCCGTCACCGCCCGGCTCGCCGCGGCGGGCGCCGTGCTCCTCGGCAAGGTCCACACGCACGAGTTCGCCTACGGCCTGACGACGCCGCAGACCCGCAACGCCTGGGACCCCGACCGGGTCGCGGGCGGGTCGAGCGGCGGTTCGGCCGTCGCCGTCGCGGCCGGAGCAGCGCTCTTCTCGATCGGCACCGACACCGGCGGCTCCATCAGGGTCCCCGCCGCGCTCAACGGCATGGTCGGTCTGAAGCCCACCTACGGCCTGGTCCCCACGCGCGGCGTGACCGCCCTTTCCTGGTCCCTCGACCACGTCGGCCCGATCACGCGCACGGTCCAGGACGCCGCCCTCGTGCTCCCGGCCCTGACCGGCGACACCCACCTCCCGCTCACCGAAGAGGACCTGACGGGCCTTCGGGTCGGCGTCCCCGCGAACTACTACTTCGACCGCGTCACCCCCGACGTCGAAGCCGCCGTACGGACCGCCGTCGAGCGGCTGCGCGACCTGGGCGCCGAACTCGTCGACGTACGGATCCCGATGACCCGCTACATCCAGGCGGTCCAGTGGGGCCTGATGGTCCCCGAGGCCAGCGCGAACCACGAGCGGACCCTGCGCGCGACGCCCGAGCTGTACGGGGACGACGTCCGGGTGCTCCTTGAGGCGGGCGAGCTGTTCCACGCGGGCGACTACCTGCGGGCCCAGCGCGCCCGCACCCTGATGCGCCAAAAGTGGGCGCGGCTCCTGGACGAGGTCGACGTCGTCGCCGCACCCGCCGTGCCGCTGACCGCCGCCCGCACCGGGCAGGACACCGTGGAGTGGCCGGACGGCACGACGGAGACCGTGCCGGACGCCTACGTACGCCTGTCCGCGCCCGCGAACATCACCGGACTGCCCGCGCTGACCGTGCCCGCCGGCCGGGACAGTGCGGGCCTGCCCCTCGGCATGCAGCTCATCGGGCGACCGCGCGAGGAGCGGACCCTGCTGCGGACCGGGCGCGCGTACGAACGGACGCGCCCGGACACGGGGGCCCTCGCGCCGGGGGTGCTCGCGCCGGGGGCGGGGCCGTGCCCCCGGCCCCGTCCCCGTAGAAGCTAGGAATTCGCGTTAAGGTGAACGGCATGAGTCCCAGGCCCATGGCCCGACCCGGGGGGCGCAGCGCCCGGGTGCAGGCGTCCGTGCACGCCGCCGTGCGCGAGCTGGAGGCGGAGCAGGGGCGCGCGGCCCTGACCGTCCCGCTGGTCGCGGCGCGGGCCGGGGTCACGCCGTCCACGGTCTACCGCCGCTGGGGCGACCTCCAGGAACTCCTGTCGGACGTCGCCGTCGAGCGGCTCAGGCCCGAGGCGGAGCCGGCGGACCACGGCAACTTCCGCGCCGACCTGATCGCCTGGGCCGAGCACTTCCTGGAGGAGATGTCGTCCGCGCCGGGCCGCGCCTATGTGCGCGACGCGCTCCTCGGCGACCCCGAGAGCGGCAACGCGAGCCGCTGCTCCGACTACTCCGCCGAGCAGATCGACCTGCTCCTCGCGCGCGCCGCCGAGCGGGGCGAGCGGTCGCTGCCGGAGCGCGACGCCGTCATGGACCACGTGGTCGCGCCGCTGCTCTTCCGCATCCTGTTCCGGCCGGACGGCCTGTCACCGGAGGTCGCGCGGGGCCTGGTCGAGGCGGTCCTGGAGGCGGGCGCCCGCTGAGCGGGGCCCGGTGGCCGGGGACGCCCCCGGCCACCGGGCCCCGCGCGTCAGGACTCCCGCGCCGCCAGCTCCGCCCGGACCTGGCGCGCGGCGGCGACCAGGTTCTCCAGGGACGCCCGGGTCTCCGGCCAGCCGCGCGTCTTCAGGCCGCAGTCCGGGTTGACCCAGAGGCGCTCGGCGGGGATGGCCTCAAGGCCCTTGCGCAGCAGGGCCGCCGCCTCGTCGGCGCTCGGCACCCGCGGCGAGTGGATGTCGTACACGCCGGGACCCACCTCGCGCGGATAGCCCGCGGCGGCCAGCTCGTCCGCGACCCGCATGTGCGAGCGGGCCGCCTCCAGACTGATGACGTCCGCGTCGAGGTCGTCGATGGCCTTCAGGACGTCGCCGAACTCCGCGTAGCACATGTGGGTGTGGATCTGCGTCTCGGGACGTACGCCGCTGGTGGTGAGCCGGAAGGACTCCGTCGCCCACTCCAGGTACGCGGCGTGGCCTGCCGCGCGCAGCGGCAGCGTCTCGCGCAGCGCGGGCTCGTCGACCTGGATCACCGACGTGCCCGCCGCCTCCAGGTCGTTCACCTCGTCGCGCAGGGCGAGCGCCACCTGGCGCGCGGTGTCGCCGAGCGGCTGGTCGTCGCGGACGAACGACCAGGCGAGCATCGTCACCGGGCCGGTCAGCATGCCCTTGACCGGCCGGTCGGTGAGCGCGTTGGCGTACGCGGTCCAGCGCACCGTCATCGGCTCCGGGCGCGAGATGTCACCGGCGAGCACCGGCGGCCGCACATAGCGCGTGCCGTACGACTGGACCCAGCCGTGCCGGGGCGCGAGGTAGCCCGTGAGCTGCTCGGCGAAGTACTGGACCATGTCGTTGCGCTCGGGCTCGCCGTGCACCAGGACGTCGATGCCCGCCTTCTCCTGGAAGGAGAGCACCGCTTGGATCTCGGACTCGATGCGCTGCTCGTACCGGGCCTCGTCGATCCGGCCCGCGCGCAGGTCGGCCCGGGCCGCGCGCAACTCGGTGGTCTGCGGGAACGAGCCGATGGTCGTCGTCGGGAGCAGCGGCAGGCCCAGGCTCGCGCGCTGCGCCGCGGCCCGCTCGGCGTACGGCTGCGCGCGCCGGGCGTCGGCGGCGCTCGCGGCGGCGGCGCGGGCGCGCACCGCCGGGTCGTGGGTGAGCGCGGAGCCCGCGCGCGAGGCCAGGTCGGCGCGGTTCGCGGCGAGTTCGGCGGCGATGGTGTCCGTGCCCCGGGACAGGCCCCGGGCCAGGGTGACCAGCTCGGCCGTCTTCTGCCGGGCGAAGGCGAGCCAGCGCGTGACCTGCGGGTCGATGTCGCGCTCGACGGCGGCGTCCAGCGGCACGTGCAGCAGGGAGCAGGAGGCGGCGACGTCCACGCGGTCGGCGAGCCCGAGCAGCGTGCCGAGGGTGCTGAGGGATTTCTCCAGGTTGTTGATCCAGATGTTGCGCCCGTCGACGACCCCCGCGACCAGGCGCTTGCCGGGCAGGCCGCCCACCCGCGCGAGGTCGTCGAGGTTGGCGGCTGCGGGGCCCGTGAAGTCGACGGCGAGACCCTCGACGGGCGCCTTGGCGAGCACCGGGAGGGCTTCGCCGAGCCGGTCGAAGTAGGAGGCGACGAGCAGCTTCGGCCGGTCGGCGAGCGCGCCCAGGTCGCGGTAGGCGCGGGCCGCCGCGTTCAGATCGGCGGGCGTGCGGTCCTGCACGAGCGCGGGCTCGTCCAGCTGCACCCAGGCGGCGCCCGCCGCCCGCAGGTCGGCGAGGACCTCCGCGTACACGGGAAGCAGCCGGTCCAGGAGCGTCAGCGGCTCGAAGCCGGGGTCGACGTCCGGCGCGGGCTTGGCGAGCAGCAGATAGGTGACCGGGCCGACGAGCACGGGGCGCGCGGCGAGCCCGAGCGCGAGTGCCTCCTTCACCTCGGCGACCTGCTTCGTCGCGTCCGCCGCGAAGACCGTGTCCGGGCCCAGCTCCGGCACCAGGTAGTGGTAGTTGGTGTCGAACCACTTGGTCATTTCGAGGGGCGCCACGTCCGCGGTGCCCCGGGCCATCGCGAAGTAGCCGTCCAGCGGGTCGGCCGCGACCGCGGCGCGGTGCCGGGCGGGGATCGCGCCGACCATCACGCTGGTGTCCAGGACGTGGTCGTAGTACGAGAAGTCGCCGGTCGGCACCTCGTGGACACCGGCGTCCGCGAGCTGCTCCCAGGTGGTGCGGCGCAGCAGGGCGGCGGTCTCCCGCAGGGCCCGGGCGTCGACGCGGCCCTTCCAGTAGCCCTCGACGGCCTTCTTCAGCTCCCGGTCTGCGCCCTGGCGGGGGTAGCCGTACACGGTGGCCCGTGCCGCCGCGGCTGCGGACGTGTCTGTCACAGAACTCTCCTTCGCGAGCAATGTCGTGTGAGTCCCGGGACGATCGGGAACGCGAAGGAAGACAGACCGGGACGACCGGCCACGGCCTTCGACGGCCGCGCGCCTGTGCCCGATGTGTACGCCGACCCGCCCACGAGGTCACCGGTGAGCCGCGCACGCCGAGGCGCGCACGGGCGACGGGCAGGTCTTCGGACTCGCGGGCGAGACCTCCGAGGAGGTCACCTACTGGCCGTCGCTTCCCGGGTCCGTGCCGGACCCAGTGCGTATGACGGCGGTCGTTCCCACTCACCGCTGCGGGGCAGTCCCGGATTCCCACCGGGTTCCCTCTTACGACGCCGCTGCCTGGCGGGCAGGGCGAACCAGTCGCGCCGCAAGCGTAGGTGATGAACCCCTGTCCGGGGGAGGGGGGAAGACGGAGGGCCCTGCTTATTGCACATAGATTGCAATTACTATGGAGAGGCAGTAGCCGGGCCGGTCGGCACGCCGAAGGAGCCGGTGGAGCCGGTCGGCAGGCCGAAGGAGCCGGTGGAGCCGGTCGGCAGGCCGAAGGAGCCGGTCGGCACGCCGAAGAAGCGGGAGTACACGCATGGCACCCCCTCGGATCGTTCTGGGGATCGAGTCTTCTTGCGACGAGACCGGTGCGGGTCTCGTCCGGGACGGACGCCTGCTCGGGCACGCCGTCGCGTCCAGCATGGACGAGCACGCCCGCTTCGGCGGCGTCGTGCCCGAGATCGCCGCCCGCGCCCACGTGCACGCGCTGAACCCGGTGGTCCGCCGCGCCCTCGACCAGGCGGGGCTGCGGTTCGGCGACATCGGCGCCGTCGCCGTGACCACCGGGCCCGGCCTCTCCGGCGCCCTCCAGGTCGGCCTCGCCGGAGCGAAGGGGCTCGCGTACGCGCTCGACGTGCCGCTGTACGGCGTGCACCACCTGGCCGGGCACGTCGCCGCCGACACCCTGGAGCACGGCCCGCTGCCCGACCCGTGCGTGGTCCTCATCGTCTCCGGCGGCCACACCTCGCTGCTGCTCGTGCGCGACCTCGCCCGCGACCCGATCACGCACCTGGGCGACACCCTGGACGACGCCGCGGGGGAGTGCTTCGACAAGGTGGCCCGCGTCTTCGGCCTGCCCTACCCGGGCGGCCCGGCCGTCGACCGCGCGGCCCGCGAGGGCTCGCCGGACGCGGTGGCCTTCCCGCGCCCGCTGACCGGGCCGCGCGACGACCCGTACGCCTTCTCGTTCTCCGGCCTGAAGACCGCCGCGGCCCGCTGGGCCGAGAGCCACCGGGGCGGCGACCTGCCGGTCGCCGACGGGGCCGCCGCGCTCCAGGAAGCCGTCGCCGACGTCCTGACCCGCAAGGCGGTCGCGGCCTGCGCCGCGCACGGCGTGGACACCCTCGTGGTCGTCGGCGGCGTCGCCGCGAACTCCCGCGTGCGGGCCCTCGCCGAGGAGCGCTGCCGGGCGGCCGGCGTCACCCTGCGCGTCCCGCCGCTCGGCCTGTGCACCGACAACGGCGCGATGATCGCAGCCGTCGGCGACCTCCTGGTGCGCGCGGGTGCCGAGCCCGCGCCCCTCGACGTGTCCATCGACCCGTCGGCTCCGCTGGAGTACGCCGCGCTGCACCCCGCCACGGCCTTCGCGCGGGCCGCCTGATGGCCGCCGTGGTGCACCGCGTCGCGGGCCCCGGCCTGCTCGCCCACCGCGACGGCGTCCGCGCGGTCTACGCCGCCGCGTTCGCCGAGCCGCCCTGGCACGCGGACCCCGCCGAGGCCGACGGCTATCTCACGCGCCTCGCGGACGACGCGGACCGCCCCGGCTTCGCGGGCGCCGTCGCCCTCGACGGCGACCGGGTCCTCGGCTTCGCCACGGCCTGGACGTCGAGCACCCCGCTGCCCGCCACCCGCTCCTACCCGCGCGTCACCGCGGCGCTCGGCGCCGAGCGCACCGCCGCGTGGCTGTGCGGCGGCCTGGAGGTCGACGAACTCGCCGTCACGCCCGGCGCGCACGGACGCGGACTTGGCCGCAGGCTCCTCCAGACGGTCACGCGTGACGCGCCCGAAGGCCGCTGCTGGCTGCTCACGTCCGTCAAGGCCGACGCCACCGTCCGCTTCTACGAGCGGCTCGGCTGGCGGCAGGTCACCCACCCCGCCCCCGACGGGCACGGCACCGCCGTCTTCCTCGGCCCCGGCCACCCGGCGCGCACCGCCGCCCTCCCGCCCCTGTAACTCCTCAGCCCCGCCCGGAGCACGCCTTGCGCACCGCCGACATCCGCACCCGCTTCCTCGACTTCTTCGCCGAGCGCGGCCACACCGTGGTCCCCAGCGCCCCGCTGCCCACGCCCGACCCGACGCTCCTGTTCGTCAACGCGGGCATGGTGCCGTTCAAGCCGTACCTGACCGGCGAGGTCGCGCCGCCCTGGCAGCGCGCCACCAGCGTGCAGAAGTGCGTACGCACCCTCGACATCGAGGAGGTCGGCAAGACGACGCGGCACGGCTCGTTCTTCCAGATGAACGGCAACTTCTCCTTCGGCGACTACTTCAAGGAAGAAGCCATCACCTTCGCCTGGGACCTGAGCACCCGCTCCGTCGCGGACGGCGGCTACGGCCTCGACCCGGCGAAGATCTGGGTGACCGTGCACCACTCCGACGACGAGTCGCGCGGCCTGTGGCGACGCGTCGCCGACCTGCCCGACGAGCGGATCGTGGCCCGCGGCGACGAGGACAACTTCTGGTCCATGGGCGTGCCGGGCCCCTGCGGCCCCTGCTCGGAGCTGTACTACGACCGGGGCCCCGCGCTCGGCCGCGCGGGCGGCCCCGCCGTCGACGAGGACCGGTACATGGAGTTCTGGAACCTCGTCTTCATGCAGTACGAGCGCGGCGAGGGCACCGGCAAGACCGGCTACCCCGTCCTCGGCGAACTGCCCCGCCGCAACATCGACACCGGCATGGGCCTGGAGCGCATGGCCACCCTCCTCCAGGGCGTGGACAACCTCTACGAGACCGACGAGACCCGGCCTGTCCTCGACCGCGCCGCCGAACTCGCCGGGGTCCGCTACGGCGCCGACGCCGCCGCCGACGTACGCCTGCGCGTCGTCGCCGACCACGTCCGCACCGCCCTGATGCTGCTCACCGACGGCACCGCGCCCGGCAACGAGGGCCGCGGCTACGTACTGCGCCGCATCCTGCGCCGCGCCGTGCGCTCCATGCGTCAGCTCGGCTACGGCGACCCCGCCCTCGCGGACCTCCTCGCCGTCGCCCGCGACCGGATGGCGCCGAGCTACCCCGAGGTCGCCGAGGCCTACGAGCGCGTCGCCGACCAGGCCCAGGGCGAGGAGGACGCCTTCCGCGCCACCCTCAAGCAGGGCACCACCGTCCTGGACACCGCCGTCACCCAGGTCAAGGCCGGCGGCGGCCGCCAGTTGCCCGGCGCCCAGGCCTTCCTGCTGCACGACACCTACGGCTTCCCCATCGACCTCACCCTGGAGATGGCCGCCGAGCAGGGCGTCGAGGTCGACCGGGAGGGCTTCACCGCGCTCATGCGCGAGCAGCGCGAGCGGGCCCGCGCCGACGCCCGCGCCCGCAAGTCCGGCTCCGCCCCCGACACCTCGGCCCTGCGTGCCGTCCTCGACGCGCACGGGCCGACCGACTGGCGCGCCTGGGACAGCCTGGCCACGGACTCCCGCGTCCTCGCGCTCGTGGGCCCGGCCGGTCCCGTACCCGTCGTCCGCGCCGGTGAGATCGTCACCGCCGTCCTCGACCGTACCCCGTTCTACGCCGAGTCCGGCGGCCAGGACAGCGACGCCGGACGGCTCTCGGGGGCCTCCCTCGAAGCCGATGTGCTCGACGTGCAGCGGCCGCTGCCCGGCCTGGTGGCCCATCAGATCCGCGTCACCGCGGGGGAGTTGGCCGTCGGCGACGCCGTGCACGCCGCCGTCGACCCGGAGTGGCGGCTCGGCGCGCGCCAGGCCCACTCGGGCACCCACGTCCTGCACGCCGCCCTGCGCGAGATCCTCGGCCCGACCGCCCTCCAGTCCGGCTCCTACAACCGCCCGGGCTATCTGCGCCTGGACTTCCCCTGGCGCGGCGGCCTCTCCGCCACCGTGCGCAGCGAGGTCGAGGAGGCCGCCAACCGCGCGCTCCGCCGTGACCTGCCCGTCGGGGTGCGCTGGATGACGCTGCCCGAGGCCAAGGAGCTGGGCGCGCTCGCCTTGTTCGACGAGACGTACGGCGAGCGGGTCCGGGTGGTCGAGATCGGCGGCGCCTGGTCGCGCGAGCTGTGCGGCGGCACCCACGTCGAGCACGCCTCACAGGTCGGCGTGGTCGCGCTGACCGGTGAGTCGTCGGTGGGCGCGGGCATGCGCCGCCTGGAGGCCGCGGTCGGCGTCGAGGGCTTCGGCTACCTCGCGCGCGAGCGCGACCTGGTGGCCCGGATCGCC
Organism: Streptomyces sp. NPDC045778; assembly: GCF_056431945.1. Taxonomy (NCBI): domain Bacteria; kingdom Bacillati; phylum Actinomycetota; class Actinomycetes; order Kitasatosporales; family Streptomycetaceae; genus Streptomyces; species Streptomyces sp. NPDC045778. Next base: position 36,593 of record NZ_JBWKJZ010000021.1, read on the forward strand.
GAGCAGGTGCAGGCGCCGCGCGCCGAACTCCCCGACCGGATCGCCGCGCTCCTCGACCGGCTCAAGGCCGCGGACCGGGAGAACGAGCGCCTGCGGCAGACGGCCCGCGCCGCCCGCGCCGCCGAACTCGCCGGGCAGGCCGTCGAGGTGGCCGGCGCGTCCGTGGCCACCGCCACGACGGACGGCGACGCGGGCGCCGCGCGGGCCCTGGCCCTCGAAGTGCGCGGGCGGCTGCGCGCGGAGCGGCCGGGCGTGGCCGCCGTGACCCTCTCCGGCGACAAGCCGGTCCTCGCCGTAGCGGTGAACAAGGCGGCACGCGCCGCCGGGTTGTCCGCGTCCGACTTGGTCAAGCGGCTGCTCGGCGGGCGCGGCGGCGGCTCCGACGAGGTCGCGCAGGGCGGCGGCGCGGACCGGGACGCGCTCGCGGCGGCCGTGGCCGGGCTCCCCGGCGTCGTACGCGAGGAACTCGGCGCCTGAGCACCGCGCGTCCAGCCGGGACGGCCGCCTTTCCCGCGGTCCGCCGTGGCCGGACGCGCGGCTCCCCGCGCTCCTTCGGGGGCGGCAGGGGTGCGGTAGGGGTAGGCCTCCATGGACTTACTAGGACGTCCAAGTATATCGTCGTGACCAAGGCCCGCGGTGCAGGGAAGCCGGTGTGAATCCGGCACGGTCCCGCCACTGTGACCGGGGAGTGCGCTCTCACGAAGACCTGAACGCCACTGACGGAGAACTCCGTCGGGAAGGCGGGGAGCGCGCGCTGATCCGGGAGTCAGGATACCGGCCGCGGGGTGTTCCGTGTTGTCCACGAGGATGGAGCAGACACGCATGGCCCCGGTGCGCACCCGCGACCCTGGAGACCCGGACCTGCGAGCGGTGACCCCCGCTGCCTGACGGCCGTTCGGCGTGCCCCGGCGGCACGCGGACCGGCCCCGCCATCCCCGGACCACACCTGACGAGAGAAGCAGGCCCCCATGGTCCGTGAACTGACCCACTTCATCGGCGGCGAGCACACCCCGGGAACATCGGGAACGCACGCCGACGTGTACGACCCCAACACCGGTGACGTACAGGCGCGCGTACCGCTCGCGCACCGCGCGGACACCGAGGCGGCGATCGCGAACGCCACCGAGGCACAACACGCCTGGGGCGAGTGGAACCCGCAGCGCCGCGCCCGCGTGCTGCTGCGCTTCCTCCAGCTCGTCGAAGGCGAACGCGACACCCTCGCGCGCCTGTTGTCGTCCGAGCACGGCAAGACCGTCGCCGACGCGCACGGCGACCTCCAGCGCGGCCTGGAGGTCGTGGAGTTCGCCGCGGGCATCCCGCACCTGCTCAAGGGCGAGTTCACCGACAACGCGGGCACCGGCATCGACGTGCACTCGCTGCGCCGCCCCCTCGGCGTCGTCGCCGGGATCACGCCCTTCAACTTCCCCGCGATGATCCCGCTGTGGAAGGCCGCGCCCGCGCTCGCCTGCGGCAACGCCTTCGTCCTCAAGCCCTCCGAGCGCGCCCCTTCCGTCCCGCTGCGCCTGGCCGAGCTGTTCCTCGAAGCGGGCCTGCCGCCGGGCGTCCTGAACGTCGTCAACGGCGGCAAGGAGTCCGTCGACACGCTCCTTTCGGACCCGCGCGTCAAGGCGCTCGGCTTCGTCGGCTCCACACCCGTCGCCGCGCACGTGTACGCCACCGCCGCCGCCCACGGCAAGCGCGCCCAGTGCTTCGGCGGCGCCAAGAACCACATGATCGTGATGCCGGACGCGGACCTCGACCAGGCCGTCGACGCGCTGCTCGGCGCGGGCTACGGCTCCGCGGGGGAGCGCTGCATGGCGATCTCCGTGGCCGTCCCGGTCGGCGAGGCCACCGCCGACGCCCTGGTGGCCCGCCTCAAGGAGCGCGTCGGCGCGCTGCGCATCGGCCGCTCCGACGACCCCGAGGCCGACTTCGGGCCGCTGGTCGGCCCCGACGCCGTCGACCGCGTCCGCTCCTACGTCGACCTCGGCGTCGAGGAGGGCGCCGAACTCGTCGTCGACGGCCGCGACTTCACCCTGGCGGGGCACGAGCGCGGCTTCTTCGCGGGCGCCTCGCTCTTCGACCGCGTCACCCCGGACATGCGGATCTACCAGGAGGAGATCTTCGGACCCGTCCTGTCCGTCGTCCGGGCCGCCGACTACGAAGAGGCTCTGCGGCTGCCCACCGAGCACCCCTACGGCAACGGCGTCGCGCTCTTCACCCGCGACGGCGGCACCGCCCGCGACTTCACCCGGCGCGTCGACACCGGCATGGTCGGCGTCAACGTACCCATCCCGGTCCCCGTCGCGTACCACACCTTCGGCGGCTGGAAGCGCTCCGGATTCGGCGACCTCAACCAGCACGGGCCCGACGCCATCCGCTTCTACACCCGCACCAAGACCGTCACCTCGCGCTGGCCCTCCGGGGCGAAGGAAGGCGCGAGCTTCACGATCCCGACGACGGCGTGAGCCCGATGACCACCACCACGCTGCTCACCGACGACCAGCTCGCCCTCGTCGAGACCACCCTGGACTTCGCCGCGGAACACCTCGCCCCGCACGCCGTCGCCTGGGACCAGGACAAGCACTTCCCGGTCGACGTGCTGCGCAAGGCCGCGGGCCTCGGGCTCGGCGGCGTCTACGTCGACGAGGCCGCGGGCGGCTCCGGCCTGAGCCGGTCCGACGGCGTCCTCGTCTTCGAGGCGCTCGCCTCCGGCTGCCCCTCCGTCGCCGGCTATCTGTCCATCCACAACATGGTCGCCTGGATGATCGACCACTACGGCGACCGCGCCCAGCGCGGTCGCTGGCTGGAGTCGCTGACCTCCATGGACCGGCTCGGCAGCTACTGCCTCACCGAGCCCGGGGCCGGCTCGGACGCCGCCGCCCTGAGCACCCGCGCCGAGCGCGACGGCGACGCGTACGTCCTCACCGGCGTCAAGCAGTTCATCTCCGGCGCGGGCGCCTCCCACCTGTACGTGGTGATGGCCCGCACCGGCGGCGGCGGACCCGGCGGCGTGTCCGCGTTCGTCGTCGAACGCGACGACCCCGGACTGTCCTTCGGCGCGAACGAGAAGAAGATGGGCTGGAACGCGCAGCCCACCCGGCAGGTCGTCCTCGACGGCGTGCGCGTCCCCGCCGACCGGCTGCTCGGCGCCGAGGGCGACGGCTTCCGCATCGCCATGAACGCCCTCAACGGCGGCCGTCTCGGCATCGCCGCCTGCTCCCTCGGCGGCGCCCGCAGCGCGCTCGACCGCAGCCTCGTCCACCTCGCGGACCGGGAGGCGTTCGGGGCCCCGCTGCTCGACGCGCAGGCGCTGCGCTTCCAGCTCGCCGACATGGCGACCGAGCTGGCCGCGGCCCGCGCCCTGGTCCGGCAGGCCGCGCAGGCCCTCGACCAGGGCGACCCGCAGGCGCCGCAGCTGTGCGCCATGGCCAAGCGGTTCGCCACCGACACCGGCCACTCCGTCGCCGACCGCGCCCTCCAACTCCACGGCGGCTACGGCTATCTGACGGAGTACGGCATCGAGAAGCTGGTCCGCGACCTGCGGGTGCACCGCATCCTGGAAGGAACCAACGAGATCATGCGTCTGATCGTGGCCCGCGGCCTCACGGGGGCGCTGCGATGACCGAGGAACCCGTCCTGATCCGCACCGAGGGGCGCGCGGGACACCTCACCCTCAACCGGCCGCGCGCCCTGAACGCCCTCACCCACACCATGGTCCGCGCCATCGACGAGGCCCTGACCGTCTGGGCGGCGGACCCGGCCGTGGAGACCGTCGTCCTCACCGGCGCCGGCGACCGCGGCCTGTGCGCGGGCGGCGACATCCGGCGGATCCATGAGGACGCGCGCGCGGGCGGCGGCGCGTCGGCGGACTTCTGGCGCGACGAGTACCGCCTGAACGCCCGCATCGCCCGCTACCCCAAGCCGTACGTCGCCGTCATGGACGGCATCGTGATGGGCGGCGGTGTCGGCGTCTCCGCGCACGGCAGCGTCCGGGTCGTCACCGAGCGCTCCCGCATCGCCATGCCGGAGACCGGCATCGGCTTCGTGCCCGACGTCGGCGGCACCTATCTGCTCGGCCTCGCGCCCGGCGAACTCGGCACCCACCTGGCCCTCACGGGCGAGCCGGTGGGCGCGCGGGACGCGCTCCTGTGCGGCCTCGCCGACCACTTCGTCCCGTCCGCCGACCTGCCGCGCCTCGTCGCGGACCTCGCGACCGAGCCGGTACGCGACGTCCTCGCCCGGTACGTGACCGAGGCACCGGCCGGGACGCTCGCCGGGCAGCGGGAGTGGATCGACGCCTGCTACCCGGCCGCCACCGTCGAGGACATCGTCGACCGCCTCCAGGCGCACGGCTCCCCGGCCGCCAAGGAGGCCGCCGAGACCCTGCTCGGCAAGTCGCCCACCGCCCTCAAGGTCACCCTCAGGGCGCTGCGCGAGGCCCGGCGGCTCGGCCCCCTGGAGCGGGTCCTGGAGCAGGAGTACCGCGTGTCGTGCGCGGCCCTCGGCTCCGCCGACCTCGTGGAGGGCATCCGCGCCCAGGTCATCGACAAGGACCGCGCCCCGCGCTGGTCACCGGCCACGCTCGCCGGGGTCACCGGCGCCCACGTGGACCGCTACTTCACGCCGCTCGGCGCGCGCGACCTCGCGCTCGGCGCCGACGGCCCGGCACAGGAGGAGCCGTGGTGAACCCCGCCGCACAGGACCGGGCGGGCGGCGTCGTCGCCTTCCTGGGCCTCGGTCACATGGGCGGCCCGATGGCCGCCAACCTCGTCAGGGCAGGACACCGAGTCGTGGGCTACGACCTGGTACCGGAGGCGCTCGCCGCCGCCGTCGCCGCGGGCGTTGAGGCCGCGCCGTCGGCGGTGGCCGCCGTGGCGGAGGCCGACGCCGTCCTCACCATGCTCCCCGCGGGCCGTCACGTCCTCGCCCTCTACGAAGACGAGGGGCTGCTCGGCGCGGCCCGGCCCGGCACGCTGTTCGTGGACTGCTCCACGATCGACGTCGCCGATGCCCGCGCCGCACACGCGGCGGCCGCCGCCGCCGGGCACGCCGCCGTCGACGCGCCGGTCTCCGGCGGCGTCGTGGGCGCGGAGGCGGGCACGCTCACCTTCATGGCCGGCGGCTTCGCGGCGGACGTCGCCCGCGCCGAGCCCCTGCTGTCCGCGATGGGCAGGAAGACCGTGCACTGCGGGGCGGCGGGCGCCGGGCAGGCCGCGAAGATCTGCAACAACATGATCCTCGGCATCTCGATGATCGCCGTGAGCGAGGCCTTCGTCCTCGGCGAGAGCCTCGGCCTGTCCCACCAGGCCCTGTACGACGTGGCGGCCACGGCGTCCGGCCAGTGCTGGGCGCTCACCACCAACTGCCCCGTGCCGGGCCCGGTCCCCGGCTCGCCCGCCAACCGCGACTACCGCCCCGGCTTCGCCGCACCCCTGATGGCCAAGGACCTGGGCCTCGCCGCCGCCGCGATCCGCGCGGGCGAGGTGCCGGCCGAACTCGGCCTGCGCGCAGCCGAGATGTACCAGAGCTTCGCCCAAGGACCCGGAGCGGAGAAGGACTTCTCCGGGATCGTCGAGACCCTCAGGGACCCGGAAGGACAGCCGCATGAGTGAGCCCACCGCCACCAAGGCCTACGACACCATCCTCGTCGACCGGGCGGCGGGCCCGCGCACGGCCCTGCTCACCCTCAACCGGCCCGAGGCGCTCAACGCCCTCAACCTCCAGGTCATGCGGGAGGTCGTCGAGGCGGCCGAGGAACTCGACCGGTCACCGGACGTCGGCTGCATCGTCCTGACCGGGTCCGCGAAGGCGTTCGCCGCGGGCGCCGACATCAAGGAGATGCGGCCGCACGGCTACCTGGACATGTACCTCAGCGACTGGTTCACCGCGTGGGACCGGCTCGCCCAGCTGCGCACGCCGACGGTCGCGGCCGTCTCCGGCTACGCCCTCGGCGGCGGCTGCGAACTCGCCATGCTCTGCGACATCCTGCTCGCCGCCGACACCGCCGTGTTCGGGCAGCCCGAGATCAAGCTCGGTGTGATCCCCGGCATCGGCGGCTCCCAGCGCCTCACCCGCGCCGTCGGCAAGGCCAAGGCCATGGAACTGTGCCTGACCGGCCGCACCATGGACGCCGCCGAGGCCGAGCGGGCCGGGCTCGTCTCCCGCGTCGTGCCTGCCGACGACCTGCTCACCGAGGCCCTGGCGGTCGCCGGGACCGTGGCGGGCATGTCGCTGCCGGTCGCGATGATGGCCAAGGAGGCGGTGAACCGCGCCTTCGAGACCACCCTCACGGAAGGCGTCCGCTTCGAACGCAGGCTGTTCCACGCCGTGTTCGCGACCGACGACCAGAAGGAGGGAATGGACGCCTTCGTGGAGAAGCGTCCGCCGGAGTTCCGGCACCGGTAGGGCTGCGCCGGGGGCGCCGCGACGGGCCGTCGTTCCGGCCGTCGGTCCGTCGCGGCTGTTCCCCGCGCCCGGCGGTGGCTAGCGCCCCGCCAGCCAGTCGACCACGGCCCGTGCCGAGAACTCCGCCTGCCCGCCCCGCACCAGGAACTCCGCCGCGGCGAACGCCGGATCACCGGCCTGCGCGGGGACGTAGGGGATCGCGACGCACCGCATGCCCGCGGCCTTGGCGGCCAGGGCCCCCGGCACGGCGTCCTCCAGGACCACACAGCGCGCGGGCTCGGCCCCGAGCAGCTCCGCGGCGGCCAGGAAGACATCCGGCGCGGGCTTGCCGCGCGCGACCTCGTCGGCCGACACATACGTCTTCAGCCACGCGTCGAGGCCCGTGCTCTCCAGGATCGCCCCGATCGCGGCGCGCGAGGAACCCGACGCCACGGCCATCGGCACCCCCGCCTCGTGCAGCAGCTCCACGAAGGCCGCCATCTGCGGATAGACCCGCGTGGAGGCGCGGGCCAGCTCCAGATAGCGCCGGTTCTTGTCCGCGAGCAGGTCGGGGAGCGGCGTGCTCAGACCGTAGAGCCGCTTCCAGCGGGCCAGGGTCTCCTGCGTGGAGATGCCCACGTACGTCTCGTGGTCCTGCCAGGTGAAGTCCGTGACGCCCTGCTCGGCGAGCAGCTGCCGTCCCGCCTCGAAGTAGTTGGGCTCGCTGTCCACGAGGGTGCCGTCGAGATCGAAGATGACCGAGGTGTCGTTCAAGGCGCTCATACCCGCAAGCATGCCAAGAGCGTGATCAAGCCGAAGTGGCCGCCGTCACCTTGCTGCGGTCTGCCAAGGCCGTCCGTTCTCCTGGGTGTCCTTGCCCGCGGCCCTGCCCACCGACTCGACGAGCGGCAGCAGCCGGTGCGGCACGCGTTCGCGCAGCGCCATCTCCGTCCGGGTGCGCACCACGCCCGGGAGCTGGATCAGCCGCTGGATGACGTCCTCCAGGTGTCCGTTGTCCCGGGCCGCCACCCGGGTCAGCAGGTCGCCGCCGCCGGTGATCGAGAAGGCCTCGATGATCTCCGGCACGGCGGCCAGCGCGTCCCCGACCTCGTCCAGATGCCCCTGCGTGACCTCGATGTGCACGAAGGCGAGGACCGGGTGGCCCAGCGCGGCGGGGGACAGCGAGGGCCCCGTGCCCGTGATCACCCCGTCGCGCTCCATGCGGTCCAGACGTGCCTGGAGCGTCCCGCGCGCGATGCCGAGCACGCGCGCGTACTCCCGCACGCTCGTACGCGGCTGCTCCAGGAGCAGCCGCAGGATGCGGGTGTCCAGCTCGTCGACGGCCATGGGCCCTTGGCCTCCCCGGTACGCGGATCGATCGCCGTTGACTGTACCAATGGCCCAGTGACAGGGCACCCCGGTCCCGGAGCCGTCATGGTGCTGCCGTACGCCGTGCCGGTACGCGGCAAACCTCGCTGACCTGCGAACACGCTGGCCCGATGGCCCGTCGACGGCGGAATATGAGACCCCCAAGTATGCCAATGGTCCAGTGGATCAAGCTCAGGTTGAGCCATCGGGCCCGTTGATGATGTGATGTACCCGTCGATGGCGCTGCGGATCCCGCGGCGCCTTTTTCATGCGGGCGTACCTGCGCGGCTGCGGGCAGGTGCGGGAAGGAGCAGACCCACTGGTGTTGAAGAGAGCGTTCGTCGCGCCCGACCCCGGACTGCTGCGCCTGCGCAGCGCGAGCCGGGCCGTGCTCGGCATCGGAGCGGCCGTCGCCCTGTGCGGCCTCGTCGGGCACTCACTCGTCGCGGCCATCATCGGCGGTCTCGCCGCGTTGCTCGCGCTCTTCACCGTCCTGGACCCGACCGTGCGGGGGCAGGCCGGCACCACGGCGCTGCTGCCCGTCGTCGGCCTCCCCGTGCTCGCGCTCGCGGCCACGCTGCACGACTACCCGCTGGTGCGGGACGCGGCGTTCCTCGCCGTCACGGGCCTCGGTGTGTACGCGCGCCGGTGGGGTCCCCGGGGACACTCGCTCGGCGTGTTCGCGTTCATGATGTTCTTCGCCGCGCAGTTCCTGCACGCGCGGACCGGCCAGCTGCCCGAGCTGTTCGCGGCCATCCTGCTGTCCGTGTGCGCGGCCGCCACCGTGCGGTTCGGCGTCTGGTGCTACGAACGCGGCCTCTCGCCCGCCGTGCCGCCCGCGCCCCTGGCGGCCACCGGGCTCGCCCGGACGACCACCCGGCAGGCGATCCAGGCCACCGCGGGCGCGGCCTTCGCGCTCGCCCTGGGGCAGATGCTGTCCCAGGAGCGCTGGTACTGGGCGGTCGGCGCCACCTGGTGGGTGTTCGTGAACACCACCTCGCGCGGCGAGACCCTGGTGCGCGGCTTCCGCCGGTTCCTCGGGACCGTGCTCGGGATCGCCCTCGGCTTCGTCCTCGCCGTGCCGCTGCACACGGAGCCGGTCGCCGCCGCCCTGATCGTCGCGGTCTGCGTCTTCGGGATCTTCTACACCGCCGCCGTCTCCTACACGTGGATGATGCTCGCGGTGACCGTGATGGCGAGCATGCTCTACGGGCTCCTCGGCGTGCTCGACCCGGCGCTGCTCGCCCTGCGGGTCGCCGAGACCGCCGTCGGTGCCCTCGGCGCGGCGCTCGCGGTCCTGCTGGTGCTGCCCGTCACCACCCACGCCGTCACCGACGGATGGATCCAGCGGGCGCTGCGCTGCGTCCACGCCTGCACCGCCGAGGCCGCCGCCCGGCTGCGCGGCACGGCCGGCGCCGACCCGGCCCCGCACGTCGCCGAGCTGGAGGCGCTGCTCGGCCGGGTGCGGCTCTCGCTCGCCCCGCTGCTGCACCCGCTCAACCCGCTGCTCGCCCGCAAGGAGCGGGCGCGCCGGGTCCTGGCCCTCCTGGACGACTGCGCGCGCGAGGTCCGCGGCCTCGCGACGGTCGCCGCCGACGCGGAGGCCTCGCACGACGACCGCCTCACCGCCGCCTGCTGGCGCGTGGAGGCCGCCGTGGAGGCCCTGACCGCGCCCGGGGCCGCGACGGGGCGCAGGCCCGACGCCGCGGCCCCGGCCCACACCGGGGTGGTCGAAGGCGCGCTCGCCCACGTGCACGGCTTGGAGCGGGCCCTGGCGCAGCTCGCGGAGCCGCTCCAGGCTCCTGGCCGGGCACGCCTGAGCGGCGGCTGAGCCCGCTCGCCCGGCGTCCCCGCGCCCCGGCGGCGGGGGGTGGATTCCCGGCGGCGGGTGCGGTCCGCCCCCTAGTGGTCCAGACCAGCTGCTACCGTCGGCGCCACACGCGCCCGTTCGGCGCGTGACGGCTTGGGGACGCCGCCCGGTGGGCACGATGTGCGGCACCGGCGCGGAGAGAGGGGCGAGCAGTGGGCGACAGGCAGGCACGGCGGGCGTACGTCGGGTCCTTCACGGCGGCGGGGGGACCCGGCGTCGTCAGCGCGGCGGTGGACCCCGAAAGCGGCGCGCTGACCGTGCTCGCGGCCACGGACACCGTCGCCGACCCCTCGTACCTCACGCTCGCGCCCGACACGGACACCCTGTACGCGGTGAGCGAGACCTCCGACGGCGCCCTCGCGGCCTTCCGTGTCGCCGGGGCGTCCGGCGACCGGCCCGAGCTGCTCGCCCGGCCCGTGCCCGTGCAGGGGGACGCGCCCACGCACCTCACGCTGCACGACGGCCACCTCGTCGCCGCCAACTACGGCTCCGGCAGCCTCACCGCCGTGCCCGTCAACACCGACGGCAGCCTCGCCACCGCCCCGGCGGCCGTCCTGCGCCACGAGGGCTCGGGGCCCCACCCGCAGCGCCAGCAGGCCCCGCACGCCCACCAGGTCCTCGCCGACCCGAGCGGGCGCTGGCTGGTGAGCGTCGACCTCGGCACCGACTCCGTGCGCGTGTGCGCCCTCGACGGCGGCGGCAAGCTCACCCTGCACCGGGAGGTGGCGCTCCGGCCCGGCTCGGGCCCGCGCCACCTGGCCTTCCACCCGGGCGGCGCGTACGCGTACGTCCTCAACGAGCTGGCGCCCACGCTCACCGTCTGCGCCTGGGACGCCGCCGACGGCGCCCTGAAGCCGCTGAGCGAGACCCCGGTCCTGACCGGGGCGCCGTCGGGCGACGCCTATCCCTCCGCGGTCGTCGTCGCCCCCGACGGCCGCTTCCTGTGGACGGCCACGCGCGGCGAGGACGTCCTGTCCGTCTTCGCCCTCGACCCGCGGGGCGGCACCGCGCGGCTCACGGCCACCGTGCCGTGCGACGGCCACTGGCCCCGCGACCTGGCCCTGGACCCCTCCGGGCGCTTCCTGTACGCGGCCAACGAGCGCTCCGGCGACGTCACCTGGTTCGCCGTCGACCAGGAATCCGGGCTGCCGCGCCGCGCGGGCGCTGTGGCCGTCCCCGCGGCCTCCTGCGTGGTCTTCGGCTGAGTCCCGCCGCGGGCCTTCCCGCGTACGCCGATGGGCCCGCCCCCTGGCATTCGCCGCCAGGGGGCGGGCCCATCGGCGTGACGGAGCGCCCGGGGGATCAGCGCACCGGCGCGCCCGACGGCTGCGGGGCGATGCCCAGCGCCGTCGTGTACTTCGACAGGGCCAGCTTGCCGATCGTGGGGTAGGCGCCGAGCGGCTGGGCCACGGCGCAGCCCGCGTCCCCGGCCGCCGCGTCGAGCAGGCTCGCGTCGACCTCGGGGCCGATCAGGTACGGGGCGAGGGCGAGCTGCGCCGAGCCCGCGCCGCGCAGCTGCTGGGCGGTCGCCGCGACGGAGCCCGGGACGTCCAGGGCCGCCGCCATCACCGGCACCGCGAGGCGGGCCGCGAGCAGCATGCCGGTGATCCCGGCCGCCTGCACGGCCTCGTCGCCGCCGACCGCGGCGAGGATGATGCCGTCCGCGGCGGTGGCCACCGTGAACAGGCGGGCGCGGTCGGCACGGGCGAGACCGGCCTCGGAGAGGCGCACGTGCAGGGCCTCGGCGAGCAGCGGGTGCGGGCCGAGCACATCGGTCAGCTCGGCGGCGGCGCGGCTGTCCACCACGGCCTGCTGGACGCGGCGCATCAGCGCGCCGTCGGGGCCCGCGAGCAGCGGTACGACGACGGCGTCGGGGCCCTCGGGCTCCTTGGCCTCGACGCCCGCGGCCAGCGCCTGCTCGTAGCGGGCGACACGCAGGGCGGCGGTGTGCGCGAGCACGGCCCGGAGCGTGGGGAACTCGGCGGAGTCGGTGTCCTCCCCGTCGACGTAGCCGATGCGCACGTCCAGGCCGGGCAGCTCGGAACGCGCGATGCTCGCGACCTCCTCGGAGAGGCCGCGCGCGGTGGTGCTGGGGACGCCCGGGACGGCGAGGACGAGCGCGGGCGCGCCCTCGGGAGCCGCGACGGGCTCCGGGCGTCGGTGCCGGCCCGGCTGGCGGGGGCGCGGCATTCGTACAGGCAGGCCGGATGCGGGCCCAGTGGGGGAGCTCATGGCGCCGCATGCTACTGGCTTGTGGGGCCTCCCCGTTCGGGGAGGGTGCAGGTCAGAGGCATTAGTCCGCTTTGTCGTACCGCTGTGGCGGACGGCGCGGACGTCACCCTTCCGGTTGACCCGCGCCGAGCGCACGGCACCTGCTCACTGTGACGCCCGCGGTGTCATGCGCCCGCCGTCACGTACGTGCTGTCACGTATCAGCCGTCACGCATGAGCGCGCGTACGCGCCGGTGCGTACGCGCCGGTATGCACGCGTCGTCACGTACGCATCGACAGGTACGCGCCGTCACGTATGCGCTGTCACGTACGAGTCCTCACGTACGAGTCCTCACGTACGAGTCCTCACGTACGAGTCCTCACGTACGAGTCCTCACGTGCGAGTCGTCACGTGCAACAGATGAGGATCGTGCGGCAGCTTGAGGGTGCCACGGGCGAGGTCGGCGGCGATGCGGACGGCGCCGTCGAGCGGGTCGCCCGCGGCGGGGACGCGGCGGGCGTGCGGAAGACGTGCCGTCAGTTCCGCTTCCAGGGGGGTCAGGAGGACGTCACCGAGCTTCAGCAGACCTCCCGTGAGAGCGACTTCGCACTCCCCGGAGGCCGGACACGCGGCGGCCGCCGCGTCGGCGATGTGCCCGGCCGCGGCCCGCAGGACGCCGGCGGCCACCGGGTCGCCGTCCGCCGCGCACCGGCCCACGTCGGGGGCGAACGAGGCGAGCACCGCGGGCCGGTCGGGCCGCGGATACAGCAGCCCCGGCAGACCCGACAGGGGCGTGCCGAACCTGGCCTCGGCGCGCGCCCGCAGCGCGGCCGAGCCTCCGCGCCGCCCGTCGAAGGACCGCAGGGCCGCTTCGAGTCCCGCCCGCCCGATCCACGCCCCGCCGCCGCAGTCGCCCAGCAGATGGCCCCAGCCGTCGGCGCGCCGCCACGCGGTCAGGTCGGTGCCCGTCGCGATCAGGCCTGTGCCCGCGGCGACGACCGCGCCGGGCCGCTGGCCGAGCGCGCCCGCGTAGGCGGTGACGGCGTCCGCGGCGAGCGCCACCCGGCGCACCCCGAACAGGTCCGCCAGCGCGGACGGCAGCCGGTCGCGCAGCTCGTCGCCGAGCGAGGCCATCCCGGCCGCGCCCACCGCGACGGCCGTCATGCGCGTCCCTTCGCCCGCGTCGACCAGCAACTTCCGTGCCATCGGCTCCAGTTGCTCCAGCAGATGCGCGGCGTCGATCCCGCGCGGCCCCGTCCGTACCGGCTCGTCGGAGCTTCTCGGCGCCGGGCCGCGCGACCCGCCCGCCACGGCGAGCGCCACGCGCAGGCCGGAGCCGCCCGAGTCCACGCCGAGGACGGCCGTCGCCCCCGTGGTCTCGCCCGGGGCGGAGGTCACGGCAGCCGCCAGTCCACCGGCTGCGCGCCCTGCCGCACCAGCAGGTCGTTGGCCCGGCTGAAGGGGCGCGAGCCGAAGAATCCGCGGTCCGCCGACATCGGCGACGGGTGCGAGGACTCCACCGAGGGCAGCTCGCCGAGCAGCGGCCGCAGATTGCGCGCGTCCCGGCCCCACAGGATCGACACCAGCGGACGGCCGCGCGCGGCGAGGGCCCGGATGGCCTGTTCGGTGACCTCTTCCCAGCCCTTGCCGCGGTGCGCGCCCGGCTTGCGCGGGGCCGTCGTCAGGGCCCTGTTGAGCAGCAGCACACCCTGCTGGGTCCACGGTGACAGGTCGCCGTTGGAGGGCTGGGGCAGGCCCAGGTCGGTGTGCAGCTCCCGGTAGATGTTGATCAGGCTGCCGGGCAGCGGTCTGACCTCGGGCGCCACGGAGAACGACAGGCCCACCGCGTGCCCGGGGGTGGGGTAGGGGTCCTGGCCGACGATCAACACGCGTACGTCGTCGAAGGGTTGCTGAAACGCCCGCAGGACGTTGCCCCCCGCCGGGAGATACGTCCGCCCCGCCGCCACTTCGGCGCGCAGGAAGTCCCCCATAGCCGCGACTCGGTCCGCCACCGGCTCCAGGGCCTTCGCCCAGCCGGCCTCAACAAGTTCACTCAACGGTCGTGGTGCCACGCCGAGTCACTCTAGTGGCCCCGCGCCCACCACGCGTACACGGGACAACCCTCCTGGGGTTGCGCACATGCCGGTGGAGCCCGCCCACGACCAGGTGTTCGGTCGGTGCCACCGGGGCCGGGGTGCCGAGGCCCTCGGTCACGAACCGCGCGAAGGCGTGGACGAGCCCCTCTCAAGCGACCACGGCGGCGCGCACGCACAGCACGTCCGGCAGGTGCGTGACCAGCTGCTGCCAGGTGTCGCCGTCGTCCGCCGACGCGTACACCTCGCCGTTGCGATTGCCGAAGTACAGGCCCGCCGGGTCCGCGCCGTCGGTGCACATGGCGTCCCGCAGGACCGTGCCGTAGTGGTCGCCCTGAGGCAGGCCCGCGCTCAGCGGCTCCCAGCTCTTGCCCGCGTCCTGGGTGCGGTAGACGCGACAGCGGTGGTCCGCCGGGACGCGGTCCGCGTCCGCGGTGATCGGGAAGACGTACACCGTGTCGGCGCGGTGCGGGTGCGCGACCGCGGCGAACCCGAAGTCCGAGGGCAGGCCCTCGCCGATGTCGGTCCAGTGGGCGCCCGCGTCGTCGCTGCGGAAGACGCCCCAGTGGTTCTGGAGATAGAGCCGGTCCGGGTCGGCCGCGTCCCTCGTGACCTTGTGCACGCACTGGCCGAACTCCGGGTTCGGCTCGGGCAGGAACACCGCGGAGACGCCCGCGTTCGACGGGGCCCAGGTCGCGCCGCCGTCCTGGGTGCGGAAGACGCCCGCCGCCGACACCGCGACCGTCACCGCGTCCTTGTCGCGGGCGTCCGTCAGGATCGTGTGCAGGCCCTCGCCGCCGCCTCCTGGCTGCCACTGCGAGCGCGTCGGATGCTCCCACAGCGGGCGGACCAGGGAGAAGCTCTCGCCGCGGTCCTCCGAGCGGTACAGCGCGGCGGGCTCCGTGCCCGCGTACACCACGTCCGGCTCGGCGGCGGCGGGGTGCAGCTGCCACACCCGCTCCAGGGACGCGCCGGTGTCCTGGGGAAACTTCACCGCGGGCCGTGACGGCTCGGTCCAGGTGCGCCCCAGGTCGTCGGAGTGGAAGACGGACGGGCCCCAGTGCGAGCTGTCGCCGCCGACCAGGAGGCGGGGCGTGGGGGCGCGGGTGTCGATGGCGATCGAATAGATCGCCTGGGCGTTGAAGTACGGGGCGTCGTCGAACCGCCACGTGCCGGCGGAGCGCCGGGCGATGAAGAGGCCTTTGCGGGTGCCGATGGTGAGCAGGACGTCAGCCATGCCTCGCACCTTTCCGGACGTCGTTGTCTCAGGTACGGCTCAGTCTGCACCCGGGCACTGACAATCTCCCCCGGACGGCGTGTCCGCCCTGGTCGCAGCGGGTCTGTCCGGCTCGGGCCGCGCTGCGGGCCGGGCCTCAGACGCCGGGCCGCCCGCGGGTCCCCGCAGCCGCCCCGCCACCTCCGCGATCGCCTCCGGGCCCACCCGGCAGCAGCCGCCGATGAGCCGCGCCCCCGCCTCGCGCCACGCCGACACCTGGGCGGCGGTGAAGCGGGAAGGGCCCTGCCAGGAGCGCGTCACGGCGTCCCAGGTCTCGCCGGAGTTGGGGTAGACCACCACCGGCTTGCCGGTGACACGCGCGGCCAGGGACACGGCGGCGTCCGCGTCACGCGGGTCGCAGCAGTTGACGCCCACGGCCAGGACCTCGTCGGCGTCCGCGGCCAGGGCGAAGGCCTCGGCCAGGGGCTGGCCCGCGCGCGTGCGGGTGCCGCGGACGCTGTAGGAGAGCCAGGCGGGCACGCCGAGGCCACGGACCGCGCGGAGCAGCGCGCGGGCCTCGTCGGTGTCCGGGACCGTCTCCAGGGCGAGGACGTCGGGCGCGGCGTCGCAGAGCACTTCCAGGCGGGGCCGGTGGAAGCGTTCGAGGGCGGCCACACTCAGGCCGTAGCCGCCGCGGTACTCCGAGCCGTCGGCGAGCATCGCCCCGTACGGCCCCGCCGACGCGGCGACCCACAGCGGGCGGCGCGCACCCGTGAGGGCCGCGGCCTCGCGGGCCAGCGTGACGCTCAGGCGGAGCAGCTCGGCGGTGCTGACGGCGTCGATCCCGTGCCGGGCGAAGCCCTCGAAGGTGGCCTGGTAACTCGCCGTGATCACGACGTCCGCGCCCGCCTCGTAGTACGCGCGGTGCGCCGCCCGCACCGCGTCCGGGCGCTCGGCGAGCAGCCGCGCCGACCACAGGTCGTCCGACAGGTCGTGCCCGGCGGCGGCCAGCTGGTTGGACAGGCCTCCGTCGAGCACCAGCGGGCCGCGCGCGAGGGCCGCCGCCAGGCCCGCCGCACCGCCGTCCCCCGCGCCCGCCCCCGTACTCAGTGCCTCGTTCATACCGCCGACGCTAGCCGAGGCGCGGTAAGAGGGAAGTGACAGGCGACCTGATGGTCCGCTCCGTTCGGCGTGGTGACCGGTGGCTCCGTGGTCGCGCAGACGTCCTGGGCGAGGGGGCAGCGGGTGCGGAAGCGGCAGCCGGACGGGGGCTTCGCCGCCGACGGGGTCTCGCCGGCCAGCAGGGAGCGGGCGGCGGTGGCGGCCAGGGGGTCGGGCACGGTCACGGTGTCGAGCAGGCCGCGGGTGTAGGGGTGCAGCGGATGCGCGTACACGCGCTCCGCGGGGCCCGACTCCACCAGCTTGCCCAGGTACATGACGCCGACGGTGTCGGCGAGGTGCCGGATCACCGCCAGGTCGTGGGAGATGAACAGGTATGTCAGGCCGCGCTCGCGCTGGAGGTCCCGCATCAGGTTGAGGATCTGCGCCTGCACGGAGACGTCGAGGGCCGAGACCGGTTCGTCGGCGACGACCAGGTCGGGGGACAGCGTCAGCGCCCGGGCCAGGCCGAGGCGCTGGCGCTGGCCGCCGGAGAACTCGTGCGGGTAGCGGCGCACGGCGCCGCGCGGCAGGCCGACCGCGTCGAGCAGCTCGCCCACCAGCTCCTCCTGGTCGGCGCGGCGGCCGACGCGCTGGATGACGAGCGGCTCGCGCAGGATCTCGCCGACGCGCGTGCGCGGGTCCATCGCGGCCGTCGAATCCTGGAACATCAGCTGGACGCGGCGCCGGTGCGCGCGCCGCTCGGCGCGGGACAGGGCGGCGAGGTCCCGGCCGTCGAAGCGGACCGTGCCCGCCGTCGGCTCCTCCAGGCCCGCGACGATCCGGCCGAGCGTCGTCTTGCCGCACCCGGACTCGCCGACCATGCCGTAGGTCTCGCCCTTGCGGAGGGTCAGCGAGACGCCGCCGACCGCGCTGACCGTGCCCCTGCGCCGGGCGAAGGGGCCGCCGGGGAGCGGGAACTCCTTGGTGAGCGCGTCGAGTTCGAGGAGGACGCCGCCCGGCTCCGCGGCCGCGGCCAGGGGCGGCACGACCAGCTCCGCCTCCGCCGCCTCCTCGTCGTGCGGTACGGGATGGAAGCAGGCGAACCGGTGCTCCGGGCCCTGGACCTCGTCGTCGGCCGGCTCCGGCTCGTGCTCGTGGCACGCGTCCGTCGCGAAGCCGCAGCGCGGTGCGAACCGGCAGCCCGTGGGGCGGGTCGTCAGGCTCGGTGGCAGGCCGGGGATGGTGTGCAGTTCCGTGCCGCTGCCGGCGGCCCGCTCGGGCAGGGCCGCGAACAGCGCCTCGGTGTAGCGGTGGCGGGGGCGGGCGAACAGGCCCCGCACGTCGGACTGTTCGACGACCTTGCCCGCGTACATCACCGCCACCCGGTCCACGCGGCTCGCGATGACGCCCAGGTCGTGGGTGACGAGGATCATCGCCATGCCGAGCGTCCTGCGCAGGTCGTCCACCAGCTCCAGGATCTGGGCCTGCGTCGTCACGTCGAGCGCCGTCGTCGGCTCGTCGGCGATCAGCAGCGCGGGCTCGCAGACGAGGGCCATGGCGATCGCCACGCGCTGGCGCATGCCGCCGGAGAGCTGGTGCGGATAGGCCTTCATGCGCTCACCGGGCTGGGGCATGCCGACGAGGCGCAGCATCTCCTCGGCGCGCGCCCACGCCTCGTTGCGGCCGATGCCGGGGCGGTGCAGGAGCAGCGGCTCCGCGACCTGCGCGCCGATCGTCATGGTGGGGTTGAGGGAGGTCAGCGGGTCCTGGAAGACCATCCCGATGCTGTCCCCGCGTACGTTCTGGAGCACCGGCGCGGGCGCGGCGGCCAGGTCGTCGCCCCCGAACAGGACGCGGCCGCCGGTGACGCGGCCCCCGGGCGGCAGCAGTCCGAGGACGCTCAGCGCGGTCATGGTCTTCCCGCAGCCCGACTCGCCGACGATGCCCAGGGATTCCCCGGGCGCCAGGTCGAGCGAGACGCCGTCGAGGGCGTGCACGGTGCGGTCGCGCGCGTCGATGTCCACGCGCAGGTCCTCGATGCGCAGCAGCGGCTCGGCCGCGGCCCCGGACGCGGAGGGGGCGGGGGGCTGATCGTGAGGCGTGTCGTGAACCATGTCGTGGAGTCCCTACTTCCGCAGCCGTACTTCGAAGGCGTCCCGCAGCCCGTCGCCGATGAAATTGAAGGCGGCGACGACCAGCACGATCGCGATGCCCGGCGGGAAGATCAGCCACCAGTAGCCGTTCTGCGTGTACGTGATCCCCGCGGACAGCATCGAGCCCCAGTCGGCCGACGGCGGCGGGATGCTCAGGCCGAGGAACGCCAGATAGCTGACGTAGAGGATGGCGTCGGCGATCTGGAACGTGCAGTTGACGATGACGGTGCCGATCGCGTTCGGCACGATGTGCTTGAAGACCGCCCGCGCGCCACCGCCGCCCATCATCCGCATGGCCTGGACGTACTCCCGGTCGCGCAGCGACAGCGCCTCGCCGCGCACCAGACGGGCCGGGGACAGCCAGGCGACCGCGGCGATGATGAGGACGAGCACGCCCTTGCTCGGCGTGATGATCGCGGCGACCACGACGAGCAGGAACATCGCGGGGATGGCGAGCGCCGCGTCGGTGATCCGCATCATTGCGGCGTCCACCCAGCCGCCGAAGTAGCCGGAGACCGCGCCGTACACGGTCCCGAAGAGCGTCGCGAGGAGCCCGGCCGCGAGGCCGATCTCCAGCGAGGTCTGCCCGGCGACCATCAGGCGGCCCACCATGTCGTAGCCGAGGTCGGTGGTGCCGAGCAGGTGTCCGTCGGTGCCGGGGGAGAGGTTGGCCCGTGACAGGTCGGTGTGGATCTGCTCGGTGTCGTACAGGAGCGGGCCGAGGTAGCTGAAGGCGAGGAGCAGGGCCAGCAGGACCACGCCCGTCAGGGCGAGTTTGTTGCCGGTGAAGACGCGCAGGGTGCGGCGGGCCAGCGAGGGTGTCGCGAGGGCGGCCTCCTCATGGCCCGGAGCGGCCCCGGGGGCCGGGACGGGGGCGGTCGTGGTGGTCATGCCACGCTCCGAATCCGGGGGTCGAGGACGGCGTACAGGATGTCGGTGAGCAGGGAGCCGACGACGGTCGCGATGCCGACGACCAGCGTCACGCCGAGCAGCACGGGGAAGTCCGAGCCTTGCGCGGCGTTCCAGAACAGCAGCCCCATACCGGGGTAGTTGAACATCGACTCGACGACGAGGGCGCCGCTGAACAGCGTCGGCAGATACAGGCCGAGGAGGGTGGCCAGCGGGATCAGCGCGTTGCGCAGGACGTGCCGGACGAGCACGCGGCGGCTCGACTGGCCCTTGGCCATGGCCGTGCGGACGTAGTCCTCGGAGAGGTTGTCGAGGACCGCCGAGCGCATGTAGCGGCTGAACATCGCCACGATGCCGAACGCCATCGTCACCACCGGGAGCACGAGCCCGGTGAAGTCGCCGAGCAGGTCGCCGATCGTCTCGCCCTGCGGCGCCTCCGCCGGGAGGACCGGCAGGACCTGCGCGAACACGATGATCATCACGAGGCCGAGGAAGAACACGGGCGTGGCGTACAGCAGGAACGCCAGGCCGGTGAGCGCGTAGTCGGACGCCTTGCCGCGCCGCACCGCCTGGAGCAGGCCCAGCGGGATCGCGATGACGACGGCGAGCGCGGTCGAGAGGACCGTCAGGAGCAGCGTCTTCGGCAGCCGCTGCTTGAGCAGGTCGAGGACGGGCGAGTTCAGCTTGTAGGAGTCGCCCAGGTCGCCGGTGAGCAGGCGCTTGAGGTACATGCCGTACTGCGTGGGCAGCGAACGGTCGTAGCCCTGCTGGTGGTTGAAGTCCTGGATCTGCTGGGGCGTGCCCTTGGGGCCGAGGATGGCGCGGGCGGGGCCGCCGGGCAGCTGGTGGAGGAGCACGAACACGATGACCGACACCAGGAAGAGCACGACGAGCGCCTGGAGGAAGCGCTTGAGCAGAAAGCCGGTCACTGGTCGGCCTCCTTCTTCTTGACGTAGTACCAGTCCTGCGGCGCGAACGTGACCGTCGGGTTCTGCTCGACGCCCCGCAGGTCGTTGCGGATCACCGACACCTGGTAGGCCGGGTTGGGCATCCACATCACCGGGAGCTGCTCGGCGAGGTACTCGCCGTAGGCGTGCACGGCCTTCATGTCCGGCGCGTACTGCACGGCGCGGATGATCCGGTCGGCCCTCTTGTCGCTGTAGTTGCCGAAGTTGGCGGACGCGCCGGTGGAGAACAGCTGCTCGCCGCTGGGATTGAGCGGGTAGTACCAGCTGCCCGCCGTGCCGAAGAACGACATGTCCCAGTCGCAGCCCGGGTCCTTCGCCGTGCACGGCACGGAGTTGCCGAGGACGGAGTTGAGCGGCTGCTGGCGCACCGTCAGGTCGATGCCCGCCTTGGACAGGGACGACTTCAGCTCCTGCATCATGTTCGTGGTCTCCGTGGAGCCCGACTGGGACAGGAGCGTCAGCTTCAGGGGCGTGTCCTTCGCGATGCCCGCGCCGCACTCGTCGGGGCCGGTGCCCGGGCGCTCGCAGCGCGCGGTGCCGTCATCGGTGCGCCAGCCGTGGGCTTCCAGAAGCGCCTTGGCCTTGGCCACGGAGAACGGATACCGGTCGCGCTCCATGGCGGGCGAGAGGTACTGGCTCTTCGGCGTCACCGGCACCGGGCCGAGCGTCGGTGTGGCGCTGCCCTGCCAGATGACCTCGCTCATCGCCTTCTGGTCGACGAGGTGCTGCATGGCCTGGCGCACGTAGAGCCGGCGCAGCAGCGGGCCCGCGTGCGTGGAGTTGAAGTTGTAGACGATGTACGTGGCCGCCCAGCCCTCCCACGGGTCGACGCGATAGCCCTTGTCCTCGAACTTCCCCTTCTGCGCCATCACCGACGGCGGGATGTAGCCGTAGTCGACGCCCCCGGAGCGCAGCACGTTGTACTCGGAGTCGGCCGTGGTGAAGGGCTTGAAGACGACTTTGTCCAGGTGCGGGCGCTGGGACCGCGGGCCGGTGAACCTCTCGTTCGGCACGATGGTGACCTGGCCGTTGTCCCGCCAGTCGGCCAGCTTCCAGGGCCCGTTGACGGTCTTCCACAGCGGGTCGTCACCGTACGAGCCGAGGCTCTTCGCGTGCCGGGTCAGACGGGCGAAGACGGCCTTGGCGCCCTTCGTCGTGCGGTCGAAGTCGCCGGCCCGGCCGCCGTCGGTCGCGCTGCCCCAGGCGTGCTGGGGCAGTGCCCGTATCAGCGTGAGCTGGTTGGCGGTGAACCAGTCCGGGTTGTACGCGCGGCTCAGGCGCAGCCGCACGGTGTGGTCGTCGAGCGTCTCGAACCGCTTCACGTTGTCGGGCATCGTGCCGACCGAGTAGTTGCCCCAGGAGGCCTTGTTGGCCTTGACGAGGTTGAACCAGAACTCCAGGTCGCGGGCCGTGACCGGCGTGCCGTCGGACCACTTCACCCCCCTGCGCAGCGGCACGGTGACGGTCTTGTTGCCGTCGCTGTACGCCGGTTCGAGGCCCAGGGTGCTCGGCCCGTGCGTGGTCAGCTCGCGCTTGTGCCGGTCCTGCACGGCGTCGTACACCGGCATGAAGAGCAGGCTCTGGATGCCGTAGTTGTACGAGGCGCCGTAGCCGGGCGCGCCGATCGGGAAGATCCAGTTGGGGGTCGCGGCCGGGGGCAGGGCCATGGTCGCGGTGCCGCCCTCGACCGGGGTGCCGCCGGTCGGGCCCATGTCGACGCGGCCGCCTTCGCGGGTGCAGCCGGTGAGGGCCGCGAGCGCGAGGCCCGCGGCCACGGCCGCCTTCAGTGCACGCATGGTTGGGAGGCCTCCAGGAGCTGCCGGGACCGGATCCGCACGTTTGAGCGGTGGGAGGGCCGCACGCTAGGCCTGGGGAGAAAAGCAAGTCAAGAGCATCGTTCGGCAAAGACTGCGAAAAGCCGTTCAGGGGCGGCCATTTCTTCGAAGGGGTGGTCAACTTCCTTTCCTGAGACCTACTGTTCAGTCGGCATGCGAATCAATTCGTCGAACGTACGGGGGCGATATGGCAAGCGGCGCACACGGCGAGCCCGGGTCGGCGCAGCACATCGTGCATCTGGTCTCGTCGGGCGTGGCCACGTCGCGGGCCGACCTCGTCCGGCAGCTGGGCCTCGCGCCGTCCACGGTCTCGCTGCGCGTGCAGGAGCTGGTGGCCGCCGGGGTGCTCACGGAGTCCGGCGAGGGAGCCTCCCGGGGCGGGCGCCGGCCGCGGCTCCTGCGGGTGCGCACCCAGGGCGGCGTCGCGCTCGCCGCCGACCTCGGCAGCCACCACGCCCGGCTCGGCGCCGTCGACCTCGGCGGCAACGTCCTCGACCCCATGGACCTGCCGCACGACATCACGGAGGGGCCCGAGCCCGTCGTCGACTGGCTGTGCGACCGCGTGGCGGCGCTCGCCGCCCGTGAGAGCGCGGCGGGCCGCACCGTGCGGGCCCTCGGCGTCGCCTTCCCCGGACCCGTCGGCCCCGGCGAGGGCTGTGTGCTCAGCCCCTCGCGGATGCCCGGCTGGCACCGCTACCCGCTGCGCGACGTGCTCGCCGAACGCCTCGACCTGCCCGTGACCGTCGAGAACGACGCCACGATGATGGCCGTCGGCGAGCACCGCGCGGCCCGGCCCGAACTCGACCACCTCGTCGTGGTCAAGGCGGGCCGCGGCATCGGCAGCGGCGTCATCGCCGCGGGCCGCCCCCACGACGGGGCGGGCGGCGCGGCCGGGGACATCAGCCACGTCCGCATCGAGGCCGCGGGCGAACGCCCGTGCAGCTGCGGCAACATCGGCTGCCTGGAGACCGTCGCCAGCGGCGCCGCGCTGATCCGCGAACTCGCCGCGCAGGGCGTCGACGTGGCCTCCACGAGCGAACTCCTGAGGCTCGTCGCCGACGGCGACCCCCGGGCCACGACGCTGGTGCGCACCGCGGGCCGCCACATCGGCACGGTCCTGTCCGTCGTCGTGAACTTCTTCAACCCCCAGGCCGTGGCGCTCGGCGGTGTGCTCGCCACCGCCGAGCCCCTGGTCGCCGCCGTGCGCGGGGTCCTGTACGAGCGCTGCCTGCCGCTCGCCACGGCCGACCTGGAGATCACCACCACGGTCACGGGCCCCGACGCGGGCCTGCTCGGCGCGGGCCTCACCGCCCTGCGCAGGCACCTGCCGACCGCACCGCCCCAGGAGCCTCGCACCCCCGCGCGCGAACAGTCCGCACCACGCCGGCGCGAGCAGTCCGCCCCCCGCCAGGAAGAGAGCGCCTGACCATGACCAGCACCCAGCCCGTCACCGGCCGCCCCCTGCGCATCGCCATAGGCGGCATCGGCATCGAGTCCTCCACGTTCTGCCCGCACCGCTCCACCACCGACGACTTCCGGCAGACCCGCGGCCAGGAGCTGCTCGACCGCTACACCTGGACCCGCCAGGACAGCGACCTCACCTGCCTCGGCGGCCCCGTCGAGTGGGTCCCGCTCCTGCACGCCGTGTCCCTGCCGGGCGGCCCCGTGGAAGCCGCGTCGTACCTCGCCCTCAAGGACGAACTCGTCACCCGCGTCCGCGAGGCGGGCCCGCTCGACGGGCTCGTGTACGACATCCACGGCGCCATGAGCGTCGTCGGTCTCACCGACGCCGAGGCCGACCTGACCGAGGCGGTGCGCGCGGCCCTCGACTTCGTGGGCACCCCGTACGGCACTCCGTACAGCGGCGGCCGCCCCATGATCTCCGCCGCCATGGACCTGCACGGCAACGTCTCGCGGCGCTTCGCCGAGCCCGTCGACCTGCTCACCGCGCACCGCCTGGCCCCGCACGAGGACGCCTGGGAGACCCGCGAGCGCGCCGCCCGCAACCTCGTGCGCTGCCTGCGCGAGGGCAGGCGGCCGCACCGCGCCTGGGTGCAGGTGCCGGTGCTGCTCCCGGGTGAGAAGACCAGCACGCGCCTGGAACCCGCCAGGTCCCTGTACGCCTCGCTCGCCGGCATCGAGCAGCTGCCCGGCATCCTCGACGCGGCCCTGTGGGTGGGCTACGCCTGGGCCGACGAGCCGCGCTGCCGGGCCGCCGTCGTCGTCACCGGCGACGACGCGGGGCGGGCCGCGGCCGAGGCCGAGGCGCTCGCCCGCCGCTACTGGGAGGCGCGCCGCGACTTCGTCTTCGTCGGGCCGACCGGCAGCGCCGACGCGTGCGTCGAGAAGGCGGTGGCCTCCGACCGGCGGCCCTTCCTCATCAGCGACTCCGGCGACAACCCCACCGCGGGCGGCGCGGGCGACCTCACGTACATGCTGGACCGGCTCCTGGCCCACGACGCGATCCGCTCCGGCCGGGTCACCGCCGTGCACCCCGGCATCACCGACCCCGTCGCGGTCGCCCAGTGCTTCGCGGCGGGCGTCGGCGCCGAGGTGACGCTGTCCGTCGGCGGCAAGGTCGACACGGGCCACGGCGGCCCGTACGAACTCACCGGCACCGTCGAGGCGTTGCAGCGCGCCACCGACCGGAAGGACCGGGCCGAGGGCGGCGCCTACGACCGGGGCGTCGACATGGCGGCGGTCCGCGTCGGCGGGCTCACGCTGATCCTCGTCGCGCGCCGCAAGCCCTTCCACACCCTCGCCGACTTCCTCGGCCCCGCCGATGGCGGCCTCGGCATCGACCCGAGGACGTACGACCTGGTCGTCGTGAAGATCGGCTACCTGGAGCCGGAGCTGTACGACATGGCCGCCGACTGGCTCCTCGCGCTGACCCCCGGCGGCGTCGACCAGGACCTCCCGCGCCTCGGCCACCACCGCGTGGAGCGGCCCCTCTACCCCTTCGACGAGGACGCGTACGACGACGGCCCGGGCCCCGATCTGACGGCGACCACGCTGCCGCCACTCGCCCGCTGAGAAGCCCCCTGCGCCCCCTACGAGAGGAGCCGCCCGCCATGAAGCGTGCCGCCACCTTGTCCGCCCTGGTCTGTCTGCTCGCCGTCACGGCGGCCGCGCCCGCCGCGCCCGGCGGCCACGGCACGGTCCGGGGCAAGGGCAGCCTCCTGGACTCCGTGCCGAAGCGGGGCGTGCTGCGCGTGTGCACGACCGGCGACTACCGCCCCTTCACACACCGCGAGGCCGGCGGCGGCTACCGCGGCATCGACATCGACATGGCCCGCGACCTGGCCGAGTCCCTCGACGCGAAGCCCCGGTTCACCGCCACCACCTGGAAGGAGATCGTCGACGACGTGGCCGGCCGTCGCTGCGACATCGCCATGGGCGGCCTCTCCGTCACCCTGCCGCGCGCCCGCAAGGCGTACTTCAGCGAGCCGACCCGCGAGGACGGCAAGACCCCGATCACACGCTGCGCCGACAAGGACAAGTACGCCACCCTCGACGAGATCGACAGGCCCGGCACCCGCGTGATCGTCAACCCCGGTGGCACGAACGAGCAGTTCGCCCGCGCGCACATCAAGCGGGCCGCCCTCACCGTCCACCCGGACAACACCACGATCTTCCAGGAGATCGTCGACGGCCGCGCGGACGTGATGATGACCGACGCGAGCGAGACCCGCTACCAGGCCAAGCTCCACCCCGAGCTGTGCTCGGTCCACCCGGACAAGCCCTTCACCTTCGCCGAGAAGGCCTACGCGCTGCCGCGCGGGGACGAGGAGTTCAAGGAATACGTCGACCAGTTCGTGCACCTGGCGACCCACGACGGGACGTACGCGGCGTACGAGGCGGAGTGGATGAAGTAACGGACAGGGAGCGACCCGGCCCGAACCCCTGACGGTATCTGCATGCACGCGCCAAACTGTGCGCATGTCCTTGGCAGAGCTGGCGAGTATGGCCGTGACGGCCATGACGACGGGGGTCGCCTCCGGCGCGGGAACCGCGGTGGTCGACGAGGTCAGAGAACTGGTCCGGGGCCGCCTCGAAGGGTCCGACGAAGGGCGCGGGGCGCTCAGCCGGCTCGACGCCGAACCGATGCCCGACGGCGCGGCCGACGACGTCCGCGCCCGCCTGACCGCGCTCCTCGAAGAGGACCCGGACCTCGCCCGCAGGCTCCAGGCCGCCCTTCTGCCGGGCGTGCCACCGCCGCCCGCCGCCGCGCCGACCGTCCACCAGCAGATCAACATCGGCGGCAGCGCGGACCACAGCACCATCGTCATCGGCCCCGTCGAACTGCCCCGCACCCGGGGCGTCCTCGTCGCCCTCACCGGCATCGGCGTCGTCCTGGCCGTGCTGCTAGTGCTCGGCTTCCGCAGCGTCCTGAACAGCCTCACGGACGACGAGGACGGCGGGGGCGCCCGGAGCGGCCAAGTGACCGCCCTGCGCCAGGAGCCCGACGTCCGGGCGGTCCTTCCGGACTCCGCGGGCGTCGCGCCGGGCTGGCAGACCACCCAGCCCGCCGACGTCAAGAAGGGCGCCCCGGAGTGCGAGAGCGACTGCGAGGGAGCCCTGTACACCGCCACCGTGCGCCACGAGAAGGAGAGCCCGCTCGCGGGGGTCTTCTTCCACGTCGAGGCGTACGACACCGCAGAACACGCGGCCGCGCGGTTCAAGAGCCTGCGGGCGGACAAAAACCGCAACACCGGCATGTTCGACCCGCTGTCGATCCAGCCCCTGGGCGACGAGAGCGTCGCGTACCGCAAGAACGTCGTGAACACGCGGATGGCCGAGGCGGGCGCGCGCGTGGGCACGGTCGTCACCTGGACCACGTACCGCACCGGTGAATCCCTGGACCCCGGCGCCCTCACCGCCCTCGCCCGGGCGGTCGTGGACCGCGCCCAACAGGCCCAGGACGGGCGGGAACCCACCGCACGGGCCGGACTCTGAGGGCCCGGCACCGGACGCCGCCGGAGACCCCGGGGTAATCCCCGGGGCCGTCCCCGATGCCGCGGCGCCGGCCGGCGGCCTACGGTGGCGAGCGCCGGGAGCTGAGGGGCGCCGCAGACGGCTGCGGTGAGTTCCGGGCGGGCCGGAGGATTTCGCGATGCACCCATCCCGCAGGCACTGTGTCCACAGCGGGACGAGCGGGCGGCTCGCCTCGACCACCACCGACGACGTCGACGCGCTCGTCGCGCGCCTGAAGGACCGGCCGCGCGTCGTCCTGCACGTCCACGGCGGGCTCGTCGACGACGCCCTGGGGTTCGCGACGGCCGAGCGGCTCGCCCCGGTGTACGAGGCCGCGGGCGCCGAGCCGGTGTTCTTCGTGTGGAGCAGCGGCCTCCTGGAGGTGCTGCGTGGCAATCTGCCGCAGATCCTCAGCGAGGGCGTCTTCCAGACCCTCCTGAACCGCGTCGTGCGCTTCGCCTCCGGCGCCGTCTTCCCGCAGCCCGGGCAGCGCGGGCTCGGCGGCCTCACCGTGCCGTCGACCCGGGCCGTGGCCCGTGAGATCGCCCTGCTGCGCACCGGCCAGGAGCCGTACGCGCGGCTCACGCCGCCCGCCGACGTGCCCCCGCTCAGCGAGGCCGAGCGGGTGCGCATCACCGCCGACCTCGCGGCGGACACCGAACTCGCCGAGCGCAACCGGGAGATCGTGGGCTCCGTCCTGCGCTCGGCTCCCGCGACGACCGCCGCGCGCGACATCGACGGGGGGCGCGCGGCGGTCGCCACCCTCATGTCACCGGACACGGTGGCCGAGCTGGCGGCGGAGACCGCCGAAGCGGAGAACCGCCGTGCCGTGGTCACCTCCGCGCTCCTGGTGCGCAAGACGGTGCGCGTGGTCTCCGCCGTCGTCGCCCGCTTCCGGCACCGCACCGACCACGGCCTGTACCCGACGGTCGTCGAAGAGATACTCCGCGAGTTCTACCTCGCCAACGTCGGCGCGGCCGTGTGGGACGCGATGAAGCGGCAGACCGCGGATACCTTCGCGGCCGACCCCGCCGGGGCCGCGGGCGAGCCCCGTGCCGGGCGCTACTTCCTCGACCGCTTCGGCCAGTTGCTCGCCTCCGGGAGCAGGCCCCGGCTCACCCTGGTCGGGCACAGCGCGGGCGCCGTCCTCCTCGGCAACCTCCTCACCGACCTGGTCCGCAGGCGCGCCGACGCCGACGATCCGCTGCCCGAGGACTTCCGCGTCCGCGACGTCGTCCTCCTCGCGCCCGCCTGCACGGTCGGCCACCTGGCCAAGGTGGTGCGCCGCCAGGGCGAACTCTTCGACCGGCTGCGGATGTTCACGATGACCGACGCGGCCGAGCGCGCCGACCATCTCGTGCCCTTCCTGTATCCGCGCTCCCTGCTGTACTTCGTCTCCGGCGTATTGGAGCGCGGGCCGGAGGGGGAGACCGCCGTGTCGCCCCTCGCGGGCATGCAGCGCTGGTACGCGTCCACCACCGACGCCACCGACGCCACCGACGCCACCGACGCCAGGGACCTGCGGGCCTTCCTGCGGGCGGACGCCGCACGGACGGTGTGGTCGCCGGTGGACGGCGGCCCGGGACTCACCTCCGGCGCCCGCAGCCACGCCGGATTCGACGACGACCCGGACGTCCTGGCCAGCCTGGCCCGGATGCTCGCCGACTGACGGCCGCGAGGAAAGCTCCATCAGGGGGAAACGCGATGAACGACCTGCACTACGCCGTGGTCGTCGGGATCAACCGCTATCCGGCGATCAGCGACCTGCGCGGCGCCCGCGGCGACGCGGGCCGCTTCCACGACTGGCTCGTGGATCCGGCCGGCGGCAACGTACCGGAGCGCAACGTCGCCCTGGTCACGGCCACCGAGCGCGACGAGCGCGAGGCCGACGTGATGACCGCCGTGCCGACCCGCGAGAGCGTCAACCGCGCCCTGTACGTGGCCCACCGCGCGGTCCGGAAGGCCGTCGACGAGGGCGGCAACTGGGCCGACACGCGCCTGTACCTGTTCCTCGCCGGCCACGGCATCGCGCCGTTCGGCGGCGACGCCGCGCTCCTCATGGCCAACGCCGCGATCGACCTGCTCGGCAACCACATCGCCGTACGCCCCTATCTGTCCTGGTACGAGTCGGCGTCGCCGTTCCGCGAGATCGTCTTCTTCGCCGACTGCTGCCGCACCCGCTTCGGCGGCGTCGCCGCCTTCGGCCCGCCGTTCACGGACACCACCGAGGCGCCCGACAAGGTCGAGTGCCTCGTCGGGTACGCCACGTCGCTCGGCGACCCGGCCTACGAACAGCAGGCGCCCGACCCGAACCAGGCCCGCGGACACTTCACCAGCGCGCTGATCGAGGGCCTGCGCGGCGCGGGCGGCGGCACCGTCACCTCCGAGGGCAAGGTCACCTCCGACAGCCTCACCGACTACGTACGCCGCCACGTACGGGACCGCACCGCGCGGCAGCTCGTCCCGCAGGAGGCCCGGTTCCTGCGGGAGACCGGCACGCCCATCGTCTTCGCGGAAGGCCTCCAAGGCATCGGTTCCTACCCGGTGACGCTGCGCTTCCCCGCGGGCTTCCACGGCTGGGTCGAGCTGCGCGGCCGCGGCGTCACGCCGCCGCGCAGGCTGTACGTCGAAGGGGCCGCGGGGGGCGGCGCCGACCACGTCGAGCCGCTCGTGCCGGGCCTGTACAAGGTCGTACCGGAGAGCCCTGCCGCGCCGGACTTCAGGGACGGCGGTTTCTTCGAGGTCGTCACCGGAGGTGGCCACGGTGTCCAGTTCTGAACAGGCCCGCCCCGAGGTGCCGTTCGTCGTCATCCCCGACACCGCGTCCGTCCTGGTCACCGTCACGGACGAGACGCTGCGCGAGGTCGCCTGCGGCATCGGCACCATCGAGACGACCGTGACGCCCGGGATCTACCGCATCGAGCAGCGCTTCGCCGGCGCGGTCGCCACCCGGTTCGTCGAGGTCGGCGATGAGGCGTTCACCCAGCGCCTGCCGCTGCCCCGGGTCCCGGCCTCCGCGCCCGTACGGCGGACCGCCACCACCTACGACGAGCACCGGGCCGCCGCGCGGCGCTGGAGCCGGGAGCCCACGCACCGGACGGGCGCGCCAAGCCTGATGGTGCTGCTCCGCAATCTGCGCCGCGGCTGGCGGCTCGACCCGTACGCCCTCCAGATCACCGCGGAGAGCGGCGAGCCCGTGGACGGCGGCGAGGTCGGCTGGCGCGTCGACGCACAGCAGGGCTGGTCGGCGTGGAGCGGCCCGCTGGCCCCCGGTGGCTACCGGCTGCGGCTGCGCAGGCCGTCCGGGGAGGGCCTGCCACTGGCCCAGGCGCTGTGGGTGTCCGAGGCCTGGACCACCCTCGTCTTCGTCAGCAACGGCCCGCGCGGCGCCCAGCCCCAGCACGCCTTTGTGGAGATGGCGCCGCTCGGCGCCGGCTGGAGCCCCGTCGACGAGGAGCTGAGCCTCGCCCGCGAGGCGGCGCTCTCCGGGCTTCGCCAGGGCATCGACCTCATCTCGGACCAGCAGCTGCTGCCGATGCTGGACTCGCGGCGCGCCGACCCGTTCCTCGGGGTCGTCGGCGCGCACGCGATGCTGCTCGACCACCGGCCCGACCTGCGGCGGCTCGACGAGGTCGTACGGCGGCTCACCCCGCACCTACCGGGCCATCCGGACGTCGCCGCGCTGCGCACCCTGACCGACGGGCCGCCCGCGCGGGTCGCGTCGCCGCCCATGCTGGCCGCCTCCTGCCGGCTGCTCGTCGAGGCGGACGCGGCCGACCCCGGCGTGATCGAGGACGGCTCCGTGGCGGAGGGCGTCGCCGAGCACCTGGTGGGGCGCGGCGTGTGGACGACCTGGCTGGAGCAGGAGCGCTGGCCCGGCCCGCTCACGGCCCGGGGCGGACCCGCGCCGCGCGGCGTGGGCGGCGCCCGGCCGCTGGCGTCCGACGCGGTCAGCCGCGTCAAGGCCTACGTCCAGGAGATCGCGGACCTGGAGGGCAGGCCGGTGGCGGACGTCCTGAGCGCCGTGCCGCGGGACGAGCTGTGCCGCAGGACGGGTCTGCCGCACCGGCCGGTGGAGCGCGCGATCGAGGGGCTGCGGGAGACCGGCGCCGGGTGAGGGGCGTGCCCGCCGGGCCGGCGGGTTCCGGGGGAGCGGGGGCTGAGCCACGCGGGGGGTGGTTCAGCCCTCCACCTGTGCGGACTCACCTGGTACCTGTCCGGACCCGTCCGGGCCGGCCCGGGGCGCGGGAAAGCCCCGTCCAGGGCGTGAGCGCACCAGGGCCGGTCGGCCGGCGAGCCGCTCAACCAGGGGAGTTCCCCCTTCTCCCCGCACCCTGGACGAGGCAGGTCCATCGTGACGCGCGGGCGTCACCGCCGCGTCACACCGTCGCGTGCCGCAGCATTTCCGCGAACTGCCCGGACGGCTCGACACCGAGTTCCCCGCGCAGCAGCCCGCGGAACGTCTCGTACTGCCGGACCGCCTCGGTGAGGTTGTGCTCCGCGAGGTGCACGGAGACCACCGCGCGATGAGCGCTCTCCCGCAGCGGGTCGATGCGCGTGCTCTCCAGGGCCGCCTCCAGGGCGGGTCCGTAGGCGCGCATCGCCACGAGCCGCGCCGACAGCGCCTCCAAGGCGTGCAGCCGCAGCTGGTGCAGCCGCTCCCGCTCGAAGGCCACCCAGTCCTGCTGCCAGCCGGGCAGCAACTCGCCGCCGCACAGCAGTACTTCGTACGCCGACCGCAGCCGCACCGGCGCCCCCGCGAGGACCTGCCGCGTGACCGACGTGAAGTCCTGGACGTCGACGCGCACCTTGCGGCTGAGCGTGAGGGCCCCGCCGCGCGCGTCCGACAGGGCCGAACCCGCCCCGTTCAGGCGCCACATGGCCGTGCGCAGACTGGCGCGGGCCCGCGCCTCGGTGGCGTCCGGCCACAGCGTGCCCGCGAGCGCCGAGCGCGTGGCCGTGCCGCACAGCGCGAGCCGGGCGAGGACCTGCTGCCCGCTGGCGGGCACCTCCACCGGCTCGCCGCCCCAGCCGCAACAGCACGCGTAGTCCCCGTCGGTCCCCTGGGTCTCCCCGCCTGCCGGGCCCTCACGGGTGAGGAGAAATCCGCCGAGCAGTCGCAGGCGCAGCGCGGGCCGTTCGGCACCGGCCGCCGCGCACGTGAACGAAGCCATCGAGCCACCTCCAGGGGGTCCCGCCGACGCCCTGCCGTCCGGCACGAACCTAGGGGCCGTGGCGCCCGCGCGCCTCCGGGAGCGTGCCGGGGTTTACCCCGGTGTGCGGCCGCGCGGCACGGTGGTCCCTCAGCCCGCCGGCGGCGACGACCGCTCCTGGGGACCGAGCCGCTGGACCAGGCCGATGCGCGAGGTGATGCCGAGCTTGGCGTACGTATGCCCCAGGTGGTACTCGATGGTCTTGACGCTCAGCGCGAGGGACGTGGCGATCTGCCGGTTGGTCAGGCCCTGCGCGGCGAGCCGCGCGACCGCCAGTTCCTGCGGGGTGAGCGCCCCGTCGAGACCGTCGCCCACGCCGCCCGGCCCCGGCTCGTCGGCCGCCAGCGGCGGGGCCGCCCGTCCACAGGCGCTGAGTTCGCGCGCGCAGCGGGCCCGGTAGGGCAGTGCCCCGAGCTTGGTCATGGCCGTGTACGCCGCCTGTAGCTGGGCGATGGCCAGGGACCTGCGGCCGACGCGGCGCAGGAACGCGCCGTGGTCGAGCGCCACCCGGGCCCGCAGATACGGCAGCGGGGCCTGCGCCGCGTGGTCCTGCGCCCGGGCGTACGCGGCCTGGGCGCGCTGGGGCTCGCGACGGGCGGCCAGCAGATTGCCGCGGATCCGCGCGGCCGCGGCGAGCGCCGAGTGCCGTCCGCGCGCCCGCGCCACCTCCTCGTAGGGGCCGAGCACGGCCTCCGCCTCGTCGAGTTCCCCGAGCTGTACGAGGGCGTCGACGAGCAGCGGCTGCCAGTCGACGACGCCGGGTTCGTTGACGCCGTCCTGTGCGGCGAAGTGCAGCAGCGGACGCAGTGCCTCCACGACGGCCCGGGGTTCGCCGCGCGCGTCCGCGCAGTGGCCCTGGGCAGACACCCCGTACGCGTACGCCACGGGTGTCTCGGCGCCGCCGGGGCCCTCGGCCGCCGTGCGCAGGTGCTCCGCCGCCCGGTCGAAGGCGCCGCGGGCGGCGAGGATCTGCGCGGCGACGCCGTGCGTGACCGGCTTGAGCCACCACTGGTCGGCGTCGTCGGCGATGGAGGCGGCGGACTCGGCGTGGATCAGGGCCTCGTCCCACTCGCCGAGCCGGTACAGGGTCTGGGCGAGCGCCGATGTGGAGAGCAGCCGCAACGGGACCGTGGTGGCACGGCAGTTGGCGACGGCGCCGCGCAGGTCCTGGCGCGCCCCGTGCAGATCGTCCGACCACAGCCGCAGCTCGCCCCGCGCGAGCAGCAGGTCGATGCTCTTGAGCGGCACGATCATCGGGTCCGGCAGGTCGGCGGCGAGGGCGATGCCCTCCTTGGCGCGGCCGCTGAGGCCGAGCGCGATGAGGTGGTTGAAGCGGAGCATCCGGCTCGGCCCCTGCGCGGTGGACAGGCGCTGGGCGCGCTCGGCCCACCGCGCCGCCGACGCGGCCTGGCCGCACATGACGGCGGCGTAGCTCAGCTGCTCGGCAGCGCGCGCCGCGAGCGCGGGCTCGCGCTCCTGGTCGCACTGCTCCCAGGCGTCGACGAGCAGCGTCCAGGCCGCCTGCGTGCGGCCCTGCACGCGGGCCACATAGCCGCGGACGTAGCCGCGCAGCGCCGGGTCCGCGCCCTCGGGCAGGCCGGTGGCCAGCTCGGCGGCCTCCTGGACGCGGCCGTCGAGCAGCAGCGCCTCGACAGCTTCGACGGCGAGCCGGTCCCGCTCCCGGGAACTCGTCGCGACCCGCGAGGCGTGCCGCAGATGGGTTCCGGCGACGGCCCACTGGCCGGTGGCCGCCTCCCGCCGGGCGCAGGCGGCGAGCGCGGCGGCGAGCTGCTCGTCGGGCCCGGTGGCGGCGAGCACGCGGTGGCGCAGCTTCGAGTACTCGTCGGCGACCAGGGCGGCGGCGCGGGTGTGCAGGGCGGCGCGCTGGGCGGGGCCGATGTCCTGGTAGACGGCCGCGTGCACCAGCGGGTGCGGGAAGGAGATCTCCGGCGCGGAGGCTCCGCCGTGCGACTCGCGAAGGAGGCCGGCCTTGACGGCCCGCTCCAGGGCGGGCAGCGGCTGGGCGACCTTGGCGAGCCGCGCGGCGATCTGTAATCGGCAGGAGAGCCCGAGCACGCTGACCGCCTGTACGAGCCGCTGGGCCTGGGCCCCGCACCCGGCGAGGTTGGCCAGCACCAGCATCGCGTACGAGCGCGGCGCGGGCAGCGGTGTCGTGACGTCGAGCAGCACGGCGGACGGCACCTGGTCGAGGAGCGCGCGGGCGTGCAGCGGGTTGCCGTGGGTGTGGGTGTGAAGGCGCAGGGACGCCGAGTGCGGGAGCCGCGCCACGCCCAACCGATCGCTGAGCGCGGCGAGTTCGTCCGGGCTGAGCCCGTCGAGGGCGAGCCGTCGCGTGCGCGGGTCGGTGAGCAGCCTGCGCAGCCCCTCCGGCAGCTCGGGCACGTGCGGGTCGCGCAGCGCGACGACGGCGAGGACCCGGTCGTGGCGCAGGCGGCGCAGCGCGAACGTGAGCGCGTTCAGGGACTCGGGGTCGGCCCAGTGCGCGTCGTCGACGACGAGGACGACGGGCCCTTTGCCCTGCACCTCGCTGAGCAGGTCGATGAGCCCGAAACCGGCGGACAGCGGCGGCAGGTTCGCGTGCAGCGACTGCGGGGTGCGCATGAGTCCGGCCAGGGTCTCCGGCACCGGCAGCGGGCTCTGCCCGACGAGCTGGGCGAGGACGCCGCACGGCAGCGCGCTCTCGTTCTCCTCGCCGCTCGCGTGCAGGACGCACGTGCCGTCGTCCACCGTGTCGAGGAAGCGGCGCACGAGGGCCGTCTTGCCGATGCCGCCGGGGCCTTCGAGCAGCACGAGGCGGGGCGTGCCCGCGACGACGGCCGCGAAGTCGGCGCGTAGCGCGTCGAGTTCGGGCGCGCGGCCGCAGAAGGCGTCGTCGGGCGGGGTGGTGTGGTGGAGGTCGTGCGCCGCGCCTTCGAGTGTCATCGCCGCCCCCGTGCACCGGCAGTGGCCACGGGGGGCCTGTGGGAGAGGGCGACCCGTGCCGAACACATGGCCATGGACTCCACGATGGTGGCCAACACACCCTGTGCACAAGCCAATGGCCCGGATCCGTGGCCATGGGGGGTGCCCGGCCGGGCGGTGGGCTACGGCGTGTCGTCGGGTGCCGCGTCCCCCAGCGCGTAGGCCTCCGGCTGCGGCGGTTCGAGCAGCGCGAGCAGTTCCAGCCAGCCATGGAACGGCCGCGGTGGGCTTTCGGGCTGCTCAGGGTTCTCCGCATTCGCCGAGTTCGCTGGATGCGCTGCATTCGCTGGATTCTCAGGGTTTGCGGGGGTCACAGGGGTCGCGCACACGACGTTCCCGCACACCCCTTCGTGCGACCGGTACACCTCGATGACGTAGCGCACAACGCCTCCCGGGCCCGCTGCGGGGCGTGAGCCATGACGCGTGACGACGGCGAAGGACGTGACGCGTGCACGGCTGCGACGCATGGCAAGGGCGACCAGAATAGGAGCCCGTGCACGGCCGCCGCGTCGGTGCGCCACCTAGGGAAGTCCCTAGGGCGGCAGGGGAGTTACGGCCGGGCCGCGTGTGTCGCGGGGGCGGAGCGGATGCCGCGGGGGCGGCCGGGCCCCGGGCTCACCCCTCCCAGGCGCGCGCCAGCTGGACCCGCAGCAGCGGCACCGGGCTGTCGTCGTCGCCGTACAGGCGGTCGGCGAGCCGGATCGCGGTGTCGCAGCGGGCCAGGAAGAGACCGCGTTCGGCCACCGCCGGCGCGTGCCCGGCCCTGGCGGCCACCCGCGCGGCAGCCGAGGCGCCCACGGACAGGGCGAGCCCCGCGACGTCCTCGGCGGGGTCGCCCACGGCGGCGTCCGCCCAGTCGAGCACGCCGCTCACCCGGCCCGACGCGCTCACCAGGAGGTGCTCGCCCTTGAGGTCGTTGTGCAGGACCACGGAGGCTGCGGGGGCGGGGCAGGCCGCCGCGTCCACGGCCCGGCCGCCGGGGACCTCGCCGTCGGCGGCGAGCCGGGCCAGGGCGCGTCCGGCCGCCGCCCCGAGCGCGTCCAGCGAACGCGGCCTCCGGCCGGGCAGCGGGGGAGCGGCCACCGTGCGCAGGACCCCGAGCAGCCGCGCCAGGTCCCGCTCGCCCTCCGGCCCGACCGGCCGGCGCTCCGCCGAGACTCCCGGCAGCCGTACGTCCACGGTGTACGCCGGCCCCGGCGGCCACGAACCCGACGCGACGCTCGCGGGTACGGCCACGGCCAACAGGGGGCGCAGCGCGTCCCGCAGGGCCAGCTCGCGCCGCTGCCGGACCGCCGCGTCGGCGTCACCGGGCGGGGCGATCCGCAGCACGTACCGGTCACCCACCCACCAGGTGGAGTGCTCGCCACCCTCGTCCACGGGTGCGACGGGCAGGTCGCGCTCACCCGGCAGCGCCGCACGCACGAGGCCGCGGACATCGGCGGGCGTGGGCCGACGGGGGAAGGTGCCGGAGTCCATGCCGCCGATCATGACAGGGCCGGCGCGCCACGCGAATCGAATATCGCCGCGCCGGCCACGCGCCTCCCACGGGCCGAGCCGCGCTGACCCGTATACGCCATGTCGGGTGACGGGGCGCCAGGCGGTGTTGCCCGGCCCTCTG
This sequence comes from Streptomyces sp. NPDC045778, assembly GCF_056431945.1. Classification (NCBI taxonomy): domain Bacteria; kingdom Bacillati; phylum Actinomycetota; class Actinomycetes; order Kitasatosporales; family Streptomycetaceae; genus Streptomyces; species Streptomyces sp. NPDC045778. Next base: position 73,491 of record NZ_JBWKJZ010000021.1, read on the forward strand.
GGGTGCGCGAGTGTGCTGTGTCATGGACCGTGACAGCCACACCGACTCGTCGTCTTCGTTGTCTTCGCCGTCTTCCTCCCCCCTCCTCCCGCTCTCCCTGACGCGCCGTCAACTCCTGGCGGCCGCAGGCGTGGCGGGCGTCGCCGCCACCGGCGCGGCGGGCGTCCTGGCCCCCGCGCCCGCCGTGGCGCGCCCCGCCGCCGGCGTGCCCCTGTCCTTCACCCGCGCCACCAACGGCTCGGCGACCCTCTCACCCGCAGGGGACCGGCTGATCGCCGAGGTGCAGCACGTCCTGTGGTCCGCCCCGCGCGACGGCGGCAAGGCTGTGCAGCTCACCCCGGCCGACCTCGAACCCAACCGGCCGGTCTACGCGCCGGACGGCGAGCACATCGCGTTCTGCGCCTACCGCGACGGCGGCTTCCACATCTGGACCGTGCGCGCCGACGGCACCGACCTGCGCCGGCGGACCGAAGGGCCGTGGGACGACCGGGGCCCGGCCTGGTCGCCCGACGGCACCAGGATCGCCTTCGCTTCCGAGCGGGGCGGCGACCCGGTGGCGGGCAGCGCGTACCGCGTCCACGTCCTCGACCTGCGCACCGGGAAGCTGACCCGGGTGACGGGCGTGCCGGGGCAGGACGGCCCCCTCCAGGACGGCCGCTGGGAGGACTTCGACCCGGCGTGGACCCCGGACGGCACCCGCATCCTCTTCGTCCGGGCCAAGGGCGTCACCACCCCCACGGGCATCACCCTCGAAGCGCGCACGGTCGCCGCCGTACCCGCCGGGGGCACGGGCCCGGTCGTCGTCGAGCACACCGAGACCGCCAGCGCCCAGGTGATGACACCGGCCCCGGCCCCGGACGGCCGCCGCCTCGCCTATCTGCGGACCACGGCGGCCCCGAACGGCTCCTGCGTGCTCGTCGTCGACGGCCGACCCGTCGACGTCCCCGGAGACATCGCGCCCGTGCCGCCCCGCTGGACCAAGGACGGCGAACTGCTCCTCACCGTCGACGGCCGCTTCACCCTCGTCCGCCCCGAAGCCCCCGGCACACCGCGGCCGATCCCCTTCGAAGGCGTCCTGCCCGTGGACCGGCCCCGCTACCGCGTCAAGGAGTACGACCTGGGCGAGGACCGGGTGCGCCCGGTGCGGGGCATCCACCTGCCGGCCCTCTCGCCGGACGGAAGGCACATCGCGTTCGCCGCCCTCAACTCGCTGTGGCTCGCGGGTACCTCGGGCGGCAAGGCACCGCGCCGTCTGCGCAAGGCGGAGCCCACCCGCTATCTGCTCGGCCCGTCCTGGGCGCGCGACGGCCGCTCCCTGGTGTACGCCGACGACCGCGACGGGCTGCTCGGCGTGTACCGCCACGACCTGGAGAGCGGCGCCGAGACCACGCTCGCCACCGGCGGCCGGGTGCACCCGGCGCTCTCGCCCGACGGCGAGCGCCTTGCCTGCCTCGACATGACCGGGCGGCTCGTGGTCCGCGACCTCGGCGCGGGCACCGAGCGGATCCTCGCCGAGCCGCTGGGCGGCGGCGGCCTTCCCGGCCGCCCCAGCTGGTCGCCCGACGGCCGCCACCTCGCGTTCTGCGACCGCAACCGCCTCAACCTGCGCTTCCGCGAGGGCTACAACCTCGTCCGCGTCGTCGACACCACCACCGGCACCGACCGCCTCCACCCCGTCGCGCCGCACACCTCCATCGCCGACCGCTACGACTCCGGGCCCGTCTGGTCCCCGGACGGGCGCTGGCTCGCCGTGATCGTCGAGTCCGCCCTGTGCCTGCTGCCCGTCACCGCCGACGGCACCCCGCGCGGCAAGCTCCGCACCCTCACCACCGAACCCGCCGACCACCCCACCTGGTCCGGCGACTCCACGACCCTGCTGTACCTCTCGGGCGCCCGGCTGCGCCTGATCGGCGTCGACGGCGGCCGGGCCCGCACGGTCCGGGTGCCACTCGACCAGCGCCGCCCCACCCCCGCGGACACGGTGGTGCACGCCGGGCGGCTGTGGGACGGCACCGGCACCGCCGTGCGCGAGGACGTCGACATCGTCGTACGCGGCGGCCGCGTCGCCGAGGTCGCGCCGCACCGGGCCGCACGCACGGCCCGGCGCAGGATCGACGCATCCGAGCGCACGGTGCTCCCCGGCCTGTGGGACACGCACACCCACCCCTGGCAGAGCACCTACGGCGGACGGCAGACGGTGGGCCAGCTCACCTACGGCATCACCACCGCCGTGTCCCTCGGCGGCTTCGCCCACGAGCAGGCCCGCGTCCGCGAGGCCGTGGCCACGGGCGCGCTCGCCGGGCCGCGCCTGCTGACCACGGGCGAGCTTCTCGACGGCGGCCGAGTCGCCTACAGCATGGGCCGCGCCCACCGCACCCGGGCCGGCCTCAGACGCTCCCTGGAGCGGGCCGAGCAACTCGACTGGGACTTCGTCAAGACGTACGTACGGGCGCCGAGCTGGGTCATGGAGGAGGCGGCGCGCTTCGCCCACGAGCGGCTCGGCGTGCGCAGCGGCAGCCACTTCCTGTCGCCCGGCATCCAGACGGGCCAGGACCTGACGACCCATCTGCAAGCCACCCAGCGGGCCGAGTTCGGGCACGCCATCACCGCGTCGGGCCGCGCCTACGACGACGTCACCGAGATCTACTCCGCGCGCGGCGCCCACTTCGCGCTCATCGCGACGCCGTTCACGTCCGTGCCGCTGATCGGGGCCGACCCCGCGCTGGCCGACGACCCCCGGGTCACGGCCGTCATGCCGCCCTGGGACGTGGAGAGCGTCCGCAAGTCGGCCGCGACGCCGCCGACCGCCGCCCAGCTCGCCACGCTGCGCACGGAGACCGACATCTACCGGCGGATCCTCGCGGCGGGCGGCCTCGTGGCCCTCGGCACGGACCAGCCCCTCGTGCCCGTCGGCCTGGCCCTGCACATGGGCCTGCGCGCGCTGCACCGGGGCGGGCTCTCCCCGGTCGAGGCGCTGCGCACCGCGACGGTCCTGCCCGCCCGCCTGTTCGGCGTCGAGAAGGACCTCGGCACCGTCGAGCGTGGGCGGCTCGCCGACCTGACGATCGTCGACGGCGACCCGTTCACCGACTTCACCTCCCTGGTGCGCACGGTCGGGGTGCTGCGCGGCGGCACGCCCTACGAGACCGAGGACCTCGTGGGCGCCTTCGCGTCGGCGGCCCGGCGTATCCCGCGCGACACGGACTGGCTGAAGGTGGGCCGCCTCATGCGCAAGGACGGCTGCTGCGACCTGGGCGTGTGATCGCGGGCGGCGGGCCCGGCCGGGCTCCGTCGGCATATCGGCCTCTGTTACACACCTGTGTCAATTCCCCCTACAACGAACCCGCGCCTCTCGCTGTCTACCAGGGGGAAATCGTCGTACGTACGAAACAAGGAGCACGCAGCTGTGGGGGACATAGGCAGACGAGGAGCCGTCGCACTGGGGATCGCCGGAATGGTGGCCCCGCTCGCGATCGCCATGGGGACCGGCACCGCACAGGCCGCGTCCTGCTCCACGCAGACCGGGCCGTACCAGAAGCAGGTCGAGAAGTTCCTCGGCCGACCCGTGGACGGCAAGCAGTCGGCCGCCGACTGCAAGGCCATCAAGGCCTTCCAGACCAAGCACAAGATCACCCCGAACGCGGGGTACGCGGGCGCCGTCACCTGGGGCGTGATGGACCTGATGAACAAGCAGAAGGCGGTGGGCGACAACCCGAACAAGGCGGGCAAGTGCCCGACCAACAAGGGCCGCATCGCCTGCGTCGACCTCACGCTCCAGCTCAGCTGGATCCAGGACGGCAAGCAGCTCAAGTACGGCCCGGTCCCGGTGCGCACCGGCCGTAACGGGCACGAGACCCGCACCGGCCTGAAGAAGGTCTACTGGCGGGACATCGACCACGTGTCGAGCCTGTACCACGTGCCCATGCCGTACAGCCAGTTCTTCGACGGCGGCCAGGCCTTCCACTCGGTGGGCATCAGCGTCTGGTCCCCGCCGGGCTCGCACGGCTGCGTCAACATGACGAAGAAGGACGCCGTGAAGTACTGGAACATGCTGCGCAAGGGCGACGACGTGTTCGTCTACGGCCGCAAGCCGGGCACCTGATCGGTCCGGGAGCCGTCGAGCGCCGCCGGGAGGACTCCTCCCGGCGGCGCTCTTTTGCGCGCGGCCCGTCCAAGGGCGCGGCTCAGACGGAGCGCAGGTACTGGTTCGGCACGTGCACGTCCGCGCCCAGCTCACGGGCGGCCTGACGGGCGAACGACGGGTTGCGCAGCAGCTCCCTGCCGAGCAGGATCGCGTCGGCCTCGCCGTTGGCCAGGATCTTCTCGGCCTGCGCGGCCTCGGTGATCAGACCGACGGCCGCGACGGGCAGCTCCGTCTCCGTCCGCACCCGGGTGGCGAAGGGGACCTGGTAGTTGGGTCCGCTGGGGATGCGCACGCCCGAGGCGTTGCCGCCGGTGGAGACGTCGAGGAGGTCCACGCCGTGCTCCTTGAGCAGCGGCGCGAGCCGGACGGTGTCGTCGGCGGTCCAGCCCGGAGCGCCGTCCTGGAGCCAGTCGGTGGCCGAGACGCGGAAGAACAGCGGCTTGTCCTCGGGCCACACCGCGCGCACGGCGTCGACGACCTCCAGGGCGAAGCGGGTGCGGCCCGCGAAGTCGCCGCCGTAGGAGTCGGTGCGCCGGTTGCTGTGCGGGGAGAGGAACTCGCCGATCAGATAGCCGTGGGCGCCGTGGATCTCGACGACGTCGAAGCCCGCGTCCAGGGCGCGCCGCGCCGCGTCCGCGAACTCGCCGACGATCCGGCGGATGCCGTCCCGGGTCAGCTCGGTGGGGACGGGGTGGCGCTCGTCGAAGGCCACCGCGCTCGGGGCGACCGGCTGCCAGCCGCCCGCGTCCGGGGCGAGGGGCGCGCCGCCGCGCCAGGTGGCGTCGGTGGCGGCCTTGCGGCCCGCGTGGGCGATCTGGACACCGACCGCCGCGCCCTGGCCCTTGACGAAGTCGGTGATCCGGCGCAGCGCCGCGACCTGGGTGTCGTTCCAGATGCCGAGGTCCCAGGGGCTGATGCGGCCCTCGGCGCTGACCGCGGTGGCCTCGGTGAGGAGCAGCCCCGTGCCGCCGGTGGCGCGCGCCGCGTAGTGGGCCAGGTGCCAGTCCGTGGCGACACCCGCCTCCGGCCCGGTGGCCTCGGCGGAGTACTGGCACATCGGCGCCATCCAGACGCGGTTGGGGATGGTCAGGTTCCGCAGGGTGTAGGGCTCGAACAGCGCGCTCACGGCGTGCTCCCTTCGGGGGCGGCGAGTGGTACGGGGCAGGGAGCGCCACAGGCCGCTCCGGACGCCCCCTGCCGCTCGTACGATAGGCATCGTAATACGGAGAAAGTCAAACTACGATGGCTCTCGTACAATGGAAACGTCCGGTACGCACCCCGTACACACACCGCGCGGCGCGCCCGCCGCGGCGCGTACGCCCCGTCCCCGTGGAGCCGCCATGACGACCGCCGCACCGAGTTCGCGGGTGCTCGCGCACCCGGCGCGTGACGAGATCCGTCTCGAAAGCGTGCTGCACGCCCTGTCCGACCCGCTGCGCCTGCTCGTGGTCTGCGAACTGGCGGGGGACGACGCCGGACTCACGTGTTCGCACTTCGAGCTGCCGGTCACCAAGTCCACCACCACGCACCACTTCCGCGTGCTGCGCGAGGCGGGCGTGATCCAGCAGATCTACCGCGGCACCGCCAAGCTCAACGCCCTGCGCCGCGCCGACCTGGACGCCCTGTTCCCCGGCCTGCTCGACAGCGTCCTCGCCGCGGCCGGGCGGCAGGCGGAGCGCCTTGCGGGCGAGGGCTGAGCCGCTGATCGAGCGCAGGGCGCGGGGCGATCAGGGCCGCACCCGAGGGTGCTCGCCGCCGCGGGCCGCCGCTTCGCGAAGGCCCGCCCAGTCCGGGATCTTCACCGAGCCGCCGCGCCCGAGCCGGCGCCCCTGCTCGGCCTCGGCCCGCTCGATCGCGAGCCACCCGGGCCACTCGACGGGCTCGGCGCCCGCCGCCCGCAGCGCGGCGAGGGGCTCGTCCGCCACCGCCCGGCGCGCGAGGGCGGGCGCGTCGTCGAGCAGGGAGAGGGCCGTCTCCTTGGCGCACGGCCGGTTCGTGCCGATCACTCCCGTGGGCCCGCGCTTGATCCAGCCCGCGACGTACTCGCCCGGCGACACCGCGCCGTCACGCAGGACCCGCCCCGCCGTGTGCGGCACCGTGCCGCTGGACGCGTCGAAGGGCAGCCCCTCGATGGGCACCCCGCGGTAGCCCACCGACCGCAGGACGAGCTGCGCCCCGATCTCCTCGTACGTGCCGGAGCCGGTCACGCCGCCGCGCCCGTCCGGCAGCGTCCGCTCGAACCGCACGCCGCCCACGCGGCCCGCTGCCTCGGTCAGCGCCACCGGCCGCAGGAAGAACCGCAGCCGGATGCGGCGCGCGAGCCCCCGCTCGGGCCGCTGCGCCCAGCCGCGCAGGACCTCCACGTTGCGCCGGCTCGCCGCGGACAGGCCCGAGGGGTCGGCGTAGCCGGGGTCGAGGGCCAACTCCTCGGGGTCCACGAGTACTTCGGTGTCCGGGAGCGAGCCGAGCTCCCGCAGCTCCTTCGTGGTGAAGCGCGCCTGCGAAGGGCCGCGCCGCCCCACCATGTGGACCTCGCGCACCCGGCTCGCGGTGAGGACGCCGAGCGCCTCGTGCGGCATGTCGGTGGGCAACAGCTCCGCGGCGCCGCGCGCGAGCATCCGCGCCACGTCCACCGCCACGTTCCCGACGCCGATGACGACGGCCGCGTCCACATCCCGTACGAAGCGGTCCTGCGCCCCCGAGCCGTTCACCGCCACGTCCGGGTGGGCGCTGTACCAGGACACGAACTCCGTCGCCGAGTGGCTCCCGGGCAGGTCCTCGCCGGGCACCCCGAGCCTGCGGTCGGTGGCGGCGCCCACGCAGTACACCACCGCGTGGTAGCAGTCGAGCAGCCGGGCCGGGGGCACCGCGCCGGGGCCGATCTCCACACCCCCGAGGAACCGCACGCGCTCGTGTTCGAGGACCGTGCGGAGCGTCTTCTGGAGGGACTTGATCTTCTCGTGGTCGGGCGCCACGCCGTAGCGCACGAGCCCGTACGGGCACGGCAGCCGGTCGAGCACGTCGACCCGCACACCGGGCACGTGGTCCTGCTGGACCAGGCTCTGCGCGGTGTAGACCCCACTCGGACCCGATCCCACGACGGCGACGTGCACGGCGGAGCTCCTTCCGCGAGGTGTCCCCGGGACGCCCTGATGCCTGGCTGACTTCAGCATCGCACCGGTGTGCGCAAAGGGGGAGGGGAGGGACGAGCCACCGGAGCCGCGGCGCGTGCCCCTGGCGAGCACCCGCCGGTCGTCTCCGCCCGTGCCGCTGTCAGGGTGCCCTGCCGCCCGTCGCGTGCGTGCCGCTCTGGCGGAGTGTGACTGTAGGGCTACCGTGCGACTGTGCTGGAAAGCTCATTTTTCGACGAGAGTGATCATTACCCACGTTCGGCCGGGGGGCCGCGGTGGCCCGGCGCGGACCCGCTGGACGAGTGGCCTCCGGCCCCGCAGGAACCGCTGGACCCCACGGCGTACGGCGAGGCACCGCGATGGGCGGCGGACCCCTCGGCCGACACGCTCCAGCTGTTCACCAGCGCCGACGGCGAGCTGTTCGCCGGCAAAGACGGTCAGTGCTTCGCCAGTGCCGACTTCCAGCGCTTCTCCAGCGCCGACGGCAGGCTCTTCAGTACCGCCGACGGCCGCCCGGACGGCCGCCGTCCGGGTGGCGAGCCCTCGTCCCTCCTCCACGTCCGCCTCGACCTCGACGGCGCCCACGTCGACGTGCTCGCCGCCGTCAGCGAAGGCCGTGTCGCGATCGAGGACCTCCGGGCGGAGCCGCCGCTGCCGCTGCCCGAGCTGGTCGCGCTCGCCGGCCGCATCGAGGGCCCGCTGGCGGACGTCTGCCGGGGCGTCGCCCAGCAGTACGGTCCCGCCGACGCCTCCTGCCGCGGCGGGCTCGCCGACGAGAGGGCGGCTGCCGCACGCCGGGCCGGTCCTTCCGGACAGCGCGCCGACACCGTGCGCCAGGCCGCCGTGGAGGCGTACCGCACGGCACGCGACGAGGGCCGCGACCCGGTGCTCGCGGTGATGTGCGCGACGGGGCACAGCCGCCGCAAATCCCTGCGCCTGATCGCGGGGGCCCGGGACGCGGGCCACCTGTCGCCGCGCCACCGCCGCCGCTAGGCACGGCCGTCGAGCGGCGGGCGGAGCGGGCCGGCCGGGCCTCAGCTCATCCCGCGCATCCGGTTGATCTCGGCCGTCTGCTGCGCCATGACGTCGTTGGCCATCTCCTCCACCAAGAGGTTGTTGCCCTCCGACAGCGCGTCCGTGGCCATGGTGACGGCCCCCGAGTGATGCGTGATCATCAGCTTCAGGAACAGCTCGTCGAAGGCCTCGCCCTTGGCCGCCCGCAACTGCTCGAGCTGCGCGGGCGTGGCCATCCCCGGCATCCCCGCGTGGTCGCGGTGAGCGCCGTGCCCGCGCTTCTCTGCCTTCTTGCCCTGGCTCTTGAGCCATCGCTCCATGGCGCCGATCTCCGGCTTCTGGGCCGCCGTGATGCGGTCGGCGAGCCGCTTCACCTTCGTAGACCTCGCCCGCTTCGGGACGAGCCGGGTCATCTCCAGGGCCTGGGCGTGGTGCGGGATCATCTTCTCGACGTAGTCGAAGTCCGCCGAGTTCGGGCTGTCGTCGTCGGTTCTCTGCCGCGCGGCCTCCTCGGCCGAGAGCGTCGCCGCCGTCTCGCCGGGCTCGCCCGGAGCGATCACCGAAGGCCCGGACGAGGAGCCGGATCCGGCCTTCGCGTCCGATCCCGGGCCGGAGTCGCAGGCGCCGAGCGCGAGGGCGGCGGTCACGGCGAGCGCGGTCACGGCGAAGGCGCGGACAACGGGCGTACGAGCGGCGGACGTACGGCGGTGGGGCACGGCAACCTCCTGGGACGCGCGGGGTGGTGGGGTCCGTCCTAGCACGCCGATGAGCATCAGCAACCGGAAGTGTTCATGACGGCCGTGTTTCCCCCTGTTGATTTGTACATGAGGAGCACGATACTGCGGGTGTCCGTGCACCGTTCACTCTCGAACGGCCACAAGGGAGGACGCAGTGACTCTGCTGAACGAACCCCGAACCCGGCGCAGACGCCTGGGAGTTGTCACGGCTGCCGCGGGTCTCCTCGCCGCGCTGCTCACCGCCGTCCCGGCGGCGGCGACCCCCGACCCCGGCGACAGCCCCAAGGCGCCGAAGAAGGTGTCGAAGTCGGACGCCGCCGACACCAAGCGGGCCATAGCGGACGGAAAGATCCCCGCGCCCGACGAGATAGTCCACTCCGACAACATCGAGCACCTCGGCAACATCCCCAAGGACGCGCTGCCGGGCACCAACTCGGACCTCGCCTTCCAGGGGAAGTACGCCTTCGCCGGGAACTACGACGGCTTCCGCATCTTCGACATCAGCAACCCGAAGAAGCCCGAGACCGTCGCGCAGGTCCTCTGCCCGGGCTCCCAGAACGACGTCTCGGTCTCCGGTGACCTGCTGTTCCTGTCGACCGACTCCTCGCGCAGCGACAGCTCCTGCTCCAGCACCACGCAGCCCGCCACGGAGAAGTCCTCCTGGGAGGGCATGAAGGTCTTCGACATCAGCGACAAGCGCAACCCGCGCTACGTCGCCGCCGTCGAGACCGCCTGCGGCTCGCACACGCACACGCTGGTGCCCGAGCGCCGCAACGTCTACGTCTACGTCTCCTCGTACGCGCCGAGCGCGGCGTTCCCCGACTGCCAGCCGCCGCACGACGGCATCTCCGTGATCAAGGTGCCGCGCAAGGCTCCGCAGAAGGCGGCGGTCGTCGGCTTCCCCGTCCTGTTCCCGGGCGAGGGCCCGGACGGCGGCGGCAACCCGGGCTCGCCCACCAACCCGGGCGTCTCCAAGACCACCGGCTGCCACGACATCACCGTGCTGCCTTCGGAGGACCTCGCCGCGGGCGCCTGCATGGGTGACGGGATCCTGTTCTCCATCAAGGACCCCGAACGCCCGAAGGTCATCGACCGCGTCCAGGACAACGTGAACTTCGCCTTCTGGCACTCGGCGACCTTCAACCAGGACGCCGACAAGGTCGTGTTCACCGATGAGCTGGGCGGGGGCGGTGGCGCCACCTGCAACGCCGAGATCGGCCCGAACCGCGGCGCCGACGGCATCTACGAGATCAAGGGCTGGGGCGACAAGCGCCAACTGGTCTTCAAGAGCTACTTCAAGATCCCGCGCCACCAGGCGGACACCGAGAACTGCGTGGCCCACAACGGCTCCCTGATCCCGGTCAAGGGCAAGGACCTCATGGTCCAGGCCTGGTACCAGGGCGGCGTCTCCGTGTGGGACTTCACCAACTCGGCCAAGCCCAAGGAGATCGCCTACTTCGAGCGCGGCCCGCTCTCCGCGGACCAGCTGGTCGGCGGCGGCTCGTGGTCGGCGTACTACTACAACGGCCACATCTACTCGAACGACATGGTCAAGGGCTTCGACGTACTGAAGCTCAACGACAAGCGCACGGACCCGGCCAAGCGCGTACGGCTGAGCGAGCTGAACGTGCAGACGCAACCGCAGTACTTCCGCGGGCACTGACCGGCACCGACTGGCCCTGACCGGCGCCGGCCAGTACGGAGCCGTCGCTCCCGCGCGCTCTAGGACGTCCCGTCGGGCGGCTCGTCGCCCGGCGGGACGCCGAGCTTCCAGTCGAGTCCGTAGCGCTGGAACAGCTCCGCGCGCAGTCGCTCGAAGGGCATCGGCGCGCCCGGGATCAGCAGGGCGAACACCGCGCCCATGAGCAGGGCGCGCAGCATCGGGTAGTCCGTCTCCACGTCCGGCGAGCCGTGCCGGACCATGGTGTCGCGCAGCAGGAACGCGAGCCGCTGCTGCTCGGGGCACTGCACGAAGCCGTCGGCCTGGAGGATGCCCGCCATGTGCGTGCGCATCAGGACGGGGCGGTCCCGGGCCAGGCCGAGGATCGCGTCGACGGCGCGGGCCAGCAGCTCGTCGCCGTCCTCGGTCCGCGGCTCCCGCTCCAGGGCCTCCTGGAGCGTCAGATGCATCAGGCGGTGCACGGCCGACTGCAGGAGCTGGCGCTTTCCCGGGAAGTAGTACGACACGAGGCCGCGCGCGGAGCCTGCGCGGTCGGCGATGTCCGCGAGCGTCGTCGCCTCGTAGCCGTGCTCGCCCACCAGGTCCACCGTGGCTTGCAGAAGCCGCTCGCGGGAACGCCTTCGCAACTCTTCATTGACCGATGGGCTACGCGGGGACATCCTGTAACTCCTGCGTTGACTGGCTCACAGCCAATATACTCAGGACATCCCGGCCCGGGCCGACGTGGGCCGGGGCTGCCTGGGGCAGGCAACACCGCGGGGGAGTGTTGCCTGCCTTCGGGCATGCCCGGCGTCGGCCGCCGCGCCCGCCCTCTTCCTCGGTGCTTTCGGTCCGGTTCTTCCTGATGGCCCCGTTCTTCCCCGCTCTCCTCGCCGATCCGGCTCTGTCTCCTTACAGTGGGGCCCGGGGGGTCGAGGAGGCGCTTGAACATGGACCAACAGCAGATTCTGGCGCGGATCACGGAGATGGTCGACGCCGAGAAGACCCTCAGGGAATCGCTCGCGTCCGGGGCGATCGACGAGACCACGGAGCGGGCTCGCCTGGGCGACCTGGAGCGGGAACTCGACCAGTGCTGGGACCTGCTGCGCAGGCGGCGGGCCAAGGAGGAGTTCGGCGGCGACCCGGACTCGGTACGGGCGCGGCCCGCCGCGCAGGTGGAGCACTACGAGTCGTGAGCGCCCGGCTCGCGCGCTCACGCTGATGCGGGTGTGCCGCCTCCGCCGGCCAGGGCCAGAACGGGGCGCAGGGCGTCGGGTCGCCGGTCCACCGGCAGATGGGGCACGAAGTGCACGGCGCAGCCGAGGACGGCCGCGCCGCCGTCCGCCCGGCGGTCGTCGCCCACCATCAGCGTGTCCGCGGGGTCGACGGCGAGGGCGTCGCAGGCGTGCGCGAAGAGGCGCGGGTCGGACTTCTGGACGCCGTGCTCGTAGGACAGCGTGTACGCGTCCACGTACGGGTCGAGGCCGTGCGCGCGGAAGACGGGGCGCGGGTCCCAGCCGATGTTGCTCACCACGCCGACGCGCACACCGCGTGCCCGCAGCCCGCTGAGGACGTCGAGCGCGTCGGGGTAGGGCCGCCAGGCCTCCGGTGTCATGTGCCGGTCGTAGAGGGCGTCGTAGAGGCCCGGATCGGGCAGGGGCACGGTCCGGGCGAGACCCGTGTACGCGGCGCGGTGCAGTTCCGCGCTCTCGTCCCGGCGCGCGACCAGGCCGGCGAGGTGCCCGGGAGCCTCCGGAGCCGGCGTGCCGCCCGGCAGGGCTCCCGCGCGGTCGAGGGCCCGGGCGAGCCGCGCCTCCTGGTCCGGCGGCAGGGCGACACCTCGCGCGGTGAGGGCGGCCCGCAGCCAGGCCGCGGTGGACTCGACGCGGAACAGCGTCCCGGAGAAGTCGAACAGCACGCCCTCGACCGCCATGCCGCGATCGTCCGGGACCGCCCGGCGCGGGGTCAAGCACCACCCGCCGGCCTCACTGGCGGCTGCCGGCCCGTCCCCTGGGCACCGTGGGCGGCACGGCGGGCGCGTAGCGGTCGTACAGCGCGATCGCGACGGCGACGGTCAGGGCGCCGAGCAGCCAGCCCGCCGCGACGTCCGAGGCCCAGTGGACCCCCAGCCACACACGGGTGAGACCGACGCCGACGACGGACACCACGGACACGGCGAGGGCGGTGCGCCACACGGCCGCCCCCACGCCGCAGCGGCGCAGCAGCCACAGGAGCAGTCCGCACACGACGGTCGCCGTCAGGGCGTGCCCGGACGGGAAGGCCGCGTAGTGCGCGGAGTCCACCGGGTCCGGCCACACCGGGCGCTCCCGGCCGACCGCCGCCTTCATGGCCTGCTGGACCAGCGTGCCCACCAGGCAGGTCGCCGCGAGCCACAGCGCGAGCCACCAGGCCCGCCGCGCGGCGAGCCACAGCACCACGGCCGTGCACAGGAGGCGCATCGTCCACGGGTCCCACACCCAGTCCGTGAGGACGCGGGCGGTCTGCGTGAGGTCCCGGTGGTCCACCGCCCAGCGGTGCGTGGTCCGCGCGATGTCGCCGTCCAGGGTGAGCAACGGCTGCCATTCTGCGGCGACCAGGACGAACAGCAGCAGCGAGGGGAGCGCGAGCAGTACCGCCGCACGGGAGGAGCGGGGCGGCGGGGGCGTCGTCGGGGGAGGCGCGGAATCCATGGTTCGATCCTGACCGATGCCCTGCGGCGAAACCTAACCGAGCACGCGCAGCGCCGGGACGAACGACACCAGGAGCGGTACGACCGGCACGAGCGCGGCGGCGGCGGTCAGCCGCAGCCGGCGCCCGGCGGTGAGCCGGGGGCGGGCGGCGAGCAGCCGGTGCACCCGGGCCGGCACGTGCGCCTGCGGGGTGGGGCAGGGGCCGAACACGCCCCGGTCCTCGTTGAGTTCGACGAGGGCGAGCGCGACGGTCAGGCGCCCGAAGCGGCGCGAGGCCACGTCGTCGGCGGCCAGCTCCACAAGGCGGTGCATCTCGTCGCGGAACGCGGCGAACACCGGCACCTGCGGAAAGCCCGTGGCGAGCGCCCCTGAGCAGTGCAGGAGCCAGTCGTGCCGGGCCTGCGCGTGCCCCTGCTCGTGCGCGAGCACCGCGTCGAGCTGACTTCCCTTCAGGCGGCGCAACGCGGCGGTGGTGATGACCAGTTGGGGCGCGGCGCCGGGCAGCCACCAGGCGTCGGGCCGCTCGCCCTCCAGGACGACGAGCCGGTCGGCGCCGGGCTCCTCGCCGGGCAACAGCGGTGCGCGCACCACCAGTTCGGCCCGTCGCTTGGCGCGCCTGGCCCGGGCGCGGGCGATCTCGCGCGTGAGCATCACGGCCGTCCACACGCCGCCGCAGGCGAGTGCCACCGCCGTCACCGTGGCCCAGGGCGTCGGGCCGAGCGCGTACGCCTCGACGACGCCGTGCGGCGCGGGCGCGAACAGCTGTCCCCGCACGGCCTGCCAGGCGGCGGCCGCGCTGAACGTCATCGACAGGGCGCAGCAGAGCAGCACGCCCGCCACCACGCACTGCCACACCCAGAGCGCGACCACCGGTTCGCGCTCCGGCCAGTCCGCTCGCGCGAGCATCCGGGGAGCGACGAGGGCGGTCAGCGCGCCCAGGAGCAACAGCGCGACGGGGACCATCATGGGTCAACCCTATGAGGGGCGTGCCTTGTGAGGATACGGGCCTTCGCCGTGAAGTGACGTACGCCACGGCTGGGGACGCGGGTTCAGGGGCGCCGTCGCGAGGTGCGGGCCGCGCAGCCAGGGCGGGGTCCCGCTCGCGGCTGAGGAGAGCCCCGCTCCGCTCACAGGGTCAGGAGCATCGCGATCATGCCCATGCTCATCGCAAGGCGGCACACCAGAGCCAGCTCCGGCCGGTCCCCCCAGCCGATGACGCCGGCCTCCGGCGTGACCACCGCCCCCACCGGCGCGAGCCGCGCTCCCGAGGCGAGCACGTGCGCGGTGAAGTACAGCAGGAGGGCGCCGGTCAGCGCCGGGACGCCCGTGTCGCCGTGGCCGCCGCCGGGGGCGGAGAGCATCGCCGCCGACATGTAGACCATCGCGGCGGCCCCCACCAGGTGGTGGACGTGGTGGGCGGAGCGCCGCGTCGTCCAGGCCGCGCGCAGACCGAGGGCGGCGAACACCGTCGCGTACGCGAGCCACGCGCCCCGGGGCGGGGACAGGGTGGCGGCGGGCACGGCCATCAGCGCCATGCCGAAGCCCATGAGCGCCTCGCCGCCCGCCGCGCGGCGCTGCTCCTCGACACGGCTGCGCATCCGCAGCAGGCAGTAGGTGCCGCTCGCCGCGCAGAGCGCCACGAGCAGCCAGCTCGCCGAACCGGGTCCGTGCACCGGGCACCTCCTCGATCGACGGTCGACGCCGATGACGAGTCGATGCCCGGCGTGAGGGCGGCGTACGGGAGCGCACGGGTGTACGACGGGAGCGCGACGGGGGAGCGAGTCAATTATTTTTCAGGTAAAACACTTGCTAACATTCTCTGTCATGAGCAGCTCCCCGCCCCCGACCCGCACCTCACCCCCGACCCGCACCCCGCCTACGGCCCGCACCCCGCCTACGGCCCGCACCTCGTCCCCGGCCCACGCCGCGCCCCGGTCCCGTCCCTCGCTGCGCGCGCACGTCCGGCGGCTTCCGCTCGTCGGCGTGCTGCGCCTCGGCAAGCCGTCGGACATCTGGTTCAAGCCCGCGACGAGCGTCCTCGTCGCCATGGCGATCCCCCATCTGACGCTGCTCGCCCTCGGCCGCCTGGACCTCGTGATGTACACGATGGCCGGGTCGCTCTGCGCCCTGTACGCCCACCAACTGCCGTACGCCGCGCGGGCCCGCGCCCTCGCCTGGGTCGTCGCCGGGATGGCCGCGGGCGTGGCGGTCGCCCTGACCGCCGCCGCGCTCGCGCCCGGCGCGGTGGTGCTCGTGACGCTGGGGGCGCTGCTCGCCGCCGCCCAGAAGGCGCTGTGCGACGCCACCCGCGTCGGCCCGCCCGGCCACCTGATCTTCACCTTCGTCAGCTCGGCGAGCCTGTTCGCACAGCAGCGCATCGGCGAGGTGCCCGGCCACCTCGCCCTGACGCTCGGCGCCGGGGCGGTGGCGTGGCTCGTCGGCATGGCGCCCGCGCCCCTGCGCCCGTACGGCCCCGAGCGGCGCGCCACCGCCCGGGCCCTGCGCGCGGCGGCCGCGTACGCCGACGCCGTGGCCGCCGACGCGAGCGAGCCCGCGGCCGCCGTGCGGGCCCGTGCCGCGGCTGCCGACGCCGTGCACGCCGCCTGGCAGTCCCTGCACGCCACCCGCAGCGATGCGACCAGGGCCGCGCTGCACCGGCTCGCGGCGACCGCGGAGGAGGCCCTCGCCGCGCCCGCCGCCGGTGACCCCGCGCGGCTACGGGACCTGGCGGAGGGGCTGCGCGGCACCGGAGCCGTCCCGGACGCCGGCACCGTGGACGCGCACCCTCCGCTGGAGCGGGCCGAGGCGGCCGAGGCCGCGCTGCCGCTGTGGCGGCGGCTCGCGCCCGGGTCGCCGCTGCTGCCCGTCGCGCTGCGCACCGCCGTCGGCTGCGCCCTCGCCGGATACGCGGCGCTCGCGCTCGGCGTGGGCCGCCCGTACTGGGCGCTGGTCACCGCCGCGTCCCTCTACCAGGCCAACGTCACCCTGACCTGGAGCCGCGGCGTGCAGCGCGTGGTCGGCAACGTCGTGGGCGTGGCCGCCTTCGCCGCGCTCGTGCCGCTCGCGCACCACGACCACGCCGCGCTGATCGTGTGCGGGCTGCTCTGCGCCTTCGGCGCGGAGGCGCTCATCTCCCGCAACTACTGGCTGGGCTGTGTGTGCGTGACGCCGATGGCGCTCCTCGTCACCGAGTTCGGGCGCTTCCAGGACCCCGGCGCCCTGATCGCCGACCGCGTCGTGGACACGCTGCTCGGCGCGCTGCTCGGCCTCGTCGCCGCCGTGGCCGTCACCAACCGGCGGGCCGCCGACCACATCGAGCACGCCCTCGCCGCGGCGGAGCGGGCCCGCGCCCACGCCGAACGCGCCCTGACCGGGCCCGCTCCCGACCTGCACCGGGCCCGGCGCCGCCTGACCGCGAGCCTCGTCGCGCTGCGCGCCGCCCACGACACGGCCGCGGGCGAGTGGTGGCAGCGCGAGCTTCCCGCGCGCCGGGTGGCCGACGCCGAGCGGGCCGGGCACCGTACGCTCGCGGCTACGGTACGTGGTGGACCGCTGCCCGCCGAGGGCGCGCGGCGGTGACACCGACAGCTTGAGCACGAGCACGAGGAGCGGGGCGCGGGGATGACGAGTGGGTACGGCCGGGCGGGTGCGGGCGACACGGTGGCCGCGGTGGTCCGCCAGTGGCGGCAGGTGCATCCGGGCGTGGACACCGCGCCGATGGAGGTCATCGGCCGCATCAACCGCTGCGCGGCCCTCCTCCAGCAGGCGGAGGACGCCCCGCTGCGCCGGGCGGGCCTGACCCGCCCGGAGTTCGACCTGCTCGGTGCCCTGCGCCGCACCGGTCACGAGCTGACCCCCGGCGAGCTGGCCCGCGAGACCTTCTCCTCGGGCGCGGCGGTCACCAAGCGCCTCAAGCAGCTCCAGGAGCGCGCCCTGATCGACCGCCGCCCCGACACGCGGGACCGCCGCGTCACGCACGTCCGTCTCACCGACGCGGGCCGTGACCTCGTCGACGCCGTCCTGCCCGACCAGCTGGCGTACGAGACGACGGTGCTCGCGGGCCTCGCGGGCGACGGCCAGGAGCGCCTCGGGACGCTCCTGGGCGAGCTGCTCGGCCAACTGGAGGGGCGACTCGGCGTCCCACGCGGGTGACGGCCTCGGACAGGCCCTAGGGGCGGTAGCGCAGCGGATGGTCCTCCGGCACCTCCACCACCGCGATGCGCACGCCGTCCGGGTCGGCGATCCACATCTCGACGAGACCCCAGGGCTCCTTGACCGGCGGGCGGAGGATCTCCACGCCGCGCGCGGCCAGGTCCTCGTGCGCGGCGTGCGCGTCCGCGACCTGGAGCCACAACTGGAGCGCGGGTGACGGCGGTTCCGCCGAGCGCCCGGAGACCTCGAGGAAGCCGCCGCCCAGGAAGTACACCGTGCCGCGTTCGGGCCCGGTGCCGAACTCGCGGTGGACGGCGAGACCGAGGTCCGTGCCGTAGAAGGTCCGGGTGCGCTCCGGGTCGGTGGGGCGCAGGAGGATTCTGCTGCTGAGTACGTGCACCATGCGGCCGCACCTTAGTCCCGGGTTACGCTCGGCGGTGCGTGCGGGGGCCCGTGGTTCCCCACGTGACGGCAGCGCACCAGCACAGATCGGAGACACGCTCACATGGCGACCGCCCCGCACCCGAGCACGCACGGCGACCTCACCTTCCGGGACGCCACCGAAGCCGACGTGGACGCGCTGGTCGGGCTGATCGAGTCGGCGTACCGCGGCGACGACAGCCGCGCCGGGTGGACCACAGAGGCGGACATCCTGGACGGTCAGCGCACCGACCCGGAGGGCGTCGTCCAGGTCATCTCCGCGCCCGACAGCAAGCTGCTCGTGGTGGAGCGGGAGGGCCGCATTGTCGCCTGCTGCCAGCTCGAACACCGCGGGGACCACGTGTACTTCGGGATGTTCGCCGTCAGCCCGGCGCTCCAGGGCGCGGGCCTCGGCAAGGTGATCATGGCGGAGGCGGAGCGGATCGCGCGGACGACGTGGTGCGCCCGGGAGATGCACATGACGGTGATCTCCGTCCGGGAGGAGCTGATCGCCTGGTACGAGCGGCGCGGCTACCGCCGTACGGGAAAGATGAGCCCCTTCCCGTACGGCGACGAGCGCTTCGGCATCCCCCAGCGCGACGACCTGGAGTTCGAGCTTCTGGTGAAGCAGATCGGCTGAGGCGCAGCGGCGGGGAGAGGGCCCTGAGGGGGCCCTCTCGCCGTGCCCCGAGGCCCTCACGCCGGGCCCCGAGGGCCCCTCACGCCGTGAAGCGCCCCGTCCGCTTGATGTCCGGGTAGTCCGTCGTCGCGCCGTCGAGCTGGAGCGCGCGTACCAGCCGCAGATCGTCCTGGGTGTTCACGACCCAGCCGATGATTCTGAGGTCCGCCTCGCGGGCGCGTTCGACGATCTCCAGGGTCAGTCTTCGGATGTTCAGGACCAGCGTGGCGGCGCCGGCCGCGGTGGCGCGCTCCACCACGTCCACGCCGTAGCGGCTGGCGACGAGCGCCGTGCGCACGCCGGGGACGAGCCGGGCGATCTCGGCGATCGCCTCGTCGTGGAAGGAGAGGACCTCCACCCGGCCGACCAGGTCCCGCGCGTGCATGACGTCGGCGAGGGCACGCGCGGCCGCCACGTCCTTGATCTCGGCCTGCAACGGCGTCCGGACGGCGTCGAGGACCTCCTCGAAGACGGGGACGCGCTCGCCCAGGCCCGCGTCCAGCTCGCGCAGCTCGGCGAGGGTCTTCTCGGCGATGGGGCCGGTGCCGTCGGTGGTGCGGCGCACGTCGGCGTCGTGCATGACGACGAGGGCGCCGTCCTTGCTGAGGTGCAGATCCAGTTCGATGACGTCCAGGCCCGCGGTTTGCGCGGCGACGAAGGACCGCAGGGTGTTCTCGGGTTCGATGCCCATGACACCGCGATGCCCGATGGTGAGGAAGTTCAAGATCACTCGCTTCCGTCGACGGCGGCTCGGCTCCGCGCGGTGCGGAGGCAGGGGACCGCGCGGCACGGCCGCAGCCTAATCGCCCGCCTCCGCGACGGGACCGCCCCCGCGGGGCGGCGTGGAATCGTCGGGTCTGGTGCCGACGATGCCCAGGATCAGTCCGGTGATGACGGCGGCGACAAGAACGGCGCGGGTGCTCAACGGTTCGGCGCTCCCTGCGGCGGGGACGGCTGACCCGGCCCGTCCTACCGCCGCGGGCGCCCGGACCGCGAGCTGTCTCACCCGTGGGTGGGCGCGTCGGCCGGGGGTTGACTCGGGCGCCTGCGGGTGCGGCGTGCCAGCTCCTGGGCCGCGGCCTTGGCCTTGGCGTCCACGGCGTACGTGTCGACGTACTCCTGGCCCGACAGCTCCAGGATCGCGTACATGATCTCGTCGGTCGCGGCCCGCAGGGCGGCGCGCTGGTCCTCCATGCCCGCGTACTTGGAGAAGTCGAGCGGCCTGCCGAAGCGCAGGGTGATCGGCACGACGCTGGGCACCCTGCGGCCCGCGGGCTGGGCCTCGAACGTGCCGATCATGGCGCACGGGATCACCGGCGCGCCGGACCGCAGGGCCATCGCCGCCACGCCCACCCTGCCCTTGTACAGGCGCCCGTCGTGCGAGCGCGTGCCCTCGGGGAAGATGCCGAGGACACCGCCCCGGCCGAGCACGTCGAGCCCGGCCTCGACGGCGGCCTGCCCCGCGCCGCCCCCCGAGCGGTCCACGGGGATCGCGCCGATGCCCCGGAAGAACGCGGCGGCGAGGCGTCCTCGCAGGCCCTTGCCCGTGAAGTACTCCTGCTTGGCCAGGAAGTTGATGCGCCGCCGCAGCGTCACGCCCAGCAGGAACTGGTCGCAGAACGACTGGTGGTTGCCCGCCACGATCGCCGCGCCCCGGGCCGGGACGTTGGCGAGCCCCTCGATCCGTGGCCGGAACAGCCACCGCAGCAGCGGTATCAGGACGACACACCTGAAAACGGCATAGAACATTCCGCTGATCCCCTCCTCGACTTCCCCCGCGCGGGGGCACGTTAGCCGCCTTTCGGGACGGGAGGGAGAAGGCGAATCGAGCCAGCCGAAGACACGATCGGAACGCGGCTGAAAAGCGTGTGAATCATGGTCTGCTGAACAATTGGGGAGCTGAAAGGTTGGGAGTCGTAGCGCCTGTATACGAGGCGAGGTGACGCCTCTGACCTGGAGTGATGCCAGCGGTGGGCGTGCTCGGTGGAATACGGGAGGCGCTGGCTCATTCCCTGTGGCGGGGGTGCCGCTCGGTCCGCCTCTCCCTTTCTGTTCGCATTCCCGGCGCGTTTTCCGGGGCGCGGGCCTTTCGCGTGTGGCCGTACTCGTGGAATGCGCCTCCGGGGCGACGTCGCGCTCTTGCGCGGGCGGGCTGCCTCGCCCCGTGGCCCGCGGGTGGGGGTGTCCGCCCGTCCGGAGCGGGAAACCGTGGGGGAGGACGGCCGCCCAGGCCCCGAGCGACAGGAAAAACAGCGGCCCAGTGGAGGGTGGGCAGGATAATTTCCCGGATCCCCTCTTGTGACGGAGAAGCTCACACACATACGCTGCTCAGACGCGAGGTTCTCCCGTGGAGGATGGGACATGACGGAAATTCTTGTGCGGACGGTGGCGGACAGCCCTGGGGCTTCCCGCGACGGGCGTGTGGTGGACCACCCGGCGTGGCCGGTGCTCAAGGGTGCCGTCGAGCGGATCAGGCCCTGGCAGTCCAAGGACGGCTCGATCGACTTCGAGCGCGAGGGCGCGCCCTCGAAGGCCGCCGCGGGGGAGGCGGTCGACGGCCTCATAGCCGCCGTCGAGGAGCTGGCCCCGCTGCTTCCGCACGACGCCGCGTATCTCACGGCGCTGGTGGGAGATCTGCGCAAGTGGGCCGACGGCGGCTTCCTGGTGCCGGACTTCCTCGACTCGCTGCTCGCCTTCCACCCGGCGGCCCGCCGCGAGGACGGCCTCCAGCACCTCGTGGTCTTCCCCATGTACACGCAGAACGGCAATCCGGACCGCAACTTCGAAGCGGTCGTGCTGCGCATGGTGTGGCCCGAGTGGCTCGCCGAGCTAGAGCGCACGCGCTACGACAACCCGCTGTTCTGCGGCATCACCTTCGAGGACTTCACCGCCGGGTACGACACGAACTCCGCGGTCCTCTTCCCCGAGACGATCGCCGTGCGCGAGGCCCCTGAGCGCTTCACCTGGGGCGGCATCTTCTGCGACCGCGAGGCCGCCCGCTTCCGCCGGGTCACGGAGGCCGCCGTGGACATCCTCGGCATCGAGCTGCCGGACGACATCCGCGCCATGGTCGCCGACCAGGCCCGCTGCCAGGAGGCGTTCGTCCTGTGGGACATGGTCCACGACCGCACCCACAGCCATGGCGACCTGCCCTTCGACCCCTTCATGATCAAGCAGCGCCAGCCGTTCTGGATGTACGGCCTCGAGGAGCTGCGGTGTGACCTCACCGCCTTCAAGGAGGCCGTGAAGCTGGAGGCCGAGGGCGTGCCGCAGGCCCGTGACGTGCAGTACGCGGTGCTCTTCGACCGGATGTTCCGCTTCCCCGTCACCGGCGACCGCGTGCGCAACTACGACGGCGTCGGCGGCCAGCTCCTCTTCGCGTACCTGCACAAGCACGACGTCGTCCGCTGGACCGACAACAAGCTGAAGATCGACTGGCAGCGCGCCCCGCAGATCACCAACCAGCTCTGCGCGGAGATCGAGAAGCTCTACCGCGACGGCATCGACCGGCCCAAGCTCGTGCACTGGCTCGCCGGCTACCAGCTGGTTTCCACCTACCTGGCACCGCACCCCGGCTCGCGCTGGGCCAAGGGCCCGGACGCCCTGGACACCTCGCTCCCGCCGCGCAAACTGGTAGACGACGTGCTTCCCGACGAATTTCCACTCAGCATGTTCTATGAGGCGCTCTCCAAGAAGCTCAAGCACGTGATCGCCTCCACCAAGGGGATCACTGCGGAGTCGGGCGCCGAGACGGTCGCCGCGTGAGCGGCCACACCAAGGAGGCGAGGGCCATGTCCGCACTCGACGGAGCCGTGATCGCGGTGGCGGGGGCCGCAGGTCCCGCGGGGCGGGCCACCCTGCTGCGCCTCGCGGAGGCGGGGGCGACCGTGGTCGCGTCCGACGCCGACGCCTCGCGCCTGGCGGAGGCCGTGGACGCGGCGCGCTACGCGCACGGCGGCGCCACGGTCACCGGCGACACGGTCGACCTGCTCGACCTGGACGCCGCCCGCGCCTGGGCCGACCGCACGGAGAAGGAGTTCGGCCGGATCGACGGCCTGGTCCACCTCGTCGGCGGCTGGCGCGGCAGCTCCTCCTTCGCCGACACCGACCTCGGCGACTGGGACCTCCTCGAGGACCTCCTGATCCGCACGGTGCAGCACACGTCGCTCGCCTTCCAGGGCGGCCTCCAGCGCGGGGGCAACGGCCGCTACCTGCTGATCAGCGCCGCGGGCGCCAGCAAGCCGACCGCCGGGAACGCGGCTTACGCGGCGGCGAAGGCCGCGGCCGAGGCCTGGACGCTCGCGCTCGCCGACGCCTTCCGCAAAGAGGGGGGCGAGGACGGCCCGCGCGCCGCGGCTGCCATCCTGATCGTCAAGGCGCTGGTGCACGACGCGATGCGCGCGGAGCGCCCCAACGCGAAGTTCGCGGGCTTCACCGACGTCAAGGAGCTGGCCGAGGCCGTCGCCGGCGTCTGGGAACGACCCGCATCGGATGTGAACGGGAAACGTCTGTGGCTGACCGAGAAGCCGTGAACCCTCCGAAGACCGACGCCAGGCGGCATCACGACCCCGCCTTCCGCGGTCTCGCGAGCGACAACTACGCGGGAGCGCACCCGGAGGTCATGGCGGCGCTCGCCCTCGCTAACGGCGGCCACCAGGTCGCCTACGGCGAGGACGTGTACACCGACCACCTCCAGCAGGTCATCCGCGGCCACTTCGGCGCGGGCGCCGAGGCGTTCCCGGTCTTCAACGGCACCGGGGCCAACATCGTCGCCCTCCAGGCGGTCACCGACCGCTGGGGCGCGGTGATCTGCGCGGAGAGCGCGCACATCCACGTGGACGAGGGCGGTGCCCCCGAGCGCATGGGCGGCCTGAAGCTGCTCACCGTGCCGACGCCCGACGGCAAGCTCACCCCCGAGCTGATCGACCGGCAGGCCTTCGGCTGGGACGACGAGCACCGGGCCATGCCGCAGGTGGTCTCCCTCGCGCAGAACACCGAGCTGGGCACCGTCTACACGGTCGACGAGATACGCGCGATCGTCGACCACGCCCACGGGCTCGGCATGCTGGTGCACCTCGACGGCGCCCGCCTGGCCAACGCGGCCGCCTCGCTCGACGTGCCGATGCGGGCGTTCACCAACGCCGTGGGCGTCGACATCCTCTCGCTGGGCGGCACGAAGAACGGCGCGCTGTTCGGCGAGGCCGTCGTCGTCCTCAACCGCGACGCGGTGCGCCACATGAAGCACCTGCGCAAGCTGTCCATGCAGCTCGCCTCCAAGATGCGCTTCGTCTCGGTGCAGTTCGAGGCGCTGCTCACCAAGGACCTGTGGCTGCGCAACGCCCGGCAGGCCAACGAGATGGCCCAGCGCCTCGCCGAGGGCGTCCGCGCGGTGCACGGCGTGGAGATCCTCTACCCGGTGCAGGCCAACGCCGTCTTCGCACGGCTGCCGCACGACGTCGCCGAGCGCCTCCTGAAGCGGTACCGCTTCTACTACTGGGACGAGGCCGCAGGAGACGTCCGCTGGATGTGCTCCTTCGACACCACGGAGGACGACGTCGACGGCTTCGTGGCGGCGCTGAAGGAGGAAATGGCGCGCTGAGCGGCCGAGGCACGCGCCGGGCCTTGAGACCGACGCGTGGGCTCAGCTATTGCGTATAGATATGCAGCCGATCGAAAAGTCATTGACTCTCGATCGGCCGCTTTCCTATGCTCGCGCCCCATGGAGCTGACCCAGGAGAATCCATATCTTTCCGCCTATCTCGCGGCGGACGAGGCCATCGACCATACGCACCCCCTGGTCCGGGAGACCGCGGCGCGCTTGGCCAAGAACAGCGCCGATTCATACGTATACGCTCGCGCGGCCTACGCGTTCGTCCGCGACACCATCCCGCACTCCGCGGACGCCGGGGATCCGCGCGTGACGTGGCGCGCATCCGACGTCCTGGAGCGGCGCACCGGCATCTGTCACGCCAAGGCGCACGCGCTCGCCGCGCTGCTGCGTGCCGAGGACATCCCCACGGCCCTGTGCTACCAGCGGCTCCTTCATGACGACGGCAGCGGCTTCGTGCTGCACGGCCTCGTCGCCGTGCGCTTCGACGGGGCCTGGCACCGCCAGGACCCGCGCGGCAACAAGCCGGGCGTGGACGCGCGGTTCTCGCTCACGGGCGAGCGCCTCGCCTTCCCGGTGGACACGGCCGCCGGAGAGGTCGACTACCCAAGCCTGTACGCCGAGCCGAACCCGGAGCTGCTGGAGGTCATGAAGGCGGCCCCGGACCGGCCCCGCCTCTGGGAGCGGCTGCCGGAGAAGCTGCCGAAGACGCAGGGCTGAAACATCGGATGTAGCGGACGGACATGCGGCGCCTGTGCCTTCATGGGGGGCGTGTGCGAGACGGTCGGCGTCGAGTCATCCGACCTATTCCTGTCGGAGTGCTTGACGCGGCACGGCGCGGCCCCGATGCTGCGTACGCCGACCCGCCCTGTCCGCACCGCTGTTGGAGAGGCCCACGCCATGACCCCCATCTCACGGCGCGCCTTCGTCGCAGGCGCCTCCGGAGCCCTCGTCGCTGCGGGCTCGCCCGTCGCCTGGGCCGCACCCGCGGCGGCGCCCCGCGCGGACACGCATGGCGCGCTCCTGCGGGACGCCGCCCTGGTGTGGAAGCGGCTCCCGCGCGGCTGGCAGGAAGGGCCGTTCCTCGGCAACGGCTTCCTCGCCGCGCACGTGTACGCCGCGCCCGGCGAGGGCAACGCCCTGCGGTTCATGGTCAACCACTCACACGTACAGGACCAGCGCGGTCAGTGGGAGGCCGCGATCGGCTACTCCCGGCTCGGCGTCGGCTTCCTGACGCTCACCTTCGCCGGAACGGTCACCGGCGTCGACTGGCGCCTGGACCTGGACGACGCCGAGCTGGCCGGCACCGTCACCACCACCCGAGGCAGCGTCGCCTTCTCCGCCGTGGTCCTCAGCCACGAGGACGTGCTCCTGGTCTCGACGGCGCCGAGCGCGGGCGAGGAGGCCACCGCCTGGGGGTTCACCGCGCTGCCCTCGCGCACCACCCGCACCGTCAGGGTCCCGCCCGACTACAGCGCCAACCCCGACCCCGCCACCGGCCCCGGCCACGTCGAGCAGCCCCTGCACGCGGGCGGCGGCTACACCACGGCCTGGCGCGAGCGGCGCTCCGGCACCAGGCGCCTCCTCGCGGCCACCCTCGCGTACGGCCACCCGGACTCCACCGGCCGGGAGCGGGCGCTCCGCACGGTCGAGAAGGCGCTCGACGGCTCGGCCGAGGAGGCCGTGGCCCGCCACCGCCGCTGGTGGCGCGCCTTCCACCGGCGCAGCTTCGTCTCCGTGCCCGACAAGAAGCTCCAGCGCTTCTACTGGATCCAGCTGTACAAGCTGGCATGCGCGACCCGCGCCGAAGGCCCCGTCACCCCGGTCTTCGGCCCGTGGTTCCCGGAGACGGGCAACAACTGGACGAGCATCTGGTGGAACACGAACGTCCAGGTGACGTATCCGCTCGCCGACGGCTCCAACCACCGCGAACTCGACGCCGTCACACCGACGTTCGCCCGCGACCACGCGCACCTGGAGACCAACATCCGCCCGGAGCTGCGCGACGGCGAGACCTACGCGCTGTGCCACCCCGGCGACTGGCGCCTGCGCTCAGGGCCGCGCTACGTGGGCGTGCCCGGAGTGAGCCCCAACGACCACACGGGCAATCTCGTCTGGGCCTTGCACACCGCGTGGGTCAGCTACCGCCACCACATGGACGACGACGTCCTGCGGCACGTCATCCGCCCGGTCCTGGCCAAGGCGGTCCGCTACTACGCCCGCCACCTCACCGAGGGCTCCGACGGCAAGCTGCACCTGCCCGAGACCCGCTCGCCCGAGTACGCCAACGCCGCCGACTGCACCTACGACCTGTCACTGCTGCGGTGGGGCGTCACCACCCTGCTCGACTCCGCGCGGCGGCTGCGCCTGCGGGACCCCGACGAGCGGCGGTGGCGGGACATCCGCGACCGTCTCGTCCCGTACCACCGCGACGAGAACGGCGTCATGATCGGCGCCGGGGTCCCGCTCGCCGACTCGCACCGCCACTTCTCCCACCTGCTGTGGCTCCACCCGCTCCAGGAAGGGCTCGACCGGCGCAGCTTCGACCACTGGGCCGGCCGGCAGGACCGCTGGCACGGCTACAGCTACGCGGCGGCCGCCTCCATGGAGACGCTGTTCGGCGAGCCGGAGCGGGCCCTGCGCCAGCTGCGGTTCTTCGTGGACGGCAACGTGACCGACAACTGCGCGCTCACCCCCAACACCATGTACCGCGAAGGCTCCAACTTCGCCCTGGAGAGCCCCGTCGCGGCGGCCCGGTCCCTGCTCGACATGCTGACGCAGAGCCACGGGGGAGTGGTGCGGGTCTTCCCCGCCGTGCCCGGCGCCTGGCGGGACGCGGGCCTCCAACAGGTGCGTACGCAGGGCGCGTTCCTCGTCGACGCCTCGCGGCGCGCCGGGCGCACGGAGTGGGTGCGGGTGCGCAGCGAGGCCGGGGAGCCGCTGCGCCTGCGGCACGGCATCGCCGGGGAGATCGACGTACGCGACGAGCGGGGGCGGCGGCTGCCGCACCGGGGGAGCGACGTGATCGAGATCCCGCTGCGGCGCGGGCAGACGGCCCTGGTCACCCCGAAGGGCACCCGCCCCACGCCGGGGCCGCGGGACGTGCCCGGCAACGCGAGCGAACCGGCCTGGGGGCTGCCGTGAACCTGCCGGGGGCGTGGCGCAGGCCTGACCCGAAAAGGGAGTACAGCGCGATGCACTGCATGGTGCTCTATGCTGTACTTCCGCTGATGATGTCCGCGACCCAAGGCAGATCATGACGCTCACGCTCACCGTGTCCGACGACGTGCGGACGCTCACGCCCGGCTTCACCCACCTCGCCATCGAGGCGTACGACCTCGTGAACGGCCCCAGTACGGACGGCACCTCCGCCCTCCTCGACGACGCCGCGCGACGCCTCGCCGCGCGCCTCGACGGCCGCGCCCCGCACGAGGACCCGCACATGGTGGACTGGCGCGCCGCCTACACGGCCTTCGGCGCCAAGCCCTCGCGCACCCGCAACTCCGCCGAGGCGCTGGCCAAGCGGGCCCTGACCGACGCGGGCCTGCCCCGGATCAACGCGCTGGTCGACGTCTACAACGCGATCAGCGTGGCCCATCTGATCCCCGTCGGCGGCGAGGACCTGGACCACATCGTGGGCGGCATGCGGCTCGTCCGCGCCACCGGGGACGAGGACTTCGTCACCATGGCCGGAGGGGAGGAGGCCGTCGAGCGCCCCGAGGCCGGTGAGGTCGTCTGGCGCGACGACGAGGGCGTGACCTGCCGCCGCTGGAACTGGCGGCAGGGCCCGCGCACCCGCCTCACCGAGCGGACCGTCAACGCGGTCTTCCTGCTCGAAGGCATGGGCCCGCACGCGGGCCTCGACGCGGCGGGCGCGGAACTCGCCGAGCTTCTGGAGAAGTTCAGCCCCGGCTCGCGGATCGTCGTCCACGAACCGGCGGCCTAGGGCCTGGCCGGCGGAAGCGCCGTCAGTGGGCCTCGGCCGCGCGGACCTCCGCCGCGGTCGGGGCCGTGCCGCCCAGGTGGGCGGGGAGCCACCAGGTGTCGTCCGCGCCCTTGGGGCGGCCGGGATAGGCGCGCTGCGCGGCTTCGAGAAGCTCGTGGCAGCACTCGCGCAGGCGCCGCGTGATCGCGCCCGCGTACTGGTCCTTCGGCGCCTCCACGCGCTCGCCGACCCGGATCGTCACCGGCAGGTGCTGGCGCTTGAAATTGCGCGGGTGCCCCTTCGTCCAGATCCGCTGCGTGCCCCAGACCGCCATCGGGACCAGCGGGACGCCCGCCTCCTGGGCCAGGCGCGCGGCGCCCGTCTTGAAGGACTTCAGGGTGAACGACTGAGAGATCGTCGCCTCGGGGAAGACGCCGATGATCTCGCCCGAGCGCAGCGAGTCCAGGGCGTGGGCATACGCCTGGTCGCCCTGCTTGCGGTCCACGGGAATGTGCTTCATGCCGCGCATCAGCGGACCGGAGATCTTGTGGCGGAACACCGACTCCTTCGCCATGAAGCGCACCAGGCGCTTCTGCGGAAGTGCCGCCAGACCGCTGAAGATGAAGTCGAGATAACTGATGTGGTTGCTGACGAGGACCGCGCCACCCGTGCGGGGAATGTTCTCGGAACCCTTGCAGTCGATCTTCAGGTCCAGTGCCTTGAAGAAGGTCTTGGCGACGCCGACGATCGGTCGGTACACGAGTTCTGCCATGGGTGGGGAGGCCCTTCATCACTGCCAGAGGAGAGGGCCTTTGGCAGGAAACCAAGTTACGGATCCGTAGGTATACGGCTCCGCAGATCGTGCCCCAAGAACGAGCGACTGGCCAGCGTTAGTGCCCGTAGTGCGGGAGATTCTCGTCACGTCGGAATCTTTGCGCACGCGCGCGGCTTGTAGGGAAAGAGGTATGTGCGCCCCCGGCCGGGGGCGGGCCGGTGCCCCGGCGGGCGACGGAGAAGGGCGGGAGACACGGGTGACGGTGGTGCGCGGACGCGAGAGCGAACGGCTGCTCGGTGCGGCGGACCTGGGCGGGCCGCTCGGCGAGCGGGCCACGCTCGTGCAGTTCTCCAGTGCCTTCTGCCAGCCCTGCCGGGCAACCCGCAGGGTCCTTTCCGACGTCGCCGCGATGGTGCCCGGAGTGGCGCACGTGGAGATCGACGCCGAGGCCGCCCTGGACCTCGTCCGGGAACTGCGCGTCGAGAAGACGCCCACGGTGCTCGTCCTCGACCGCGCCGGGCGCGTGGTGCGGCGTGCCGCGGGGCAGCCGCGCAAGGCCGACGTCATCGCGGCGCTCGGCGCGGCCGTATGAGGCGGGGGCCACGACCTCGGAAGGAGGGGCCCGTGCTCCTGAGTGATCTTCGCCGCGCCCGCGAGGGCTTGACTGCACCGGCCAGCTGTCGACAGCCTGCTGCCATGCCACCGGAGCTCCTTCTCTACGAGCGCGTCCACGTGGACCTCGCCCGTCATGCCAGTGCGCGCTGTTGGTCCCGCTGAGCAGCCACGGACCCGCTCGTACCTCCTGAAGAAGGACAACTCCATGACGGCTTCACCCGACCTCGACATCCCCCAGCTCGCCGCGCCCGACCTGCTGCGCTCCGTCTTCCGGCGGCACGCGGCCGGGGTCGCGGTGATCACCGCGCGGGGCGCAGGTCCCGTCGGCTTCACCGCCACCTCGCTGACCTCGGTCTCCGCCGAGCCGCCCATGATCTCGTTCGGCATCGGTACGGGCGCCTCCAGCTGGCCCGCGATATCCCGGGCCGAGTACGTCGGCGTCCACGTCCTCGGCGAGCATCAGGAAGAGCTGGCCGCGACGTTCGCGCGCAGCGGCGCCGACCGGTTCGGCCCCGCCACGCGCTGGTCCGACGGACCGCACGGCGTACCCGTGCTCGACGGCGTCCTCGCGTGGCTGGTGTGCCGCGTCGTGGCGCGGGTGCCCGCGGGCGACCACCGGATCGTGCTCGCGGAGGCGGTCACCGGCGACCCCGCGGGGGCGGGCCGCCCGCTGCTGTACCACCAGGGGCGCTTCAACGCGCTGCGTGACTGAGAGTTCCCGGAAGCGCGTGGTGCGCGCGATTACGGAGCGTTGCGAAGGTCACAGTTCAAAGCGCTTGCTTAGCGGGAAAGCACTGGGTGTACTCATGAGTAATATTCCGGTTGGAGCGGGGGCCGCCCCGATCGGGATCCGCCGCTTCAGGCGCCTATGCTGCCTGCAAGAAGGCAGTAGCCGCAGCCAAGGCAGCAGCCCAGTAATGACGATGCAGTAGGAGAGCCGGCGTGAGCTTGAGGATCGTTGTCTGTGTGAAGTACGTGCCCGACGCCACCGGCGATCGGCACTTCGCCGAGGACCTGACCGTCGACCGTGACGACGTGGACGGCCTCCTCTCGGAACTCGACGAGTACGCGGTCGAGCAGGCCCTCCAGATCAAGGAGGCGGCGGACGACGAGGCCGAGATCACGGTCCTGACCGTCGGCCCCGAGGACGCCAAGGACGCGCTGCGCAAGGCCCTGTCCATGGGCGCCGACAAGGCCGTCCACGTCGAGGACGACGACCTGCACGGCACGGACGTGATGGGCACCTCGCTGGTCCTCGCCAAGGCCATCGAGAAGACGGGCTACGACCTCGTCATCGCCGGTATGGCCTCGACGGACGGCACCATGGGCGTGCTCCCGGCGATCCTCTCCGAGCGCCTGGGCGTCCCGCAGGTCACGCTGCTCTCCGAGGTCTCCGTCGACGGCGGCGTCGTGAAGGGCCGCCGTGACGGCGACACCGCGTCCGAGCAGCTGGAGGCGTCCCTGCCGGCCGTCGTGTCCGTCACGGACCAGTCGGGCGAGGCCCGCTACCCCTCCTTCAAGGGCATCATGGCGGCCAAGAAGAAGCCGGTGGAGTCCCTGGACCTGGACGACCTGGACATCGACGCCGAAGAGGTCGGCCTCGAAGGCGCCTGGACCAAGGTCGACTCCGCCGCCGAGCGTCCCGCGCGCACCGCGGGCACGATCGTCAAGGACGAGGGCGAGGGCGGCAAGCAGCTCGCCGAGTTCCTCGCGGGCCAGAAGTTCATCTGAGCTTCAGTCACTCCCTCAACCGCCCCAGCTTCTTCGTAATCGCAGGAGATTGAAGTCCCATGGCTGAAGTTCTCGTCTACGTCGACCACGTCGACGGAGCCGTCCGCAAGCCCACCCTCGAGCTGCTGACCCTGGCCCGCCGCATCGGCGAGCCCGTCGCCGTCGCGCTCGGCGCCGGCGCCGAGGCCACCGCCGCCACGCTCGCCGAGCACGGCGCGGTCAAGGTCCTCACGGCCGACGCCCCCGAGTTCGCCGACTACCTCGTCGTGCCGAAGGTGGACGCGCTCCAGGCCGCGTACGACGCCGTGTCCCCGGCCGCGGTGCTCGTGCCGTCGTCCGCCGAGGGCAAGGAGATCGCGGCCCGCCTCGCGGTCCGCGTCAAGTCCGGCATCATCACCGACGCCGTCGACCTGGAGGCGGGCGACGAGGGCCCGGTGGCCACGCAGTCCGTGTTCGCGGCCGCGTTCACCACCAAGTCCCGCATCACCCACGGCACGCCGGTCATCACCGTCAAGCCGAACTCGGCGCCGGTGGAGGCCGCCCCGGCCGCGGGCACCGTCGAGGCCCTGTCCGTCACCTTCTCCGACCAGGCCACCGGCACCAAGGTCACCGCGCGCACCCCGCGCGAGTCGACGGGCCGCCCCGAGCTGACCGAGGCCGCGATCGTGGTCTCCGGCGGCCGCGGTGTCAACGGCGCCGAGAACTTCGCGATCATCGAGGCGCTCGCCGACTCGCTCGGCGCGGCTGTCGGCGCCTCGCGCGCCGCCGTCGACGCCGGCTGGTACCCGCACTCCAACCAGGTCGGCCAGACCGGCAAGTCCGTCTCGCCGCAGCTGTACATCGCCTCCGGCATCTCCGGCGCGATCCAGCACCGCGCGGGCATGCAGACGTCGAAGACCATCGTCGCCGTCAACAAGGACGCCGAGGCCCCGATCTTCGACCTCGTGGACTACGGCGTGGTCGGCGACCTCTTCGAGGTCGTCCCGCAGCTCACCGAAGAGGTCAAGTCCCGCAAGGGCTGAGCTGTTCGAAGGGCACGAGGCCCCCGGTTCCGCCGCGCGCGGGGCCGGGGGCCTCGTGCGTCACAGCGTCAGGCTCGCCTGCACCGGCAGGTGGTCGCTCGGGAACTGCCCGTCCAGGGAGAAGGTGTTGATGGCCGCCGCGTGCACCCGCGCGGCCGGTGTCGCCAGAATCCAGTCGATGCGGTCGCCGTCCGGCACGAGCGGCTTGTAGCCGTGGAACGTCGCGTACGGCTTGCTGCGTTCGGCGGCGGCGTCCCAGGTGTCGACGAGCCCCGCCTCGAGCAGCGTGTCGTAGACCGGGTTCTTGTGGGCCGCGACGTTGAAGTCGCCGGTGACGACCTTCGGCAGGGTGCGGTCGAGGGCGGAGAGGCGGTCGGAGATCAGACGCGCGGCCCGCGTGCGCGCGTACTGACTGTGGTTGTCCAGATGGGTGTTGAGGACGTACAGCTCGCGCTCCGTGCGCCGGTCGAGGAAGCGGACCCAGGTGACCATGCGGATGGAGCCGCCGCCCCAGCTGTTGGAGCCGACCACGTCCGGGGTGTCCGAGAGCCAGAAGTGGTCGTACTCGACGGGCGTCAGCCTGCGCGTGTCGTAGTAGACGGTCATGAACTCGTCGCGGCTGCCGCCCGCGCGGCCCGTGCCGATCCAGGCGTAGTGCGGGCCCAGGTCCTCGGCGATGTCCCGGACCTGCTGGTAGAGGCCCTCCTGGGTGCCGATGACGTGGGGCCGCGCGCGGCGCAGCAGCTCCCGGGTCACGGGGCGGCGCTCCGGCCAGGAGTTCGGCGGTGTGGGGCTCGCGTAGCGCAGGTTGAAGCTCATGACCTCCAGGCGGCGGCCCGGGCGCTCCACGGCGTGCGCGGGCGCGGCGGCGAGCGCCGTGGCGAGCAGGGGGACCGTGACGGCCGTCGCGGTGGCCACGGCCGTACGCAGGCCGGAGCGGCGGGTCACAGGTGTGTCGGTCGGCACGCGTTCTCCTTCGATCGGTCGCGGTGCGGCGCAGTGGGGCAGGGCGCGGACCCGGGCAGGGTGGAAGGGCCCACCGGAGTGTGGAAGCACCATCTGAGACAGGCGTGAACGGCCGGGGTCCGGTACGCGAGAAGGTGTTGACCAGGGGGAAGGTACACGGATAACTTCGCCATACGGATACCTGATTCCGTTAAGCGGAATAGTGGACAGGCGGTTCGCCGGCGTCCCCGCCATGGAACACCGTGAGCGCGGAACGCCGCACTATCAAGGTGGAGGGTGCACGGATGGGTCAGCAGGAAAAGGTGACGACGAGTCTCGCGGGCGCCGTGAGCGAGCGCGTCAGCGCCTCGCTCACGCCGGTGGACGAGGAGCTCGAGCGCCGCTACCCCGGAGACCCCGGCACCCGCCAGCCCGTCCACACCGTGTACGTGCCCGGCGAGCTGTTCGCCGCCGACACGATCCGCACCTGGGGGGACCGGGCACTCGCCGCCCTCGACGAGCACGCGCCGGACGCCGGCGCCTTCGCCGCCGTCCTCGGCCTCGCCGACGACCTCGCCGAGCCGGTCTACGCGCGCGTGCGGGCCAAGCTGGAGCGCGAGCCCGTGGAAGACATCCGGGTCGACTTCGAGGACGGCTACGGCGGGCGCACGGACGCCGACGAGGACACCCACGCGGCGCGCGCGGCCCGGCTGATCGCCGAGACGTACGCGCACGGCGCCCCGGGGCACACCGCCCCGTACATGGGCATCCGCATGAAGTGCATGGAAGCCGCCGTACGGGACCGCGGCATCCGCACCCTCGACGTCTTCCTCTCCGGCCTCATGGAGGCGGGCGGCCTGCCCGACGGACTCGTCCTGACGCTGCCCAAGGTGACGTATCCGCAGCAGGTCACCGCGATGGTGCGGCTCCTGGAGGAGTTCGAGAAGGCCCGCGGCCTCACCCCCGGCCGGATCGGCTTCGAGATCCAGATCGAGACCAGCCAGTCGATCCTCGCCGCCGACGGCACCGCGGCCGTCGCCCGCATGATCGACGCAGCCGAGGGCCGCGCCACCGGCCTGCACTACGGCACCTTCGACTACAGCGCCTGCCTCGGCGTGTCGGCCGCGTACCAGGCGAGCGACCACCCGGCCGCCGACCACGCCAAGGCGATCATGCAGGTCGCGGCGGCGGGTACGGGCGTACGCGTGTCCGACGGCTCCACGAACGTCCTGCCCGTCGGTCCCACGGCGAAGGTCCACGACGCCTGGCGCCTGCACTACGGCCTCACCCGGCGCGCCCTGGCCCGCGCCTACTACCAGGGCTGGGACATGCACCCCGGCCACATCCCGACCCGCTACGCCGCCGTGTTCGCGTTCTACCGCGAGGGCTTCGAGCAGGCCGCCGCCCGCCTGGCCGCGTACGCCAACCGGACCACGGGCGACATCGCGGACGAGCCCGCCACCGCCAAGGCCCTCGCCGGGTACCTGCTGCGCGGCCTGGACTGCGGCGCCCTCGACACCGCTGAGGTCACCCGGCTCACCGGACTCACCCTGGCCGGGCTCCAGACGTACGCGGGGCCGCGCCGGGGCGACCTCACGCCGTCGGCCAAGTAGCGCCCGCCCCGCTCAGTCCGCGGGCGCCAGCTCTCCCGACCCCCGGGTGATCAGGCGCGTCGGCAGCTCCACCCGCTCCGGCGGCCCCGCCGCGCCGTCCAGCTGCCGGAAGAGGCGCTCCGCCGCCGTGCGGCCGAGCTGGGCCGCGTCCTGGGCGACCACGGTGACACCCGGCCGGAGCAGGTCGGCCAGCTCGATGTCGTCGAAGCCGACCAGGGCCACGGGGCGGGACAGGCCCGCCAGGACGCGGACGACGGTGACCGTCACGCGGTTGTTGCCCGCGAAGACCGCGGTGACCGGGGCCGGGCCCGCCAGCATCGTCTCGGCGGCCCGGGCCACGCGCTCGGGGTGGGTGAGGCCGAGGGACACCCAGGACTCGTCGACCTCGATGCCAGCCTCCGCCATCGCCGCGCGGTAGCCCCGCAGGCGCTCTATGGCGGTGTGGATGCGCGGCTGGTCACCGATGAAGCCGATGCGGCGGTGACCGTGCGCGATGAGGTGCGCGACGCCGTCACGCGCCCCGCCGAAGCTGTCGGAGAGCACCACGTCCGCGTCGATACGCCCCGGCGGCCGGTCCACGAACACCGTGGCGACACCCGCGGCGATCTCCGGCTCCAGATAGCGGTGGTCGTCGCCCGCGGGGATCACCACGAGGCCGTCGACGCGCCGCGCGCACAGCGCGAGCACCAACTCCTGCTCGCGGTCCGGGTCCTCGGCGCTCGAACCGTTGATGAGCAGCGCCCCGTGCGCCCGCGCCACCTCCTCCACGGCACGGCTCAGCGGGCCGTAGAACGGGTCGGCCAGGTCCTCCAGGACGAGCCCGATGCTGGCCGTGCGGCCCTTGCGCAGCACCCGCGCGCTGTCGTTGCGCCTAAAGCCGAGGGCGTCGATGGCCTCCTGGACGCGCCGCTCGGTGTCGGGCGTGACCCCCGGCTCGCCGTTCACGACGCGGGAGACCGTCTTGAGGCCCACGCCCGCACGGGCGGCGACGTCCTTCATGGTCGGCCGGTTGCCGTAGCGGCTCCTGGGGTCCGCGGGGTCCGAACTGCCGTCGGGGCGGCGGCGGGAGACGGGGGTGCGGGCGGTCTCTGCCACGGTGCGCTGTCCTGTCTGTCGTCCACTACGGGGCTGTTCTGTCGTCCCCTACGGGGCTGTGCCGCGCGGGTCGCGGACCCAGTGTGCGTAACGGAGGCCGGTTCGCGTGCGGAAGTTCGGGTTTCCACGGTGTGCGGGGCTCATCTGACGTCCACTATGTATACGGGGGGTGGGATGTCCGGTGTTTACCCGGGGGTAGCGTCCGGCGCCGCCGTGGCCGGGGCCCCGATTCCGGCGGTGGGCGGGCGAGCCCACCGTGTGGCATCGGGCATAGCACCTGGACAACGTTGTCAGAAGCGCGAGAGACTGTCCCCCCGCACTCTCCGGCCTGCCCTTTCACCAGGAGATCTGACAGTGATGCCCACGGACCTCGTCGCCGCACTCGACATCGGCGGCACCAAGATCGCCGGAGCCCTGGTGGACGGCCGCGGCCGGATCCTGCTGCGCACCCAGCGGCCGACGCCCGCGCGCGAGGACGGGGACACCGTGATGGGGGCGGTCGAGGGCGTGCTCGGCGAGCTGGCGGCCGGGGAGCCGTGGGCCCAGGTGCGCGCCGTCGGCATCGGCAGCGCGGGCCCCGTGGACGCGTCGGCGGGCACGGTCAGCCCCGTCAACGTGCCCGGCTGGCGCGGCTACCCCCTGGTCGAGCGCGTGCGCGCCGCCACCCACGGCCTGCCCGTGGAGCTGGTGGGCGACGGCGTGGCGATGACGGCCGCCGAGCACTGGCTCGGCGCCGCCCAGGGCCACGACAACGCCCTGTGCATGGTGGTGTCCACCGGCGTCGGCGGCGGCCTGATCCTGGGCGGCTCGCTCCACCCCGGCCCCACGGGCAACGCGGGCCACATCGGCCACATCTGTGTCGACCTGGACGGCGACCCGTGTCCCTGCGGCGCCCGCGGCTGCGTCGAGCGGATCGCGAGCGGCCCGAACATCGCCCGGCGCGCCCTGGAGGCGGGCTGGCGGCCGGGCCCGGACGGCGACACATCGGCGGCGGCCGTGGCCGTGGCGGCCCGCGCGGGCGACCTGGTCGCCACGGCGTCCTTCGACCGGGCCGCCCAGGCGCTCGCGGCCGGCATCGCCGCCACCGCCACGCTCGTCGAGATCGACATCGCGGTGATCGGCGGGGGCGTGGCGATGGCGGGCGACGTCCTGTTCGCACCGCTGCGCCGCGCCCTGCGGGACTACGCCGCGCTGTCCTTCGTACGCCAACTGACGGTCGCCCCGGCCCTGATGGGCACGGACGCGGGCCTGGTGGGCGCCGCTGCGGCCGCGCTGCGGGCCTTCCCCGATCCGGCGGTGCCGCGGCTGCGGTCCACCGTCAACGGCTGAGCGGGCCCGCGGCTCCGGTGCGGCGCCACCGGGGAGTGGCGCCCGTCGGGTCGCTCAGCAGCTGAGCACCGGCTCCGCCCAGTCCGCGTGGTCGGAGTCGATGCCGTCGCCGCCGTCGGTGACGACGAGGCGCACCACCTCGGCGCCGCTGACGTCGGCGGAGAGGGTCTGGGCGGGCATCTGGTTCGTGAGGACGCCGGTCGACGCGGCCTTCTCGCCGTCGGCCCAGACCTCGAAGGCGACGGTGCCCTTGAGGAGCTTCTCGTCGTCGACGCCGACCCGCGCGGTCAGCCGTTCGCAGGCGCCGCCCGCGTAGTAGGCGACGTCGCTCTCCGCGTGGACGCCGAGGCCCTTGGCGTACACCGTGCCGTCGATGGTGAGCGGACTGCCGTCGCCCGCCCCGCTCTCGCCGTTGCTGGTGTCCTTCTCCACGGGGCCCCAGCCGTTGGTGGTGGAGATCCAGGGCAGGTCGCTCAGGGCGGAGCGGCCCGCGGGCGGCGCGAGGACCACCCGGGCCGTCAGGGGCAGCGCGCTCTCGACCTGACGGCCGCCCGGGCCGCGATAGGTCGCCTTGAGGTCGAGGGCGTACGCGCCGGTGGGCGTGCCCGGGGGTGGTGTCACGGTCCAGGAGGTGGTGAGGGCCTTGCCGGTGGGCAGGGCGGCCGTGTTCGTGGGTGCCGTGGCCTTGACCTGCCAGCCGGCGGGGCCGGTGAGGCGCGTGCTGACCTGGCGCGCGGGGGTGCGGCCGAGGTTGGTGACGCGGGTGGTGACCTTTTCGGGCCTGCCGCCTCGGCCAACGTGTCGCCGTCGAGGCCGAGTTCGACGGCCGGGGGCTTGTCGTTCCAGGCGCCGTCGGCGGCGACGCGGACCAGGACGGTGCCGTGCGCGGGCACGGTCGCGGAGATGGTGCCCGCGGTGTGGAAGCTCTCGTGCTTCCACAGGTCGCGCAGCGTGTAGCCGGGGGCCTGCGGCAGGCCGACGGCCTGCGCGGTCGTGGCGATGCGCTGCGGGCTGCCCGTCTCGTTGAAGAGCGCGACCGCGCGGCTGCCGTCCCTCATCTCCTTGGCGACGACCCACCGCCCGCCGGTGGACGAGACGACGGTGCCCTGCTTGCCGAGCGGGTCCTGGTCGACCGCGATGACTTCCTTGTTGCCGAGGATGTCGAAGGTCTGGGGCGAGACCTTGCGCAGGTCGGAGCCGATGAGCAGGGGTGCGGCCATGATCGACCACAGGGAGAAGTGCGTGCGGTACTCGGTGTCGGTCATGCCGCCGTTGCCGACTTCGAGCATGTCCGGGTCGTTCCAGTGGCCGGGGCCCGCGTAGCGCGCGAGCGGCAGGTTCCGCTTCATGATGGCGAGCATCGAGCCCCAGTTGTCGCTGATGTCGCCGGTCGTGCGCCACAGGTGGCCGACGTCGGACGCCCACTCCCAGGGCTTGTTCTCGCCCCACTCGCAGATGCTGTAGACGATGGGGCGCCCCGTGCTCCGTGCCGCGGCCTTGAGGGCGTCGCGCATGGCGGTGTACCGCTTCTTGGCGTCCACGCCCTGGTTGTTGCAGTTGTCGTACTTGAGGTAGTCGACGCCCCACTCCGCGAACTGCTGCGCGTCGCTGCGCTCGTGGCCGAGTGCCCCGGGGAAGCCCGCCTGGTTGCAGGTCTTGGTGCCCGCGCTGGTGTAGATGCCGAGCTTGAGGCCCTTGCCGTGCACGTAGTCGGCGACGGCCTTGATGCCGCCCGGGAACCGCTTGGGGTCGGGCACGAGCTTGCCGTTCGCGTCGCGCTGCGGCAGGGCCCAGCAGTCGTCGAGGTTGACGTACTGGTAGCCCGCGTCCTTGAGGCCCTTCGAGACGAAGATGTCGGCGATCCCCTTGACCATCGCCTCGTCGAACTCGGCGCGGCAGTGGGTGGCGTTCCAGTTGTTGAAGCCCATCGGCGGGGTCAGCGCGAGGCCGTCGGGGAGCCGGGGCCCGTCGACGGCCGGGGACCGGGAGCCCTCCGTGTTCCGTGCCTCGCCCGCCGCGGCGGGCGAGGCGAGCCCCGCCGCGCAGAGCAGTGCCGCGGTGAGGGATCCGACCACTCTTCGGCGGGATGTGCGGGTGAGAAGGTGACGCATCGTTACGTTCCTCCGTACTCGCGGAAGATGGGATGTCTCCGTGTACGTGTCACGTGTGCGCGCTTACGGTAGAGCGTGTTTAAGTCTGTTGGAAGAGGAGGGGTAACGGTTCGAACATCCGGTGTCAGAACCCTTGACGGCGGTAAGTCTTGGGAGTGAGATCCAATCCTCGCGTTCGGTTGTGTTGGGTTGCACCCCGAGGAGGGGGACATGACACCGTCAGATCTCGCCGGGCCCCACGGTCCGACCGTCCCGCGGAATGCGCAGGGACATCCGATGTCCCGCCGGAACCTCCTGCGCGGCACGGCCCTCGGCGCCGGCGCGGTCACGCTCCCGGCCCTGCTCACCGCCTGCGGCGACGGGCCCGGCGGCGACAAGAACGAGGTGACGGTGGGCTCCAACGCCTCGGACGCCGTGCCCAAGAAAGCGTTCGCGCGGGCCTTCGCGGCGTACGAGAAGGAGAGCGGCAAACGCGTCAAGGTCAACACCACGGAGCACAACGAATTCCAGCAGAACATCACGCGCTATCTGCAAGGGTCGCCTGACAACGTGTTCATGTGGTTCGCCGGATACCGCATGCAGTACTTCGCCGAGAAGGGCCTGCTCGTCGAGATCAGCGACGTGTGGAAGGGCTTCCAGGGCTTCTCGCGGGCCCTGAAGGAGCAGTCCACGCACGAAGGGAAGCAGTACTTCGTGCCGTACTACTACTACCCGTGGGCGGTCTTCCACCGGAAGAGCCTCTTCGACGAGCGGGGATACGCACCGGCACGGAACTGGGACCAGTTCATCGCGCTCGCCAAGAAGATGCACAAGGACGGCACTCCCGTCGCCTTCTGCGACAAGGACGGCTGGCCCGCGATGGGCACCTTCGACTACATCAACCTGCGGCTCAACGGATACGACTTCCACAAGAGCCTGATGGCGGGCGAGCAGGCGTGGACCGACCGGAAGGTCAAGAAGGTCTTCGACCTGTGGCGCGAACTCATGCCGTATTACCAGAAGGGCGCCCTCGGCCGGACCTGGGAGGAGGCCGGGCAGGGCCTCCAGCGCCGCAGGACCGGCATGGCCGTGTTCGGTATGCCGCATCCCGGCAGCCAGTTCCCCGAGAGCGAGCGCGACGACATCGACTTCTTCCCGTTCCCCGAGATCGACCCGCGGCACGGCCAGGACGCCGTCGAGGCGCCCATCGACGGATTCCTCATCCCGAAGAAGTCGAGGAACGTGGAAGGCGCCAAGGACTTCATGAAGTGGCTCGGCACGGCGGAGGCCGAGGACGCCTACCTCAAGGGCGATCCGAACAACGTCGCGGTCAACGAGGACGCGGAAACCAGCAAGTACACCCCGCTGCAGAAGAAATCCGCCGCACTGGTCGCCGAGGCCGAGCAGATCTCCCAGTTCCTGGACCGCGACACCCGGCCCGATTTCGCCCAGACCGTCATGATCAAGGCGTTGCAGGACTTCATCGACGACCCCAAGGACGTCGACGGCCTCTGCAACCGGATCGAACGGCAGAAGAAGGACATCTTCTCCATGTCCGCGAGCTGAATCAGGGGAGCGCACTCCGTGCCGCAGAACACCGCGCGGCGCGCCGGACGGCGTACGACACGGCGCTTCACGCGCCGCGACACCGCCGTTCTCGGCGCGCTCTTGGGGCTCACCGTCCTGCTGGACGTCGTCATCGTCTGGGGCCCCGCCCTCGCCTCCGTCGGCCTGTCCTTCACGTCCTGGGACGGCATCGGGGACATCCACTGGGTGGGCGCCGACAACTACGAGAACCTCGTCCAGGACTATCCCGCGTTCTGGCCCGCCGTCCGCCACAACCTGCTGTGGATCGCCTTCCTCGGGCTCGTCGCGACCCCCTTCGGGCTCTTCCTCGCGGTCCTCATCGACCGGGGCGTCCGCTTCAGCCGCTTCTACCAGTCCGTGCTCTACATGCCGGTCGTGCTCTCGCTCGCCGTCGTCGGCTTCATGGCGCAGCTGCTCCTCGGCACCGACCAGGGCGTCGTCAACACCCTCCTCGGCGACGAGCGGGACCCCGTCGACTGGCTCGGCGACTCCGACCTCAACCTGTGGATGATGATGCTCGCCGCGAGCTGGCGGCACACCGGCTACGTGATGATCCTGTACCTCGCCGGGCTGAAGTCCGTCGACCCCGAGCTGAAGGAGGCCGCGGCGATCGACGGGGCGAACGAACGCCAGACGTTCTTCCGCGTCACCTTCCCCACCCTGCGCCCCGTCCACGTCATCGTGGGCGTCATCACAGTCATCGAAGCGCTGCGCGCCTTCGACATCGTGTACGCGGTGAACAAGGGCCGCAACGGCCTCGAACTGCTCTCCGTCCTCATCACCGACAACATCATCGGCGAGGCCAGCCGCATCGGCTTCGGCTCGGCCATCGCGGTCGTGCTGCTCGGCGTCTCGCTGGGCTTCGTCGTGACGTTCCTGGTCCAGGAGCTGAGAGGAGCGCGCGAGAAATGACCGCGGACCTGAAGTCCTCGACGCGGGCCGACGAGGTGACACCGGCTCTCCGGGGCGCCGCCCCGCACCGCCGCCCGCGCCGGGGCCGCTACGGCGTCCACCTCTTCCTGGCCGCGGTGTGCCTGGCGTTCCTCGCCCCGCTGCTGCTCGCCGTCTACGCCAGCCTGCGCCCGTACGAGGAGACCGCCCGGGACGGCTACTTCTCCTGGCCGGACACGCTGTCCTTCTCCTACTACCGCGAGGCCTACACCGCCTCCGGCATGGGCAAGTACTTCACCAACACGCTGATCATCGCCGTGCCCGCGGTGATCGTCACGCTGTTCCTCGCGGCCTTCGTCGCCTTCGCGGTCTCCCGTCTGAACATCCGCGGGGGCCTCGCCCTCCTCATGTTCTTCACGGCGGGCAATCTGCTGCCTCCGCAGGTCCTGGTGACCCCGCTCTACGTCCTCTTCCTGAACGTCGACCTGCCCTGGTGGATGTCCGACTCGATGACCCTGTACGACTCCTACTGGGCGGTCATCCTCGTCAACATCGGCTTCCAGGTGGGCTTCTGCGTCTTCGTCCTCTCCCAGTTCATGCGCACCCTGCCCAAGGAGATCCTGGAGGCCGCGGTCGTCGACGGGGCCGGGGTGTGGACCCAGTTCTGGCGCATCACGCTCCCGCTGTGCCGCCCGGCCCTCGCGGCCCTCGCCACCCTCGAATTCACCTGGATCTACAACGACTTCCTCTGGGCCCTCATCTTCATCTCCAGCCCCGACAAGCTCCCCATCACCTCGTCCCTGAACAACCTCCGCGGCCAGTTCTTCACCGACTACAACTTGCTCGCGGCAGGCTCGGTCCTGGTGGCCCTCCCCACGCTCCTGGTGTTCCTGCTGCTGCAACGCCACTTCATCGCGGGGTTGACGTTGGGGTCCAGTAAGGGGTGAGCCGGCGCTTCAGGTCCCCTCGGACAGCCGGGCGCTGTTTTCGCGGCGGTCGAGGAGGGGCTCTGCGGGCGGCTTTCGGGGGGCACGGCTCCAGCGTCAGCTCGCGGCTGCTGTGGGGCGGGGCCCGGGGAGATTCAGTCCGGACGAGGTGGCCGCTTCCCCCTGGAACCACGCGCGCCCACGGCTTCACCGACTACAACTTGTTCGCGGCGGGCCCGGCCGTGGTGGCCCTCCCGACGCTCCTGGTGTTCCTGCTGCTGCAACGTCACTTCATCGCGGGGTTGACGTTGGGGTCCAGTAAGGGGTGAGCCGGCGGTCCGCGTCGGGCGGTGGGGTAGCCCCGAGGGTGACCGGTGTGTGCCGGGCGGGGTCAGGGCTCCGGGGGCGGCTCGGTCCTGGTGGGGGGCGCCGTCCAGAGCCGGGCCGCGACCGCGTCCACCTCGGCCTGCGGCAGGCCCGCCTTGACCGTGATCACGCCCTTCGTCCCGTCAGGGAACGTCGCCTCCCGCATCTCCACGCCCAACCGGCCAGGCACAGGCTCTTCAGCCATGACATCCCTCTCGACGACTGGACCTCCACGACTACCACGAGGATCCCGCCGGGCTGAGGAGGAGTTCCCCCGGGCGTGGCGGGCCCGCGGTGCCCGTCAGGGCGTGTGCGATGCCTGCTTGAAGACCTCGTAGACGGAGAAGTAGTTGCCGGCGCCGTGGCCCAGGGCGATCGCGCGTTCGGCCACCTCGTGCATGAGGCGGGGGAGTTCGGAGTGCACGCCCTGCTCCTCGGCGGCGCGCGCGATGTGCTCCAGGGCGTTCAGGTTCATCTCCAACGTGCCGAGCGTGCCCGGGTAGTCGCCCTCGTCCAGCTCCGCCGCCCGTGGCGCGAGGGACGCCGGGCTGAGGACCGCGGGCATGAACCAGTCGAGCGCGAGCTTCGAGAAGTCGGCCGCGGTCACCCCGGCGGAGCCGACCAGGGCGGAGGCCTGGAGGAAGCCGCCCAGGGTCGCGTACATCATGTGCAGCAGAGCCGTGTTGTACAGCACGGCCAGAGTCGGGTCCGTGCCGAGGAAGCGCGGGTCGCCCAGGCTCGCGAGCGTCGCCCGGTGCTCGTCGAGGACGGCGCGGTCGCCGCTGTAGAGGAACACCGCGTCGGGCCGCCCGACCAGCGGCGGCGGCACCATGATGGTGCCGTCCAGGTAGCGCGCGCCGAGACCGTCCGCCCAGGCGACGGCGGCGCGGACCTCCCGCGGCGTACCGGAGTTGAGGTTCACCAGGGCCCGGCCCCGCAGGGCGTGCCCGGCCGGGCCGAACACCTCGTACATCGTGTCGTAGGTGTTGAGGCATACGAGCGTGACGGGGCTCGCGGACACCGCGTCCGTGATGCTCCCGGCGAGCCGTGCGCCCTGGGCGACGAGGCCGGCGGCCCGCTCCGGAGTGCGGTTCCAGACGGTCGTGGGATGCCCCTCGGCCAGGAGGACCTCGGCGAGGACCAGGCCCATGGGGCCGAGGCCGACGACGGAGACGGGGGCCGGGGCGGTCGTCGTACCTGCTGATGCGTCGTGGTTCGTCATGCGGCCTAGACTGCTCTCTCACATCGATGTGAGAGTCAACGGGACGTGGCGGTGATCACATGCGCATGGGCGAGTTCGCCCGGCGGACCGGCGTCAGCCAGCGGCTGTTGCGCTACTACGAGGAGCAAGGGCTGC
This sequence comes from Streptomyces sp. NPDC045778, assembly GCF_056431945.1. Classification (NCBI taxonomy): domain Bacteria; kingdom Bacillati; phylum Actinomycetota; class Actinomycetes; order Kitasatosporales; family Streptomycetaceae; genus Streptomyces; species Streptomyces sp. NPDC045778. The sequence continues at coordinate 117,993 of NZ_JBWKJZ010000021.1, forward strand.
TCGCTCCCGCGCGGCGCCCCAGCGGATACCGCGAGTACACGGAGGAGGACGTGGTCACGGTGCGCGGCATCCGCGTCCTGCTGGCCGCGGGCCTCAACACCGCCACCATCGCGGAGCTGCTGCCCTGCATGATCGACGACGGCGGCACCCTCGCCCCCGCCTGCTCCGGCATGCTGCCGGACCTCACGAAGGAGCGCGACCGCATCGACGAGGCCGTGGCCGGCCTCCTCGCCGCCCGCGCCCGCCTCGACGAGATCATCGACGCGACGGTGCCGGGCGCGCTGACCGACCCGGACGCCTGCTACGCGAGCGCCGCGCCGGGAACGGTGTGACACGTGCGCCCACAGGGGTGCCAGGTGCCCGGGGGCGGCGAATCGCGGGTGGGGCGGGGATATGCCACGGTGGAGACACGACTCCGGCTCAGGCACAGGCCCCGACCAGCAGGGAGAGGAGCACGCATGTCCTCGAAGCGACGCCGTAAGAAGAAGGCCCGCCGCAAGCACGCGGCCAACCACGGGAAGCGTCCGCAGTCCTGACCCGGGCCCCGGCCGTGGCGGCTCCAGGTCGCCACGGCCGGACCGGTTTCTAGGGATCGTGTTCCGGCTGCCCCAGCGCCTCCCGCACCGAGGCCACCGGCGCGAGGACCACCCGCAGGCCGGTGATGCCCATGACGCGCAGCGCCATCGGGTCGCGGCACACCACCCGCAGCTCGGCGCCCCTCGACGCGAGGCGGCGCCGTGCCCGCATGAGCAGGGCGAGGCCGGAGCAGTCGATGAACGTCGCGTGGGTCAGGTCGATGACAACGGTCTCGGCGGAGCCCGCGGTGACCGGGTCGAGCACGGGCGCCGCCCGCTGGAAGCCCACGAGGTCGACCTCGCCGCGCAGTTCCACCACGACGCTGCCCTCGGACTCGTACACCCGAGGTGGTAAGGCCGGAATCTCGCACGCGAATTCGCGCAGTTCGTCCTGATGCACTAGTCCCCCCAGGGCGGGCCCCGGCCGGTCCGACGGGCCGGGGCGCATGCGGTGAAGCAACCGGAATGAGGAGGTCACCAGGGGCCGGGGTGCCTGGCGGATCACGCTAGCGGGCGGGGACCCGCCCCGCAGTGCGGGAACGATTCGTGGGGTGGCGGTGCCACTCGATGGGGCGAAGTTGTCGCGAGAGACTTGACATGATCTGGCGGCTTTTGGTCTGGCGGTGGCGGCCCTCATCAGGTGCTGGTTTCCGTGGCACCGTGTTGCGGGCAAGCCACTTGGGGCCAACAGAAGAGGGGGAAACGTGATCGTCTGGATCAATGGGGCGTTCGGTGCGGGAAAGACATCCGCCGCACGGGAACTGATCGAGCTGATCCCGAACAGCGCGCTCTTCGACCCTGAGGTCATCGGCGGCGCCCTGCCGCACCTGCTGCCCGCCAAGCGACTCGCCGAGGTGAGCGACTTCCAGGACCTGCCGATCTGGCGCCGCCTCGTGGTGGACACGGCGGCCGGGCTGCTCGCGGAGCTGGGCGGGGTCCTCGTGGTGCCGATGACGCTCCTGCGCCAGGAGTACCGGGACGAGATATTCGGCGGCCTCGCCTCACGGCGGATACCGATACGGCACGTACTGCTCGCTCCGGACGAAACGATCCTGCGCAAACGCATAGCCGGACGCGAAGTCCCCCCGGATATACCCGATGGCGAACTACGCATTCGCCAATGGTCGTTCGACCACATCGAGCCCTTCCACGCCGCGCTCGCCGCCTGGCTGCGGGCGGACGCCCACCGCGTGGACACCAGCGCCCTCACCCCGTACGAGACGGCCGAGCACATCGCCGAGGCGGTGCGCACCGGAGCCGTTCCCGCCTGCGAGATCGTGCAGACCCCCAAGCCCACCGCCGAGACCCTGGCCGCGGGCGTGCTGCTCTTCGACGAGCGGGGCCGGGTGCTGCTCGTCGACCCCACGTACAAGGCGGGCTGGGAGTTCCCCGGCGGGGTCGTCGAGCGCGGCGAGGCGCCCGCCCGCGCCGGCGTGCGCGAGGTCGCGGAGGAGACCGGCATCCGGCTCACCGGGACTCCCCGGCTCCTCGTCGCCGACTGGGAGCCGCCGCTGCCGCCCGGCTACGGCGGGATGCGCTTCCTCTTCGACGGCGGCACCCTCCACCGCGCCGACATCCAGCGGCTGCTCCTGCCCGGCTCCGAACTGCGCGACTGGCGCTTCGTCACCGAGGAGGAGGCCGCCCGGCTCCTTCCGCCGGTGCGGTACGAGCGGCTGCGCTGGGCCCTGCGCGCGCGGGAGCGCGGCCACCCGCTGTACCTGGAGGCGGGACAGCCGGTGGGCGACTGAGCCCGCGGGCGGCGCCGCCCGGGACGTCCGGCGACGCGAGACCCCCCGCCCTGGTCGGCCTGAACCGCCGTGAGCGGTACGGCCACGCCATCGCGACCGGGCAGCGGCCCCAGCCGGTGTCAGGCCCCGGCATAACGTGCCGCCGCCGCCCGCAGCACCGCCGACGCGTCCGCGCGGACCGGATCGCCGTGACCGAAACACGCCATGTCCGAGTCGAGCGCGGCGAGCCGGTGGAAGGAGGCGACGGCCCGCCCCGCGTCCTGGTTGAAGACGCCGAGGACGACACCTGTCCCGGGGCTGCTCGCGACGGCGTCTCCCGTGAACAGGACGCCGTGCTCCGGCAGGTGCAGGCCGATGCTGCCTTCGGTGTGCCCCGGCGCGCCGACCACGCGGGCGCCGCCGCCGAAGGGCAGGACGTCACCGTCCACCACCTCCCGCAGCTCGGCGGCGTACACCCGCCGCTCGGTCGGCTTCGGCACGCTCTTCGACACCTCCTCGAAGATCGGCACCTCCCAGTCCTCCAGGACCGGCGCCGGGCCCGGGACCGCCCCGCGCACCATGGGCGCGTCCAGGTGGTGCGCGAACACCGTGGCCCCGGTGAGGGCCGCGAACTCGCCCGCGCCGCCCGCGTGGTCGCCGTGGAAGTGCGTCAGGACGACGCGCCGTACGTCGCGGGGGCGCAGCCCGAGGCCCGCGATCGCCTCCGCGACGGCCGCTCCCGAACCGGGGGCACCCGCGTCCACGAGGGTCAGCTCGTCGCCGTCGCGCCACAGGTAGGCCTGACCGACGGGGAAGCGGAAGAGGTGGAGCCGGGGCCGGAGTTCGATGATCTCGATCGGGTTCATGCGGTGACCGTAGGGACGGCCCGCCCCGCGGAGCGAGTGCTCTTCGCCGGGGGCGTACGGGTTCTGCTCCCGGCAGAGCGCCCCGTGGAGGGAGCCGGGCCCGGGACTGCGGCGGCGCGGCCCCGGGCCCGGCGAGGGGTCAGGCCCCGGTCGCGTACCGCTGGAGGAACAGGGCCTCGGCGACCGACATGCGCTCCAGCTCGTCCGGCGACACGCTCTCGTTCACGGCGTGGATCTGCGCCTCGGGCTCGCTCAGGCCGATCAGGAGGATCTCCGCCTCCGGGTACAGCCCGCCCAGCGTGTTGCACAGCGGGATCGAGCCGCCCATGCCGGACGCCTGCATCTCCTGGCCGTCGTACGCCTCGCTCAGGGCGGCCCCCATGGCCTCGTACGCGGGGCTCGTGACGTCCGCGCGGAAGGCCTGGCCCTGGCCGACCTGCTCCGTGCGCACCCGGGCGCCCCACGGGGTGTGCGCCTCCAGGTGGGCGCGCAGCAGTTTGGTGGCCTCCGCGGCGTCCACGCCCGGCGGCACCCGCAGGCTGATCAGCGCCCGCGCGCCCGCGTGCACGGACGGGGTCGCGCCGACGACGGGCGGGCAGTCGATGCCGAGCACGGTGACGGCCGGACGCGCCCAGATGCGGTCGGCGACCGTGCCCTCGCCGATCAGGCCCACCCCGTCGAGGACCTTCGCGTCCCGGCGGAAGTCGTCCTCCGCGTACTGGAGGCCCTCCCAGACACCGGCGTTGTCGAGGCCGTCGACGGTCGTCGAGCCGTCGTCGGCGCGCAGCGAGTCCAGGACGCGCACCAGCGCCGCGAGCGCGTCGGGGGCGGCGCCGCCGAACTGCCCGGAGTGGAGGTTGCCTTCGAGGGTGTCGATCTCCACGCGTACGAGGGTCATGCCGCGCAGGGTCGCGGTGACCGTCGGCAGGCCGGCGCGGAAGTTGCCCGCGTCGCCGATCACGATGGTGTCGGCGCGCAGCAGGTCGGGGTGCGCCTCGGCGTAGCGCTCCAGGCCGCCCGTGCCCTGCTCCTCCGAGCCCTCCGCGATGAACTTCACGTGCGCGGGGATGCCGCCGTTGGCCTTCAGGGCGCGCAGCGCGAGCAGGTGCATGATCACGCCGCCCTTGCAGTCGGCGCTGCCGCGGCCGTACCACCGGCCGTCGCGCTCGGTCAGCTCGAAGGGGGGCGTGGCCCAGCCGGCCTCGTCGAGCGGGGGCTGCACGTCGTAGTGCGCGTACAGGAGGACCGTCGGGGCGCCCGCGGGGCCCGGCAGGTAGCCGTACACCGACTGCGTGCCGTCCGGGGTGTCAAGGAGCGCGACGTCCTCGAAGCCCTCCGCGCGCAGCGCGTCGGCCACCCAGTTCGCGGCGGCCTCGCTCTCGCTCCTCGGATACTGCTCGAAGTCCGCCACCGACTTGAAGGCCACCAGCTCGGTCAGCTCCGCCTTCGCCCGCGGCATGAGCGAAGCGACGGTCTCGGCGATCGGATTCGACGGCATGGGCACGCTCCTCGTAGGTGCGACGTTGTCCCTGGGGGACGGGTGACGCGGTTCGCGGTGATCACAGGTGCGCGCCGCGCGCGTGGCCGGTGGGCACGGGTGCGTGCGGTGTGCACGTTGCTGATCCTCCCACAGGAGGGTCGCGCGGGCGTGCGCCGTAGGATGCCTCCCAGAGTGCAAGGACAGCGCGGCCAAGACGGGGATCGGGAGCGGAAGACCAACGTGAGCAGCGAGAAGTCAGCGGACGACCCGCGGCAGGTGTGGGACGTCGTCGTGGTCGGCGCGGGCCCCGCGGGAGCCTCCGCGGCCTATGCGGCGGCCGTCGCGGGACGCAGCGTCCTGGTCCTGGAGAAGGCCGAACTGCCGCGGTACAAGACGTGCGGCGGAGGCATCATCGGCCCCTCGCGGGACGCCCTGCCCCCGGGCTTCGACCTGCCTCTGCGGGACCGTGTGCACGCGGTCACGTTCACCCTGGACGGCAAGTTCTCCCGCACCCGCCGCTCCCGGAAGACGCTCTTCGGGCTCATCAACCGGCCGGAGTTCGACCAGCGGCTCGTGGAGCACGCGCAGAAGGCGGGCGCCGAGGTGCGCACCGGCGTCACCGTGGCCCGCGTCGAGCAGCACGGCCCGGCCGTGCCGGACCGGCGCACGGTCGCGGTCGTCCTCCAGGGCGGCGAGACGGTCCTGGCCCGCGCGGTCGTGGGCGCCGACGGCAGCGCGAGCCGCATAGGAGCACACGTCGGGGTGAAGCTGGACCAGGTGGACCTCGGCCTGGAGGCGGAGATCCCCGTGCCCGCGACGGTCGCCGAGGACTGGGCGGGCCGGGTGCTCATCGACTGGGGCCCGATGCCGGGCAGTTACGGCTGGGTGTTCCCCAAGGGCGACACGCTGACGGTCGGCGTGATCTCCGCGCGCGGCGAAGGCGCCGCGACGAAGCGGTATTTGGAGGACTTCATCGCCCGGCTCGGCCTCTCGGGCTTCGAGCCGAGCATCTCCTCCGGCCACCTCACGCGCTGCCGCAGCGACGACTCGCCGCTCTCCCGCGGCCGGGTCCTGGTGTGCGGCGACGCGGCCGGCCTGCTCGAGCCGTGGACCCGCGAGGGCATCTCGTTCGCGCTGCGCTCGGGCCGCCTCGCGGGGGAGTGGGCGGTGCGCGTCGCGGAGGCGCACGACGCGGTGGACGCCCGCCGCCAGGCGCTGAACTACGCGTTCGCCGTCAAGGCCGGCCTCGGCGTGGAGATGAGCGTCGGCCGGCGCCTGCTCGCGATCTTCGAGCGGCGCCCCGGCCTGTTCCACACCGCGCTCACGAGCTTCCGCCCGGCGTGGAACGCGTTCACGAAGATCACCAGCGGCTCCACCACGCTCGCCGAGATCGTGCGCACGCACCCGATGGCAGGACGCGCGCTCAGCAAGCTCAACCGCTAGCCACGAGGCGCCGTCGGAGCGGGCGGGCCGCCCTCCCGCCGCCCGCTCCGACGGCCGCGCGGACTCGCCGGTGCCCCGTTCCGTATGCGCCCGGGAGGAAACTTGTGGAACCAGCGAGTTTCGTGATCCGCTTGTGAAGAATGAGAAGTCGTCTAGCGTTTCGGATGAAGGTTTCTCCAATTCGCCAGGGGCATAGGCTGGTTAGCTCGGATGAGGGGGCTCCACACATGCCGTCGCACTCGAAGGTCCTCGTCGTGGACGACCACGAGGATTACCTCTTCGCGTTGGAAAGCGCGCTGGCTCCGCTCGGCTACGAGACGACGTGCGCGACCAACGGGGACGATGCCCTCAAGGAAATACTCCGCGGCCACATCGCCGTAGCCCTGCTCGACGTGCGCATGCCCGGCGTCGACGGCCTGGACGTGGTGCGCTACGTGCGGGGCGTGGAGCAGACGCAGCTCCTGCCGATCATCCTCCTCACCGGCTTCGACGTGAGCCAGGAGCTGTCGGCGACGGCCCTGCGCCTGGGCGTGGCCGACATCGTCGTGAAGCCCGTCGACCCGTGGGCGCTGCGCACCAAGGTGCGCTACCTCTACGACACGTACCAGCGGCTGCGGGCGCTCAAGGCCGAGGTCGACGGCTACCGGTCCCGGAGCCTCGACGGCGTGCGCCCCGCCGCGGGCGGCCCGTCCCACACGGGCGTGCCCGCACCGCAGGCGAACCCCTCCGCCCCGCCGGACGCCGTACAGGTCCGCGTGCCCTCCCAGTCCACGGGCGCGGTCCGCCGCGGCCGCCTGCCGAAGGACTGACCGCCGGGCGCGCGGAGCGGCTACTCCCCAGGGAGTACGCCTGATCGCCACGCCTGGCGGACGCCCGGCGCCTGAGCCTCCGTCTAGCGTGGCCGCCATGGACGAACAGCGCGGACGCGGGTGCGGTGGCTCGCCCCGGGGCGGACCACCGGTGTGGCGGCGAGGGCCGTCGTGGTGGCGGTTGCCGGGCGTCGACGACACCACCGCGGCCGGGCGCCGCCTGCCCTGGCTGACGACCTTGCTCCTCACGGTGTTCATCCAGATCGGCACGGGCTTCGCCGGGCACGGCCAGCCCGGGCGCGAGGAAGCCGACGTCCTGGCGCGGGTGCTGCTCCTGCTCGCGTCGGGCTCCCTGCTGCTGCGCCACCGCCACCCCGTGGCCGTCGCCTACGTCACCGCCGGGACCACCGTGGTCTACCTCGGCGCGGGCTATCCGTACGGGCCCGTGTTCCTCACGGTCGCGGTCGGCTGCTTCGCGGCTCTCGTCGCGGGGCACCGGCGGGCGGCGTGGGGGGCCATCGGCGTGTGGTGGGCCGGGCAGACCCTGGTCACGCAGGTGCTGTACCGGTGGCTGCCGCCCGCGGGGGACGGCGCGCCCGGCTGGGGCGAGGCGCTGGTCTCCGCCGTGTGGGTGGTGGCGGTCGTCGCGGTCTCGGAGCTGGCCCGCACCCGACGCGAGCAGTGGGCCAAGGAGCGCGCCGAGCGTGCCCTCGCGGCCCGGCGGCGCGCCGACGAGGAGCGGCTGCGGATGGCCCGTGAGCTGCACGACGTCCTCGCGCACAGCATCTCCGTCATCAATGTGCAGGCCGGTGTGGGCCTCGCCCTGCTCGACTCCGACCCCGAGCAGGCCAGGACCGCCCTGACCACCATCAAGGCCGCGAGCAAGGAGGCGCTCGGCGAGGTCCGCCAGGTCCTCGACACCCTGCGGGCCCCGGGCGCGGCCCCGCGCGCGCCGGCCCCGGGCCTCGACCGGCTCCCGGAACTCGTCGAGCAGGCCGGCAGCACGGGCCTGACGGTGACCGTCACCACGGAGGGCCGCCGCGGTCCGCTGCCGCCCGGCGCGGACCTGGCCGCCTTCCGCATCGTCCAGGAGGCGCTCACCAACGTCGTACGCCACTCCGGCTCGCGGCGGGCACGCGTCCTGGTGCGGTACGCCCCCGGCTCCGTGACGCTGCGTGTCGACGACGACGGACCCGCCACCGGCGCCGACGCGGGCGGCAGCGGCAACGGCCTCGCCGGAATGCGGGAGCGGGCCGCCGCGCTCAAGGGCACCATTGAGGCGGGCCCGCGCCCCGGCGGCGGCTTCCGCGTGACGGCGGTGCTGCCCACCAGCACCGCCGCGCGGCCGGGCCGAGAGCGGCACGACGACCAGTGAGCACCCCACCTCAGGAGGCCCCCGTGATCCGCGTACTGCTCGCCGACGACCAGTCGTTGGTCCGCGCGGGGTTCAAGGCGCTGCTCGACGCCCAGGCGGACATCGAGGTGGCGGGCGAGGCCGCGGACGGCGACGAGGCGGTGCGCAAGGTGCGACAGCTGCGGCCCGACGTCGTCCTGATGGACATCCGCATGCCGCTGCTCGACGGCTTGGAGGCCACCCGCCGGATCACCGGCGAGCCGGACCTCGACGGCGTACGGGTGGTCATGCTCACCACCTTCGAGCTGGACGAGTACGTCTTCGAGGCGATCCGCTCCGGCGCCTCGGGCTTCCTGGTGAAGGACACCGAGCCCGACGAACTGCTGCGCGCGGTGCGGGCGGTGGTCGCCGGTGACGCGCTGCTCTCGCCCGGGGTGACGCGCCGCCTCATCGGGGAGTTCGCCGCGCGCTCCAAGGAACCGGCGGCCGCGGGGGCGCTCGCCCACCTCACCGAACGGGAGCGGGAGGTGATGGCCCTGGTCGGCATCGGCCTGTCGAACGAGGAGATCGCGCGCCGCCTCGTCGTCAGCCCGCTCACCGCCAAGACGCATGTGAGCCGCACGATGGTGAAGCTGGGCGCCCGCGACCGCGCCCAACTGGTCGTCCTGGCCTACGAGTCGGGCCTGGTCCGCCCCGGCTGGCTGGGCTGAGCCGGTACGCCGGGCAGGGCCGCGCGCCGCTCCCGCCACCGCTCGGCGAACCGCCAGAGGACGGCGACGAGGCGGACGAGGAAGGCGGTGCCGGCGAAGGCTCCGCCCACGGCCGTGAGCGTCGTGGCGGTGCCGCCCGACAGGCCGAACACGAGGATGGGCCCGCCGGCCAGGGCCATGAAGACGAGTGCCGCGTACGCCACCGCACTCACGAGCGCGTAGCCGATCTCCACCGTGATCGCGTCCCGCTCGGCCTGGCTCCGTCGGCCTTGTCCCACCGTGTCCCCCATGTCATTCATGCGGGAAGTGTCACAGGCCGGGGGCCCGGCGGGCAAGGAATTGCCCGCCGGGCCCCCGGCTGTGACGTGCCGTCGCGTCTTTCAGTCGCCGATGGTGACCCGCTCGCGCGGGGTGTCCGTCAGCGGCTGCGACGTGGCGACCGTGATCGTCCGCTGCCTGCGCCGGGCACGCAGTCCTGTGAGGTTGATGAGCAGCCCGGCCACGGCGAAGGCCGTCACGAGGACCAGGCCGGGGCGGTAGCTGTCCAGGACGGCACCGGGTGACGCGCCGACCTCGGGCGAGCCCTCGCCGGAGGCCGTGATGACCGCGGTGGTGATCGCGAGGATGACCGCGCCGCCCACCTGGATCGAGGTGTTGAGCAGGCCCGAGACCATGCCCTGCTCGTGGTCGGCCACGCCGTTGGTGGCCTGGATGTTGAGCGAGGGGAAGACCAGGGCGCACGCGATGCCGAGCAGCACCATCGACGGCAGGATGACCGTGACGTACGTCGGCGTCAGGTCGATGCGCAGGAACAGCGCGTACGACGCCACGAGCAGCGCGAAGCCGGTCACGATGACCCGGGTGGTGCCGAACCGGTCGACGACGCCGGCGATCTTCGTGGCGGACAGGGCCACGATCACCCCCGCGGGCAGGAAGGCGAGCGCCGTCTCCAGGGCCGACCAGCCGAGCAGCGACTGGAGGTACTGGGTGGCGATGAACTGGAACGACACATAGCCGCCGAAGAACGTGACCGCGCCGAGCTGGGCGCGGACCTGCGCTCCCGAGCGCAGGACGCCGAGGCGGATCAGCGGGCTCGCGGTGCGCAGCTCGATGGCGACGAAGGCGGCGAGGAGCACCGCCACGGCCAGGAACGACAGCAGCGTGCGGGCGGAGGCCCAGCCGACCTCGGGGGCCTGCACGACGGTGAAGACGAGCAGCAGCATCGACGCCGTGCCGGTGACGGCGCCCGGCACGTCGTAGCCGCCGCGGTTCGCCTCGCGGGCGGAGCGCGGGATGAGCTTGAGCCCGGCGACGAGCGCGATGACGGCGATCGGCGCGGGCAGCAGCATGGTCAGCCGCCAGCTGACCTCGGTGAGCACGCCGGACAGGACGAGGCCGAGCGAGAAGCCGGTGGCGGCGCAGGTGGTGTAGATGGACAGGGCGCGGTTGCGGACCGGGCCCTCGGCGAAGGTCGTGGTGATGATCGACAGGCCGGCGGGCGCGGTGAACGCGGCGCTCAGGCCCTTCACGAAGCGGCTGGCGATGAGCAGCGGCCCGGAGTCGACGAGCCCGCCGAAGAGGGAGGTCACGGCGAAGACACCCAGGGCGATGAGGAAGACCTCACGGCGTCCGAGCAGGTCGGCGGCGCGGCCGCCGAGCAGCAGCAGACCGCCGTAGCCCAGGATGTATCCGCTGACGACCCATTGGAGGGACGAGGTGGAGAGGTCCAGGTCGGAGCCGATGGACGGCAGGGCGACGCCGACCATCGAGACGTCGAGGGCGTCCAGGAACATCGCGGCGCACAGCACGAGCAGCGTGCCCCACAGGCGTGGGGTCCAGCGCTCCGCCGAAGGGGAGGCAGGGGGGACGGGGGAGACCGGTGAAGTCATGCGGAGCAGAGTACATGCATGTGCATTGACTGCAAGTGCATTTAATTCCGATGCAATAATCGCGCGAATTCTGCTACGGTGCCGCCATGGCGGCGACGAAGGCCGAGCCCGCGGCTGAGGCCGAGCAAGGGCTCGTGAACCAGTGGCGGGAGATCCTCGCGGTGCACGCGCGCACCCTCTGCGAGCTGGACCGGGAGCTGCACCCGCACGGTCTGGGCGCGAGTGACTTCGAGGTCCTCGACGTGCTCGCCGAGGGCGGCTCCGCGGACGGCGACGGCGGCTTCCGGGTCCAGGACATCGCCTGCCAGGTCCACTTGAGCCAGAGCGCCCTGTCCCGCCTCATCGGCCGCCTGGAGAAGGACGGCCTGGTCGAGCGCGGCATGTGCAGCGAGGACCGCCGCGGCGTGCGGGTCTGCCTGACCGCCAAGGGACGTCGACGGCACGCCGAGGTCAGGCCGGTGCAGCGCGCCGTGCTCACCCGCATGCTGACGGCCCCGGACGCCTGACGGCAGGTCAGGGGCGGGCGCGCGCGGCCCGCGCCGGGCGCCCGGCAGGCCCGGCGGTCAGCCGACCCCCGACGTCTCGCGCCACAGCGTCGCGAGCGCGGTGTCGCCCGTGATCTGCGGGAACGGCAGGCGGTTCCACAGGGCCAGATACAGATACGCCGCCTGGCCCGCCACCTCGCAGTCGGCGGTCAGCGTGTCGCCGTGCTCGGTGACGGGAACCTCCGCGGACAGATGGACCGTCCACGCCTCCTTCGCGTCGGTGGCGCGGATCCGCAGCACGCGCGGCTCCGGAGTCCGCACCCGGCTCTTGGTCCGGGCGTGGAAGCCGCGCAGCAACTCGTCGATGCCGTCCACCGCGAAGTCCGTGCCCACGGTCGCGGGCGTACCACCGCGCGCGGCCTCGGCGTCCACGCGGTGCACGGCGGTCTCGTGCGCCTGCCGCCGCGCCCAGAAGGCGAGGGGGGACCGGGACGGCAGGAACGTCCAGCACCGCAGGTCGGACGGGGCGGCGGTGAGCGTGGTGACGAGCGCGGCGTGTCCCTCGCGGAACCACGCCACGAGGTCGGCGCCGTCCAGGCCCGGCTCCTGTTCCCAGGGGCGGAACGAGGGATGCGCGTCGGCGACGAAGGCGGCGGCCCAGCGGTGCACCACGCCCGTGTGCCGCAGCAGGTCGCGCACCTGCCAGCCGGGGCAGGTGGGCACGGCGGCACCGGTGCCCGCCTGCTCGGCGGCGTGGGCGAGCGACCGGCCTTCCCGGTCGAGTATCTCGATGTGCTCGGCAATCTCCATGCGGGGATTGTGCAGGACGATCCGGCCGCCGCGTGGGCGAAGCGTGGACCGCGCCGGGGCAGGGACGAAAGGCGTCCGCGGCCGGGTGCGGGCACGGCCGCGGCGCGTGCCGCGAGGCCTCAGCCGGTGGCGCGCGCCCGGGGCGTGCGCCCCGTCGCTCCCGCGATGCACGCGGCGACGGCCGCGAGTACGGCCACGCTGGTCAGGGCCACCGGCAGGGAGAACCAGTCCGCCATGAACCCGATGGCGGGAGGTCCCATCAGCATCCCGCCGTAGCCGAGCGTGGACGCGGCCGCCACCCCGCTCGGCCCGGCGAGCGCGCCGGCGCGCTCGATCGCCACGGGAAAGATGTTCGCGAGGCCGAGGCCCGTGATCGCGAACCCGGCGAGTGCCGCGCCCGTGGACGGCGCGAGCGCGCCCAGGAGCATGCCCGCCGCGGCGAGCAGGCCGCCGCCGACGACCGTGCGCGTGCCCCCGAGGCGTTCGAGGAGCGCCGTACCGGACAGGCGGCCGATCGTCATCGCGAGCGCGAAGCACGAGTAGCCCGCCGCGGCGACGCCGGGGTGCGCGTCGAGGTCCTGCTCCAGGTGCAGCGCGCCCCAGTCGGCCAGCGCCCCTTCGCCGTACGCCGTGCACAGCGCGACGAGCCCGAAGACCAGCACGAGGCCGCTTGGCCCCCGCACGCCGCCGCCGTAACCGCGTGGGGCGGAGGGGCGCGCGCCGTCGGCGTCCGGGGCGCCCGGCACCTCGTACCGCAGCAGCGTCGGCGCCGTCACCACCGCGACGAGGAGGCCGATCAGGGCGAGCGCGAGCAGGTGCCGGGTGGGGGAGAGGTGCCCCGCGACCAGACCGCCGATGCCCGCGCCGATCATGCCGCCGAGGCTGAACGCCGCGTGGAAACTGGGCATGACCGGACGCCGGAGCGCCCGTACGAGATCGACGGCCGCGCTGTTCATGGCCACGTTGATGCCGCCGTACGCCGCGCCGAAGACCAGCAGGACCAGGCCGAGCGCCAGGGCCGAGTGCGTCAGCGGCGGCAGCGCCACGCTCAGCGGCATCAGGACGCCGCACGCCACGGTCACCGGATGGCTGCCGAAGCGCGTGCACAGCCGCCCCGTCAGCGTCATCGTCACCACGGCTCCCGCCGAGACCCCGAGCAGCGCGAGCCCGAGCGCGCTCGCCGAGGCCCCGGTCTGCTCCTTGATGGCCGGGATGCGCACGACCCATCCGGCGAAGACGAAGCCGTCGAGCGCGAAGAAGACGGTGAGGGCGGCACGGAGCCGGCTGAAGTCGCGGGAAGGGGCCTCGGGCGCCTCTGACGTGGGTTTGTTTAGTAGCGGCACAAAGTCAGCGTAGAGGCGCACCCCGGTCGCGGACAAGGCGAATGTTCGGGGCGCATGATGCGGGGCCGCACCGGGCCGGGTGAGCCGGGAGCGGCGGCGACCGCGCCGGGCGGGGCGGAGTCGGGCGGGGCGGCCGTACCGGGTCGGGCGGGCCTGGCCGTGGCGGTCGTGCCGGGTCGGGCGGGGCCGGGTGTTGCGGCCGTACCGGGTCGTGGTGCGAAGCCGCGGCGCCGCACTTCGGAAATAGACGTACGAAACCGTGGATCACGGACAGGCGAAGGGCGCGGGACGGCCGCATGGCGACGAAGGAACGGCGAGGTGGCGTACGGATCATGGGAGACTCGCCCTCATGAACGGGAAGGCTGCCACCGGGGGCGAGGCGCGCACGCGCCTGGAGCGAGGGCGTACCGCGCTCGGCCCCGCACTCGAACTCGTCCACACCGGGCGCGCCCCCACCCGAGCCGTCCTCACCGCCGAGTTGGGCGTCACGCGTGCCACGGCGGGTGCCGTCGCGGCCGAGCTGGAGGCGCTCGGCCTGATCAGCGTCGACGCCAGGCCGAGTGCGGCCGCCGGGTCGCAGGGCCGCCCCTCGCACCGCCTTTCCGTGTCCGGGACCGGCCCTGTCGCGCTCGCCGCGCAGGTGCACGCCGACGGCTTCCGCGCGGCGCTCGTCGGCCTCGGCGGCGAGATCGTCGCCACGACGCCCGGCTGCGAGACGATCGACGCGGATCCGGCGCAGGTGCTCGGCACGGTCGTCGAGGAGGGCGCGCGCCTGCTGCGCGAGACCGGGAGGCGGTGCGTCGGCGCCGGGCTCGCGGTGCCGTCGGCCGTCGCGGAGCCGGAAGGCACCGCCCTCAATCCGCTGCACCTGGCCTGGCCCGCGGGCGCGCCCGTGCGGGAGATCTTCGCGGACCGCGTACGGGCGGCGGGCGTCACGGGCCCCGCGTTCACCGGCAACGACGTGAATCTCGCGGCGCTCGCCGAACACCGGCACGGCGCGGGGCGCGGCGCCCGCGACCTGCTGTGCGTGGCGACCGGACACCGGGGCGTCGGCGGGGCGCTCGTCCTCGACGGCCGTCTGCACACCGGAAGTTCGGGTCTGGCTCTCGAAGTCGGGCATCTCACGGTGCACTCGGAGGGGCGCCCCTGCCACTGTGGCAGCCGCGGCTGTCTGGACGTGGAGACCGACCCGCTCGCCTTCCTGACGGAGGCCGGGGTGAGGCCGGGGCCCGAGGGCCTGCTCAACCAGGCCCGCACGCTGCTGGCCGAGCACTACGCGGATCCTGCGGTACGGGTGGCCGCCGAAGCCCTGATCGACCGTCTGGGCCTCGGTCTCGCGGGCCTGGTGAACATCCTGAACCCCGACCGCATCATCCTCGGCGGACTGCACCGCGCGCTCCTCGACGCGGACCCGGAGCGGCTGCGCGCGGTCGTCGCCGACCGGAGCCTGTGGGGCCGCAGCGGCGGCGTGCCGATCCTGGCCTGTACCCTCGACCACAACAGCCTGGTGGGGGCCGCCGAGCTGGCCTGGCAGCCGGTGCTCGACGACCCCCTGGGGGCGCTGGGTTAGCGGTCAGGGCCGCGTCAGCCGACCCGCGCGGGCTCCCGTACGGGGGCCGCGACGTCGGCGGCCGGGGCGGCGGTTCCGCGCCGGCGCAGGTCCGGGATCAGCGACAGCAGGCCGAGCACCGCGAGTCCGGCGCCGATCCACAGGGGGGCGCGCAGCCCGTAGGTGTCGATGGCGGGGCCGCCGACGGAGGTCGCGATGATGATGCCGCCGGTGATGAACGACGAGTGCACGCTGTTGACCAAGGGGCCGGTGTTGCCCGCGCGCTGTACGCGGGTGACCATCGCCGGGTTCATGGTGACGCCCACCAGGCCGATGCCCAGCATCATCGCCACGGCGGCGACCGGCACGTCGGCGACGAGGGCGAAGCCGGCGAGGAAGCCGAAGTTCAGCAGCAGGCCCGTGACCAGGACCGGCAGGGTGTACCGGTCGGCGAGACGGCCGACGACGGTGTTGCCGATGAGCGTGGCGGCGCCGTAGGCGATGAGCAGCAGCGGCACGGTGCCGGTGGCGAAGCCGGTGATCTCGGTGAGGATCGGGTTGAGGTAGCTGAAGGCGGAGAACGTCGCGCCGATCACGAACGTGCTGGTGATCAGGACCAGCCAGAGCCGCGGGCTCCTGAACGCGCCCAGTTCCCCGCGCAGGGCGCCGCCGCCCTCGATGCGCTCGACGTGCGGCACCCCGACGAGCGTGGCGACCGCGGCCAGCGTGGTGAGCACGGTGATGGCCCAGAACGCGGCACGCCAGCCCAGGTGCTCCCCGACCACGGTGGCCAGCGGAAGCCCGAGGAGCGTGCCCAGCATCAGGCCGTTGAGCGCCACGGCGACGGCGCGGCCCCGGATCTCGGGGCGGGTCAGCTGCGTGGCCATGGAGATGCCGACCCCGAAGAAGGCCTGCGAGGCGACGCCGGTGACCACGCGCGCCACGAGCATGGTCCGGTAGTCGGGGGCGAGGGCGGCCAGGACGTTGCCCGCGAGGAAGACGGCGAAGATGACCATCAGGGCCCGCTTCTGCTCCAGCTTGAGCAGGGCGGCCGTCAGGAACGGCCCGCCGAAGGCCATGGCCATCGCGAAGGCCGTGATCAAGTAACCGATCTCGGGGATCGTGACGCCGAGCCCTTCGGCCATCTGCGGCATGAGTCCGGCGACGACGAACTCGCTGGTCACCATGGCGAAGATGCCTAGGGCCAGGACGTAAACGGCGCGGGGCATGGGTGCTCCTCGGAAATGAGCGGCAAGTATTGGACGGGTCAGTACAAAATTAGGGCGGAGAGCGGCGCGTCGAAGCTCCAGGAGAGTTCAACGCGCCCTTACGGCGGGGAAGTTCAGGAGCGCAGCGCGTCCAGTGCGGTCTCGGCGATGGCTTCGAGCACGGTGCGGTCGGCGCCCGCCTGGGCGGAGACCCGCATGCCACCGATGGTGGCGTTGACGAACCGGGCGAGGGACTCCGTGTCCCGCCGGTCGGTGATGGTGCCGTCGCGCTTGCCCGCGTCGATCGCGATCCGCAGCAGCCGCAGCCGGAGGCCGAGGTCGCGCTCGATCAGCGCGGCCGCGTCGGCGTCGCGCCGGGCCAGCTCCACCACCGTGTTGACGGTGAGACATCCCATGCTGCGCTCCGCGTCCTCGCGGTACTCGAACTCGCTGTCGACGACCCGGGTGTACAGCGCGCGGATGCGGTCGAACCCCGGGCGCTCGCTGTCCTCCAGGATGTCCGCCTGCGGGGCGCTCATCATGTCGATGTAGCGATTCAGCGACCTGCGGAACAGGTCGTGCTTGCTGGTGAAGGTGTTGTAGATGCTGCTGCGGCCCAGTCCGGTGGCGTCGCACAGGTCCTGGGTCGAAGTGGCTTCGTAGCCCTTCGCCCAGAAGGCGCGCATCGCCGCGTCCAGGGCCCGCTCCTCGTCGAACGTCCTCGGTCGGGCCATGAAGGAACCGTACCCGTTTTGGAACGTGCGATGCAATACGAGGGTGCGTGTGAGCGCCCCCCCGCGGGGTGGGCGCTCACCTGGGGTGTCAGACGGGCCACTCCACGGCGAAGGCGTCAGCGGCGTTCACCGTGAGCATCCGGTCCACCAGGTCCTTGCCGACGGCCCGCTCCAGGCGCGGCCGGACCCCGCGCAGCAGATGGGGCATGCCCGGGCCCCCGTGCACGGAGCGCGCGGCGGAGGTCGTGGTGTCGCCGCCCAGGAGCAGCCGGGAGCCGTGGCCCGCGTCGGCGAGGGCCCGCACGGCCTCCGGCATGCGCCAGTCCGTGGCGTGGTGGGCGCGGGAGGGCCCGTCGAAGGCCAGATAGACGCCCGTGGCGGCGGCCCGGAGGTGGGCGTCGAGGTCGGGGAAGCGATTGAGGTGGCCGAGGATCACCTTGCCGGGCGGGACCTCCAGGTCCGCGCAGAGCAGGTCGAGCACGTCCTGGGTGCCGGTGCCCAGCTCCAGGTGGACGGCGATGGGCGCGCCCGTCGCGTGGTGGGCCTCGGCCGCCGCCGTCATCGTCCAGCGGGCGTGCGCGTCCAGGGTGTGGAAGCCGCCCGCGACCTTGATCAGGCCGGCTCGTACGCCGCTGTCGGCGATGCCGGAGGTCAACTCCCGTACGAACAGCGCGGCCAGGCCTTCTGCGCGCAGCGCGGCGAGGTCGTCCTGGTCGTAGTGCACGGCCTGGTGCAGGCCCGTCGCGGCCACGATCACCGTGTCCGTCGCACGCGCGAGGGCGGGCAGGTCGGCCGCGTGGCGGCCCATGCCGTGCGGGGTCCACTGGATGACGCTCCGGCCGCCCGCCTCGTGGAAGGCGGTCAGCTCCGCGGCCGCGGCCCGTGCCGAGTCCAGCTCCTGGCCCGGGAGTTGAGGGCTGCGCAGGAAGAGGTGGTCGTGGGCGTCGCACACGCCGAGGGCGGACGGCGCGACGTCCCCCGTGACGGTACGGACCGCGGGACCGGCCCCGCTCACCACGCCCGGCCCTTGACGAGCCGGTCCCGCTCGGGAGTCGAGCAGTGCAGGACCTGGAAGACCTCACCCGAGGCCTCGGGCGCCTCGTCGGCCCAGAGCGAGAACGTGACCGCCTCCCAGTGCCGGGGGTCCACGGCCACGACCGAGCCGACCGCCCCGCCGGCGCGGGAGAGGGCCGCGGCGTCATCGAGGAGCCCGGTGGCGAGGTCCGCGATCCGCGCGCCCTCCGGCAGCGGCCTGCGGTGACGGAGGGCGGCCGTCGGCCGGGCGCCGACAGCGGGCCCGGCCTCGTAGGCGAGGGCCATCCAGTGCTGCACCACCGGTCGCCCGAAGTCGTCGCTGAGCCCCTGGAAACCGGGCCCCCAGAGGAAGGAGTTCATGCCCTCGGCGGTGTTCCAGAGGTAGAAGGGCGCGTACTGGTTCACCGGCGAGCCGTCGACGCCGCGCTCGCGCATGAGGTAGGCCTTGAAGCCGAGGCCGGGGAACGCGTCGAGGAGATGGCCCTTGGCCGCCACGCGCTCGCGGATGACGCCCATGTCGTAGTCGGCGGGCAGGGGGATCTCGTACTGCAAAGCGTGCATGGTGTGCGGTACCTGCTGTTTCTGTCGGAGTGGCGGGCTCAGGCCGGGTACTCGTCGGCAGCGACGTGTTCGTCCCAGTGGGCGGTGGTGCCGTCCTCGGCGGCCTCGACCACGGCGAGGTGCGTCATGAAGGTGCGCGGCGCGGCCCCGTGCCAGTGCCGCTCGCCGGGCGCGATCCACACGGTGTCGCCGGCCCGGATCGGCTCCACGGGCCCGCCCTCGCGCTGCACCAGGCCTTCGCCCTCGGTGACGTGCAGGACCTGGCCGTGGGGATGGCGGTGCCAGGCGGTGTGCGCGCCCGGGGTGAAGTGGACGCTGAACATCCGGAGCCGGGACGGGGCTTCGGGGCTCGCGATCTCGTCGAGCCGGACGCTTCCGGTGAAGTGCTCGGCGGGACCGCGAAGGCTCTGGGGGCGGGTGCGGGTGATGTGCACGGCAGTCCTCTGCGCGTAGTACCGGGGGAGGGGGTGACCCCTCGGGGACGACCCCTCGGTGAGGGAGGTGAGGTGGGGTGAGGGCTCAGCGCGGGGCGAGCAGCGCAAGGAGGCCGCGGACGCCCGCGTCGAAGGCGTCCGGCGAGCCCGTGGAGCGGGCCAGGACATAGCCGCCCTGGACCGTCGCCACGAGGGTCGACGCGATGTCCTGGGCGTCGAGCGACGGGCTGAACTCGCCCCGGTCCAGGCCTTCCTGGATGATCGCGGCGAGCCGCCCGCGCAGCCACTCCAGGGTCTCGGTCACCGGCGCGCGCAGCGTGTCGCTCGCGATGACGTCCGGGTCCATGGTCAGCCGACCGACGGGACAGCCGCGCAGTACGTCACGCTCGCGCAGCAAATACCCGGCGACGCGCTCGTACGCCGACCCGTCGCCGCTCAGCGACGCCTCGGCGGTGGCGCGCATCTCCTGGGCCGTGCGCCGGATCGCGGCGAGCGCGAGGTCGGGCTTGCCCGAGAAGTGGTGGTACATGCTGCCCTGCCCGGCGCCCGCGTGCTGCTGGATGGCCTTGGGGCTCGTGCCCACATAGCCCCGCTCCCACAGCAGCTCACGGGTGGACTCGATCAGACGCTCCGGAGTGCTCATGACCACACTGTACATACTAATAGGTACAGAGTGCCAGGTGAGGAGCGCTTGGCCGCGGGGATGAGGCCCGCGGCCCGTTCGTACTCCCGGGGAGGTACGCGCACGGCCGCTGGCCGTACGACGACTTCGACGGGCGCCCGGACCAGGCTCGGAAGGGACGGAAAGCATCGCTCCGCACCCCTTCGAGGAGATGGACATCATGCACACCCTGGCGTTCGACGGCGGGCCCGGCCCGTGGATCCTGTTCTTCCCGCTGATCTGGGCGGCCGTGGTGTTCGGCGTCGTCACGGTCCTGCGCCGCACGGGGTGGCGCGGCAGGGGCGGGCCCTGGCAGCGAGGTGCCGCTGGTGTCGACCAGAAGTCACCCATCGCCGCGCTCGGCCATCGCTTCGCCTCCGGCGAGATCGACGAGGACGAGTACTGGCGCCGCCTCAGCGTCCTGAACGAGGAGTTCGGCCACGCGGGCGGCGCATCGAGCGGGTCCGGCGGGTCCGGCGCGTCCGGCGTGTTCAAGGGAGGCCGCTCGTGAGCACCACCGCCGCCCCGCAGCCGGCCGGGATCCGCTACGCCGCCCGGGTCGAACGGGCCGTCAAGGTCTACGGCTCGACCGGGACCGCCAGGTCCGCCGAGACCGCGGTGACCGCCCTGGACGACGTCAGCGTCGGCTTCCCCGCGGGGCGCTTCACCGCGATCATGGGCCCGTCCGGCTCGGGCAAATCCACCCTGATGCACTGCGCCGCGGGCCTGGACACCCTCACGTCGGGCTCCGCCCACATCGGCGGGACGGACCTCGGCTCCCTCGACGACCGGCGCCTGACCTTGCTGCGCCGCGACCGGATCGGCTTCGTCTTCCAGGCCTTCAACCTGGTGCCGACGCTGACCGTCGCGGAGAACATCACCCTGCCGATGGACCTCGCAGGGCGGCGCCGCGACCGCGCGCGGCAGGAGTGGACGGACGCGCTCATCGACATCGTCGGCCTGCGCGACCGCCTGCACCACCGGCCCGCCGAACTCTCCGGCGGACAGCAGCAACGCGTCGCCGTGGCACGGGCGTTCGCCGCCCGCCCCGACGTCGTCTTCGCCGACGAGCCCACCGGCAACCTCGACTCGCGCTCGGGCGAGGAGGTCCTCGGGCTGCTCGGCCGCACGGTGCGCCAGATGGACCGCACCGTCGTCATGGTCACCCACGACCCGGTGGCCGCCGCCCACGCCGACGAGGTCGTCTTCCTCGCCGACGGCCGCCTGGTGGACCGCATGCGGGACCCCACGGCCGACAAGGTCCTCGACCGCATGAAGGCCTTCGAGGCCACCGGCGCGGCCCGGTCCGGCGTGGCCTCCTACGACGCGTACGGCGAAGCGGCGTACGACACCACCGGCGCCTGCGGCCCCACGAGGGGGGCGGCGTCATGACATCGCTCGCCCCCGCCGCGCGCCTCGGTCTCACCTCCCTGCGCGGCCACAAGCGCCGCTTCGCCGGTACGTTCGTCGCGGTGCTGCTCGGCGTCGCGTTCCTGGCGGGCACCCTCGTCATGGGCGACACGCTCCGCGCCGGCTTCGACACGATGTTCGGCGACGCGACCCGCGGCACCGACGCGGTCGTACGCGCCGAGAACACCATCACCACGCCCGGCGAGACCCAGGGCGTCCGCCAGGCCGTCGACTCCGGCCTCGCCGAGCGGATCGCGCGCGTACCGGGCGTCGCGGCCGCCGAGCCCAGCATCCAGGGCGCGGGCCAGCTCGTCGGCAAGGACGGCGACCCGGTCGGCGGCCAGGGACCGCCCACCCTCGCGGGCAACTGGATCGCCGACACCGCGCTCAACCCCTACCGGCTCGCCGAGGGCCGCGCCCCGGCGAAGCCCGGCGAGGTCGTCGTCAACCGCGGCGCCGCCGAGAGCGGCGACCTGAGGATCGGCGACACCACCACCCTGCGCACGCCCGACCCGGTTGAGGTGACCCTCGTCGGCCTCGCCACGTTCGCCGGCGAGGACGGCATGGCGCAGACGACCTTCACCGGCATGACCCGCGCCGACGCGGAGAAGTACCTGACGCCGAAGCCGGGCCAGGCCTCCTCCATCCAGGTCCGGGCCGGGCCCGGGACCGGACAGGCGGAACTGGTCGACGCGCTGGCCCCCGTCCTGCCCCGGGGCGTCGAGGCCGTCACGGGACAGGAGGCGGCGCGGGAGAACTCCGAGATGATCTCCGGCCAGTTCCTGACGCTGTTCACGACGTTCCTGCTCGTCTTCTCCGGCATCGCGCTCCTGGTGGCGACCTTCTCGATCCACAACACCTTCGCGATCGTCGTCGCCCAGCGCACGCGCGAGAACGCGCTGCTGCGCGCCCTCGGCGCCTCCCGCCGCCAGGTCACCGGAGCGACCCTGCTCGAAGCGGGCGCCGTCGCCGTGGCCGCGTCGCTCGCGGGCCTCGCGGGCGGCGTCGCCGTCGCGGCCGGGCTCCAGGCGCTGTTCCCCGCCATCGGATTCCCCTTCCCTGAGGGCGACTTGGTGATCAGCGGCACCTCGATGCTGCTGCCCTTCGCCGTCGGCGTGGTCGTGTGCGCGGCCTCCGCGCTGCTGCCCTCCGTCAGGGCCGGGCGGACCGCGCCGCTCGCCGCGCTGCGCGAGACGGCCGTCGACCACTCCGGCGCCTCGCGGGCGCGGGCCGTGACGGGCACCGTGCTCGGCCTCGCCGCCGTGGCCCTCGCCCTGCTCGGCGTCCTCGCCGACCCGTCGCTGTGGCTGGCCGGGACCGGGGCCGTGCTCGCGCTCGTCTCGTTCGTGGTGCTCGGGCCGGTCGCCGCCGCCCGCGCGGTACGCGTCATCGGCGGGCCGCTCGACCGGCTGCGCGGCGTCACCGGAGCCCTCGCCCGGCGCAACGCCCTGCGCAGCCCCAAGCGCACGGCGGCCACCGCGAGCGCCCTGATGATCGGCGTCGCCGTCGTCTCCCTGTTCACCGTCTTCGGCGCGTCCCTGAAGGCGACCATGGACCAGACGGTGTCCCGGTCCTTCGCCGGCGACATCGCGGTCAGCACCCCCGCCTTCGGTGGCGGCGGCAGCGGCCTGAGCCCCCGCCTCGCCCCCGCGCTCGCCGCACGCCCGGAGGTCGCCACGGCCGTCGGCCTCGGCAGGGGAGTGGCCGAGGTCAACGGCAAGGGCCGGGCCCTGACCGTCACCGACCCGCGGGCCCTCGCCAGGTCCTTCGACCTCGGCCGCGTCCAGGGCTCGCTGACCGGCCTCGGCGACGACGGCATCGCTCTCACCCGCGCCGAGGCCGACAAGCAGCGCCTGAAGGTGGGCGACCGCGCCGAACTCGCCTTCACCGACGGCAAGACCGACGGCAAGAAGGACACCTTCACCGTGCGCGCCGTGTACGGCAGGTCGGAACTCGTGGGCGACTACGTCGTCACCCGCGAGGCCTGGGCCCCGCACCGCGCGCAGGACTCCGACACGCTGGTCTCCGTCACCTTCAAGGACGGCGTGAGCACCGCCGAAGGCAAGGCCGCGGTGTCCGCCGTGGCCGCGGAGTACGGCAACCCCGAGGTGCAGACCCGCGAGGAGTACGCGCGGTCGTCGGCCGGAGGCATCGACATGATGCTCACCCTCGTCTACGCGCTGCTGGCCCTCGCCGTCCTCATCGCGCTGCTCGGCATCGCCAACACCCTGACCCTGGCCCTGCACGAACGCACCCGGGAACTGGGCCTGTTGCGGGCCGTCGGCCAGACCCGCGCCCAGCTGCGCGCCATGGTCCGCTGGGAGTCCGTCCTGGTCGCCGCGTTCGGCACCGCGGGCGGCCTGGCGCTCGGCGGCTTCCTCGGCTGGATCCTGGTCAAGGCGTCCGACGGGGCGTCCGACAGCGCCTTCGCGTTCGCCCTGCCGCCGCTGCCGCTCACCGTGGTCGCCCTGGTGGGCGTGGCCGCGGGCGCCCTCGCGGGCCTGCGCCCGGCGCGGCGCGCGGCACGCCTCGACGTCCTGCGCGCGATCGCGACGGAGTGAGAGGAACCCGGCGAGGAACGAGAACGAGAACCGAAGCAATGGACACGGTCGAGAGCGAAGGAGCAAGCGAAGAAGCAAGGGAACAGGACGAGAACAGTCACCGCCCGGTCAGCCAGGAACGGCCGACCGGGCGGGAGTATGCGCGCCGACGGGCGACGGGGCGACGAAGGAGCGGGTGCTCTCGGCGTCGTACGCGGGATACGTCGGCAGGTCCACGGTGGGCGACGGCGCGGCGAGCGTGAACCAGACGACCTTGCCGTGCTCGCCCTCCGGCCTCACCCCCCAGCTCTCGCTGACCGCGGCGACCATGGCGAGCCCGCGGCCGCAGGTCTCGAACGGCTCCGCGTCCCGCACCTCCGGCAGCCGGGGGTCGTGGTCATGGACGGAGACCATGAGACGCCCGAGCATCAGCTCGATGTCCACGGTGCATCCCTTGTCCCCCTCCGCGTGCCGGTGGACGTTGGTGAGCAACTCGGTCACACCGAGCGCGGCCCGGTCTATCAACGGATCGAGATGCCAGTAGCGCAACTGCGCCGATACGATTCTGCGGACTTGACCGATCCGCGACGGCAGGGCTTGGAGCTCTACCGTGCACTGCCTGCTCGGCTGGCTGATCACGGTGCGACTCCCCGAAGTGAGGTCCGGAAGAAGACGGCGTTCCGATCCAGCAGGGGCCGCGCGCTGTCCGCCGCCTGCTGGGGGCCCGGCGGCTGGTTCGCAGCGTTATCGCCGGTAAACCCAGAGTGATGTGACACCAGAGTGACGCAGGGGGTGCGGGCGTGCAACTCGCGCCCGTCTCTGCCCCGTCAGACGCGCTGTCGCCCGCCCGCGCTGCGCAGCGCCTCCAGGAAGGCGCGGACGGAGGGTGGCCCCGGCTCCCCGGGCACCGGATCGTGGTCGCCGAGCGTGAGCCGGTAGCGCGTGCCGTTGACGTCGGCGAGCGCGCGGTCCTGCGGGGCGAACCAGGGTTTGCCCGCGCGCACCGCCTGCACCGGTGCGCTGTCGATCTCCGTGCCGTAACTGGTGAGCAGTTCCAGTCTGCCGTCGTTGATCCGGACCTGTCCCGCGCGGGTCAGGGAGCGCAGCCGCTTCCCGATCCGCACGCCCGTGGCCGTGAACTCCGGCTCTGCCATGAGGCTCCGCCCCCTCGCGCGCGGTGGCGTCCCGCGCATGGTGTGCCGCGGCGTCCGGCGTGCCGCGGGCCGTGGTCTGGCGCTGTCCGGGCGCCGCCCGATGGCGCCCGTCCGGGACCCTACCCCTGCCCCGTGCGGTGCAGTGTGCACGGGGCAGGGGCCGAACACTAGGGCGTACGGCGACGTCGCACATGCCACTTCCGTGCGGGGCCACGGCAGCGGGCCGGGAGGGCCAGATGGCCGTGACAGCTGCGCCTTTGAGGTACCAAAAGGAGTGTTTATGCAGGTGAGGGCGGTGTTGTAGGTGTTTATCATCGAGGGGTCCGGCCGGATCGAACCGCGTCCGGCATGAGCGCGAGGAGCCACGCGGTGAGCACCGTCCAGCACGACCCGACCGGCGAGCCCGCCGTCACTCTCGATGTCGACCGGAGCGACGCGGACTACCGTTCCTGGCTGAAAGAAGCCGTACGCAAGGTCCAGGCCGACGCGAACCGCTCGGCCGACACGCATCTGCTGCGCTTCCCGCTGCCCGAGCACTGGGGCATCGACCTGTACCTCAAGGACGAGTCGACCCATCCGACCGGCAGCCTCAAGCACCGGCTCGCCCGCTCACTGTTCCTGTACGGCCTGTGCAATGGCTGGATCCGCCCGGGACGCCCCGTGATCGAGGCCTCCAGCGGCTCGACGGCCGTGTCCGAGGCCTACTTCGCCAAGCTGATCGGCGTGCCCTTCATCGCGGTGATGCCGCGCACGACCAGCGCCGAGAAGTGCCGCCTCATCGAATTCCACGGCGGCCAGTGCCACTTCGTGGACGACTCGCGCACGATGTACGCGGAGGCGGCCGCCCTCGCCGTCGACACCGGCGGCCACTACATGGACCAGTTCACCTACGCGGAACGGGCCACGGACTGGCGCGGCAACAACAACATCGCCGAGTCGATGTACCAGCAGCTGCGCCTGGAACGCTACCCGGAGCCCGCGTGGATCGTGGCGACGGCCGGGACCGGTGGCACCTCGGCGACCATCGCCCGCTACGTGCACTACATGCAGCACGACACCCGCATCTGCGTCGCCGACCCGGACAACTCCTGCTTCTTCGACGGCTGGACCCACAACGACCCGGCCGCCACCAGCGACTGCGGCTCCCGCATCGAGGGCATCGGCCGCCCCCGCATGGAGCCGAGCTTCGTGCCCGGCGCCATCGACCGCATGATGAAGGTCCCGGACGCGGCGAGCGTCGCCGCCGTCCGCGCCCTGGAGCGGGTCATCGGCCGCAAGGCGGGCGGCTCGACCGGCACCGGCTTGTGGAGCGCCCTGAAGATCGTCGCCGAGATGGTGGCGGCGGGCCGCACCGGCAGCGTCGTGACCCTCCTGTGCGACCCCGGCGACCGCTACCTCGACAAGTACTACTCCGACGCGTGGCTGGCCGAGCAGGGCCTGGACATCCGGCCGTACGCGGCGGCCATAGAGACACTCCTCGCCACGGGCCGGTGGACGGAGGCCTGAGCCGACGGCCCGCCGCCTAGGCCTTCGTCCCCGAGAGGCGGCGCTCCAGGTTCCCGAGCGAGGCGGCGAAGGTCTTGCCCAGGCCCCTGCGCCCGTGCCGGAACAGGAAGCGCGCCAGGCCGCTGGGCTCGACCGCGAAGGTCCAGCGCACCCGCGTACCGGTGCCGGCGGGCGTCAGGTGCCACTCCTCGACCAGGGCACGGACCCCGGGCGCGTTGGTGACGTCGACGCGGTAGACGTACCGCGTCGGCGCGTCCGCGGCGAGGATCGACTCCAGGAGCCGGACGCGGCCCTGGAGATGGACCACGCGGCCCGCGCCGCCCCGCACGGGCCGGGCGCGGGTGACCGACGTGAACCACACGGGCCACTGCGCCACGTCCACGGCGAGGGCCTGGAAGACCGCCTCGGGCGGAGCGGCCACGTCACGGGTGAAGACGTGCCGCACCGGTGCGGTGGCGAGGAAGTCGAGCCCCACGGGCCTCAGATGGCGTGGCATCGCACTCAGCCCCCAGCGGACGGCGGTGGTGGAACGCGTACGGTCACCTTAGACGAGCACGCCCACCAAGGGCAGGGCCGTGACCGGTGGACGCCGCGTGCCCCTCAGGCCTCCGCGGAGACCTCCGGCTCGCCCGCCACGATGAGCCGCAGCCGCTCGGAGACCTCCGCGCGGGCCTCGGCGGGCAGGCCCGCGTCGGTCACCAGCGTGTCCACCTGCTCCAGCGTGGCGAAGGAACTCAGGCCCACCGTGCCCCACTTGGTGTGGTCGGCGACCACCACGACGCGGCGCGCGGACCGCACCAGACGCCGGTTGGTCTCCGCCTCCGCGAGGTTGGGCGTGGACAGACCCGCGCCCGCCGCTATGCCGTGCACCCCGAGGAACAGCACGTCGAAGTGGAGCGCCGCGATCGCCTGGTCGGCGACCGGGCCGACAAGCGAGTCCGACGGCGTGCGCACCCCGCCGGTGAGGACCACCGTGGCGGCCCCCTGCCGCTGGCCCGAGCTGCGCTGCGCGGCGTGGAAGACGTCCGCGACCCGCACCGAGTTCGTCACCACCGTCAGGTCCGGCACGTCCAGGAGCTGATGCGCGAGCGCGTAGGTCGTCGTACCGCCGGAGAGCGCGATCGCCGTGCCCGGGGCCACCAGGGCCGCCGCGGCGCGCGCGATGTCCTCCTTGGCGCTGAGTTCGAGGCCCGACTTGGCCTCGAAGCCGGGCTCGTGCGTGCTCGCCTCCGCCACCGGCACCGCGCCGCCGTGGACCTTCTCCAGGACCCCCTGGCGCGCGAGCGCGTCCAGGTCACGGCGGACGGTCATGTCCGAAACGCCCAGCTTCCGGGTGAGTTCGTTGACCCGGACACCGCCACGGCGGCGGACCTCGTCCAGGATCAGGGCGCGGCGCTGCTCCGCGAGGAGGTGCTGATTCTCACTCACCTCAGGTCCGGCCCTTTCGCCCAGTCAAGCCCGTCATCAGGTCGCCTCATCCTCGCATGCGCCACCGGTGGATAACGAAGGGGGAGATTACGTGACGGCGGGTGCGCGCGGAGCCCCGAGCCGCGATCCTTGGTACTCGCAGTCAGCAGCGCACACCTCGGGGGAAGCGGAACAGTGGAGCGCGCCACGGCGGGGCAGCCCGCCCATGCGAAGGAACCGGGGCCCGGCACACCCGCCCCGGCGGAGCAGATCGCCCTGGAACTCCTCGTGCACGGCGTCGGCGGCGCCACGCCGCAGGAGATGCTCGACGACCCCAGGACCGTCCGCGTCGCCGGCGACGGCACCGCGGCCGTCCACCGCCGCGCCGACGACGTGACGGCCGAGTCCCGCCCGCAGGACTACCGCGGCCGCCCCGTCCCGGAGGCGTACGTCTGGTCCGACCTCACCTCCGGCAACGGCTCGCGCGCCCTGTGGCTCCTGCTCCTGCCGTTCATGGTGGTCAACCTGGCGCACTGGATGCGCCCCGCCGCGCGCCGCATGAAGCGCGCCGTCCGGGCGTACGGCCTCCTGGTCCGCCTCGTCGCCCTGACCCTCACCGTGCTGCTCGTGGCCGCGGCCTGCGAGATAGCGGTCGACCTGGTGGCCTGGCAGTGCGCGGGCACGCGCGCGTGCGTGGCCGACCACTCCTGGCTCGGCTTCCTCGCCCCCGACGCGGCCGGGGGCGGCGGCTGGTGGTCGCAGCCCGGGCGCCGCCTCGCGCTCGCCGCGGCCCTGCCCGCCGCGCTCACCGGCCTGCTCTGGTACCTCTCCCACCGCACCTGGAGCGCGTACGAGTCCCAGCAGCCGCTGCCCCACCAACCGGACCCCGAGGAGGCCGCCCGCAACGCCCTCGGCAGGCCCGGCTTCTGGTACGGGCGCAGGATCGTCGCCCGGCTGCGCGCCGCCCACACCGCCGCCGGCCTGCTCACGGTCGCCGCCGCCGTGGGCGCCTCCGCCGCCCGGTACGACCGCCGCCCCGGCGGATCCGTGCTCCTGGACGTCCTCGGCTGGACCCTGATGTCCGCCCTCGCCGGATGCGGGGCCCTCGTGGTGGGAGTGGTGTGCCGCAGGGGCCGTAGCGAACACCGGCTCGACCGGCGGCTCGACCGCACCCTGGTGCGCGGGCTGCCGCTCGCCGCCCTCGCCCTGCTCGCCCTCGCGGTCCTGTACGCCGGGTGGTCGCGGCCCGACTGGACCTCCACGGGCCGGCTTCCGGGCAACACGACCTTCGGCGGCATCGCCCTCGTCCAGGGCGCCCTGGTGCTCGCCCTCGCGGCCGTCGCCACCGCGCTCCACCGCGGGGCGCCCGACGCCCGCGCCGCCATGCGCGGCCTCGGCGGCCCCGCCGTCGCCATGCTGGCCTGCGCGCTCGGCGGCGTCATGTCCGGCGGCGGCTCCCAGCGCGTCGCCGACTGGCTGGACGGCAGGCGCGGCACGATCGACGGGCCGCCCGCCCTGCTGACCTGGCAGGCCTCCGTCATCCCGCCGCTGCTCGTGGTCGTCGCCGTCCTGTGCGCGGGGCTCGCCGTCCGCACCGCCCGGCACCTGCGCATCGAGCGCGCCCGCGTGCCGCGCGAGTACCCCGGCGAGCGCCCCGACACCGCCCGCACCCGCCGCATCGCCGCCAAGCGCGTGAGCGCCGCCCTCACCGACCGCGTGCCCCTCGTCGTCGGCGTCACCTCGGCCACCACGCTGCTGCTCGGCGCCGCCGCGCTCGTCGGGGCCTGGGCGAGCGACGAGGTGCCCGGCGAGGCCGCCGACGGCGCGCCCGCGTTCGTCGAGGGCACCGCGCAGACCGCGCAGGCCCTCGGCTCCTGGCTGATCGGCCTCGGCTTCATACTCTTCGTCACCTGGGGCCGCCGCGCCTACCGCGACGCCTCCGCGCGCCGCACCATCGGCATCCTGTGGGACGTCGGCACGTTCTGGCCGCGCGCCGCCCACCCGTTCGCGCCGCCCTGCTACGCCGAGCGCGCCGTGCCCGACCTGACCTGGCGCATGCACACCTGGACCCGCGCCACGGGCGGCCGCCTCGTGCTGTCCGGCCACTCCCAGGGCAGCGTCCTCGCCGCCGCCGCGGCCTGGCAACTGCTGCCGTCCGTACGCAAACGGGTCGCGCTGCTCACCTACGGCTCCCCCCTTGAGCGCCTGTACGGCCGCTGGTTCCCCGCGCACTTCGGGCCCGCCGCGCTCAGCTCCCTGCACCGCGAGGTCGACTGCTGGCGCAACCTGTATCGCGCCACCGACCCCATCGGCGGCCCGGTGCGGCTGCACGGCGACTGCGGCCCCCAGGTCGACCGCGCCGCGCTCAAGGACCCGCTCGCCTACGGCCGCACCGCCGAGCACCCGCTGCCCGCGCCGCTCCTCGGCCACGGCGACTACCAGGCCGACCCCGCGTTCGCCGAGGAGCGCGCCCGGCTGCTCGCCCGGCTCAGGCCCCCGGTGCCGCGCCCGAAGTCCCCGGACACGGCGGGGGCGACCCCCGCGGCCGCTCCCCCGGCGAGCCCTACACCAGTTCCGGAAGGTCCTCCGGGTACAGCAGGGTGAGATCGTCCGTACTCGGCTCCGCGAGCTGCGCGACACGGCCCGCGTGCCGCTCCACCATCGCCTCGAACGTCTGGCGCGCGGTACGGCCGTTGCCGAACGTGGGCCCCTTCGGCAGGGCGGTGAAGTACTTCAGGAGCGCCTCGGATGTGCCGGTGCCGAGCGTGTACTCGTGCTCCTCCGCCTGCTGCTCGACGATGCGGAGGAGTTCCTCGGCGTCGTAGTCGCCGAACGTGATGGTGCGCGAGAAGCGGGACGCCACCCCGGGGTTGACCGACAGGAAGCGGTTCATCTCCTGCGTATAGCCCGCGACGATCACCACGACGGCCTCGCGGTGGTCCTCCATCAGCTTCACGAGCGTGTCGATCGCCTCCCGGCCGAAGTCGCGCCCGGAGTCCTCCGGTGAGAGCGCGTACGCCTCGTCGATGAACAGGACGCCGCCCCGGGCCTTTTCGAACGCCTCCTGGGTGCGGATCGCCGTCGAGCCGATGTGCTCGCCCACCAGGTCCACGCGCGACACCTCGACGAGGTGGCCGCGCTCCAGGACGCCGAGCGAGGCCAGGATCTCGCCGTAGAGCCGGGCCACGGTCGTCTTGCCCGTGCCGGGGGAGCCGGTGAACACCAGGTGGCGGCGGACCGAGGCCGCCTTGAGGCCCGCCTCCTGGCGGCGCCGCCCCACCTCGATCATGTCGGTGAGGGCCCGCACCTCGCGCTTGACGCTCTCCAGGCCCACCAGCGTGTCGAGTTCGCCGAGCACGGCCTTGGAGGTGCGCGACGGCGGCGGGGCGGGCTGCGCGGGCGGCTGCCCGGCGCCGCGCGGCTCGGGAAGGGCGCCGAGCAGCCCCACGGACTGTCCGGCCGTCTGCGTGGCCGCCTCGGGCGCGGCGGGTCGTACGCCGGCGCTCTCGTCGCTGGTGCAGTCCTCGACGAGCGGGCCGTCCTCCGCGAACTCGAAGCCGCCGCGCGCGCACCGCTCCGTGCGGCACCGCTTGAGCGTCGTACGACAGCCGTCGATGACGTGGAAGCCGTAGCCGCCGCTGCCGACGACCGTGCAGCGCTGGAAGCTGCCGCGCCCGCCCGCCGAGACGTAGAAGCCCGCCTCGGCGGGGGAGGTGACCGTGCAGCGCTCGATGCTGGGATCGGCGCCCTTGGTGACGATCACGCCCGTCTGCGTGGCGTCCACGGTGCAGTCCGCGAGGACGCCGCCGCTGCCGTGGTCGCGGAACCACGCGCCGGTCCCCGCCTCCCGGATGCGCACGTCGTCCAGCTGGGCGGTCGCGCCGTCGCTCACCGACACCGCCGTGTTGCGCACCTGCGTCAGATCACTGTCTATGACGTCGACGCGCGACCCCCGGTCGAGGACGAACAGCGCGTCCGGCACGTCGTGCACCCGGCACGACTCCAGGACGGCCGTCGCACCGTCGCTGACCCACACCGCCGGGTAGTCACCCGTGCTGTCGTGGATCTCGCACTGGTTGGCGTCCACGCGCGTCCCCGGGTCCCATACCGACAGGCCGTTGCGGCCGAACTCGCGCACCGTACTCCGCGTCAGGGTGAGGACCGAGCGCGAGCGCAGGTCGACCGCGTTCTCCGGGATGTCGTGGATGCGGCAGTCGGCGAGGGTGAGCACCGCGTCCGTGTCGAGCGTGACGCCGTCGGACGTCGTGCGGTGCACCGCGCAGTCCGTCAGGTGCGCCGTGGCGCGCGCGGTGATCTGCACGCCCGCGCCCTTGACCTCGTACACCTCGCAGCCGACGGCCTCCAGGCCGCTGAACTCGCCGGTGACCGACAGGCCCGCGCCCGAGGTGTGGTGCACCCGGCAGCGCTCCAGGCGGGGATGGCCGCCGCCGCGCACCGCGACCCCGGACTGGCCCGCCGCGACGACCTCGCACTCCTCGAACACGCCGCCACCGCCGTCGAGTACGGCGATGCCGACGCCGCCCGCGTTGTCGACCGTGCAGCGGCGCAGGGTGGGGCGGGCGCCGCCGCGGACCTCGATGCCGGCCGCCGAGCGCGTCAGCACCCGGATGTCCGCCAGCTCCGGCGTGCCGTCCTCGACGAGCAGCGCGGGCGCGGCCGAGTCCTGCCCCTCGACGTGCAGGTCCTGCACGACGGCGGAGGCCCGCACCGTCAGGGGCACGCCGTCGACGGGCGCGATGCGCACGGAGCCGGGGGAGCCCTCGGGGCCGCGCAGCGTCACCGCCCGCTGGACGACGAGGTTCTCGCGGTACGTCCCCGGGGCGACTGTCAGGACGTCCCCGTCGCCCGCGGCCTCCAGGGCGGCGGTCAGCGATGCGTACTCTCCCGTGCGGCGCCGCCACCGCGACGTACCGGTGTGCGTCACCTGGACCGTGCCCTGTGCCATGGAGTTGCTCTGCCCCCACCTCGACATACGCGGGACCCCGCGCCCGCGCGCGAGGAGGCCGAGGAGTCGGCCCGCTCCACCGTAGCGCGCGCGGCACGGGGGAGTTGACCTGATGGGCAGGCTCCCCCCAGCTCAGGCGCCGGTGCCGGTCCTGCCCCAGTCCGGTCCCGCCTGCTGCCAGGCCTGGTCCCAGCGGGCGTAGCGGCGCTGGAGGACGCGCCACAGGAGCAGCCGCCGGGCGCCCTCGACGAGGCCGGCGCTCGCGAGGGCGGCGCCGAATCCGGCGAGGGCCGCGTGGGTCGTGGCGGTGGCCGGGTCGAGCGGGCGGCCGACCACCCGGCCGTGGCGGTCGGTCCAGACCGTGAACCGGTCGCCCGGCCGTGGCGACTTGAGGACGGACGCGACCGTGCCCGCGTGCCCGGAGCCGTCCGGTCCCGTCCACCTGGCGAGCACGCGGCGGTGCGCGTCCCGCGCGGTGGAGGTCTCCGGGTCGGGGTCGAGGGGCGACTCGTCGAGTTTCTCAAGGACAGTGGCCGTCACGACGTGGCGGGCCGCGCGCTGTGTTTCCACCGAGCGCAACAGCGCGTCGTGCGTGAGGCTGCCCGTCACCGCGCCGGTCACCGGGGCCGCGACGACGATGAGTACGAGGGCGACCAGGGCCACCCAGGCCTCGGCGAGGTCCGTCCCGCGCCGCAGTGGATTGCGGCGCCAGCGCCAGAGTCCGGCGATCGCTCGCACGGTCCCGCACCCCCTTCCGCGTCCGTCCTCACGGTCTTCCGCGTCCGTCCCCACGGTCCTGACCGCGAACGGCACGGCTCACGCGTGGGCGACGAGAACTGAGGATGACAGCACCCTCCCTCTCGTCGCTTTCCGGACTCGTCCGAAGAGGCCCGGCGAGGCTCCCGCCGGTGCTTCGCGGGAGACCGGGGCGAGCACCTTCGAACCTCAACGACCTTGTCCTGTCGTCGAGTTCCCCGCGCCCGTCCTGTTCATTCGAGGATCTTCGGCGGGTCACCGATACGGATGGCGGGTGTTGTCGACGGGGCGGAGCCGGCCCGGAGGCGGTGAGCGCGGGCCCCGCACATTCGGCCGGAAACGATGCATGGGCGGCGGGGCCTTCGCTGAGCGCGGCGTTGCGCGAATCACGCGAATCAGGGGACCCGGCTGAGTGCGCGCACGCCGAAGTCGCCGTCGGCCCTTGGCTCGACGGCGACTGCCAGGCGTGCCCCCCCGGACGCCTTCAGCGGATGAACATGGATCCCAGTGAGCGACGCGCGGCCCTGCTGTCGGCGGTCACCGGCGGCGCGGGCCGCGGTCGGTCAGTAGCCCCGGTACTGCTGCCGGTTGTACGGGTCCTCGTGGGGCGCGGGCGCCGGGCGAGGCGCCGCGGGACGCATCGCCTCATAGCCCGTCGTGGTCCCCATGGGCCGCTGCTGCTGCGGGCCCGGGTAGCCGCGGGGCGGTCCTGCCTGCTGCGGGATGTACGGCGCGGGGGCCTGCTGCAGCGGTGCGGGCTGCGGCGCGGGCGCGTAGCCGTAGTTCGGCGGAGCCGCCGCCGCGGGCCCGGAGGGCCCCGACGGCAGGGCGGGCAACGCGGCGGGAAGGGCCGGGAGGTGACTGCCCGTGTCGTAAGGAGACGGGTTCACCCGGATCGGGGCGATCTGCGGGGTGCCCCGCTCGGCGACCAGAGAGTCGTAGATCGGAGTGTCCGGGAAGGACGGCGCGGAGTAGTAACCGCCGCCATAGGTGGAGCGGGGGGAGGTCATGCTCCATAAGTTAAGCCCTTGATGTGCTGGTTGGGGAGACCGATAAGAGGGTTGTTTGTCGTGTTGCCTGCGCCTTCGGATCCTCAATGCGAGCGAACCTGGGAAAATCGGTCGCGCGGTGCCGTAGGGAACCTGTAAAGGCGGGGTTCTCCTGGGTTACCGGCGGTCGACCGGCGGTTGACGCGGAGCGATGGCCGGGTGGGTCCGTGCGCGTCCGCGAATCCCAGGTAATAGGTTGGGCGGGAACGGAACGGCGGTCCTGCCGGGCCCGGCACTGGTGATGGGGGCAGACATGTCTATGGCCAAAGGTTCGAATGTTCCCGTGGGGGCAACCGCCGTACGGGTCGAATTGGGCTGGGGTTCCGGACCCGGAGTTCCGGACGCCGACGCGTCCGCGCTGTTGCTCGCGCAGTCCGGGAAGGTGCGCTCGGACGCGGACTTCGTCTTCTACAACCAGGCGACGCACGCTTCGGGCGCCGTGCGCCACGAGGGCAAGCGGACCGCGGGCGGCACCGTGACGGACGCGCTCGTCGTCGACCTCGCGCGCGTGGAGCCCGCTGTCGAGACGGTGGTCCTCGCCGCGTCGTCCGACGGCGGCTCGTTCGGCAAGGTGCCCGGTCTGCACATCCGGGTCCTCGACGCCGCGACCGGCGCGGAGATCGCGCGGTACGACAGCGCCGACGCGAGCGTGGAGACGGCGTTCGTCCTCGGCGAGCTGTACCGGCGCCAGGGCGCCTGGAAGTTCCGCGCCGTC
Source organism: Streptomyces sp. NPDC045778 (assembly GCF_056431945.1). Lineage (NCBI taxonomy): Bacteria > Bacillati > Actinomycetota > Actinomycetes > Kitasatosporales > Streptomycetaceae > Streptomyces > Streptomyces sp. NPDC045778. The sequence continues at coordinate 153,169 of NZ_JBWKJZ010000021.1, forward strand.
GGCCAGGGCTACAGCAGCGGTCTGGAAGGCCTGGCGACGGACTACGGCATCACGGTGGACGAGCCCCAGCAGGCGGCCGCGCCCACCCCGCCCCCGGCGCCCACCCCGCCCCCGGCGCCCGCTCCGCCCGTGGCGGCTCCCGCGCCCGCCCCCGCCCCGCCCGTGGCCGCGCCCGCTCCCGCCTCGCCGCCTCCGCCGCCCGCCGCGCCCGCACAGCCCGTGCGCCTGACCAAGGTCACGCTCACCAAGGAGTCGCCCTCGGTCTCCCTGACCAAGCAGGGCGGCACGTCGGGCGCGCTGCGCGTGAACCTCAACTGGGAGGTGCGCAAGCAGTTCAAGGGCTGGGCCAGCAAGCTCGGGCGCGCCGTGGCGATGCACGGCGACCTCGACCTCGACCTGTGCGCGCTGTTCGAACTGGCCGACGGCCGCAAGGGAGTCGTCCAGGCCCTCGGCAACGCCTTCGGGGCCCTGAACCAGCCTCCGTACATCCTCCTGGACGGCGACGACCGCACCGGAGCCGTGTCGACCGGCGAGAACCTCACCGTCAACCTCGACCACACGCGGGACTTCAAGCGCATGGTCATCTTCGTGACCATCTACGAGGGCGCGCGCAGCTTCGCCGACCTGAACGCGACGGTCACGCTGACGCCGCAGCACGGCGCGCCGATCGAGTTCTCCCTGGACGAGTGCACGGTGCCGTCGACGGTGTGCGCCCTCGCGCTCATCACGAACCAGGGCGGCGAGCTGGTCGTCCAGCGCGAGGCCCGCTATCTGGTGCCCGAGCGCGGCGTGAGCCCGCAGCGCACGATCGACTACGCCTACGGCTGGGGCATGAACTGGACGCCCGGCAGGAAGTGATGCCCCGCGCCGGCGCCTCCCAGCACGTGGGGGGCGCCGGTCAGGGCCGCGAGTCGGGGGCCGGCTCAGGGGCGGCCCCATAGGTCCGGCCCTTCCACGCCGCGCCGCGTCCCCGGTAGTGCCGCACCGCCGAGTCCACCGTCATCAGCAGGTACAGGAAGGCCGTGGCGGGCAGCGTGAGCGCGAGCCACAGCGGCTGGCGGTAGTAGCGCAGCATCGGCAGATACGTCCCCGTCATCACGAGCCACGCGAGGCCCCCGAGGACCGCGGCGGCAGTGTCGCCCGCCGCCAGGCCCGCGGCCAGGGCGACGGGCGGCGCCAGGTAGATCACCGCGAGCCCCGCCACCGTCCCGGCGAGCACCGCCGGGTTGTGGCGCAGCTGGGCGTACGCGCTGCGCGCCACCATCCGCCACAGGTCCGCGAGGTGCGGATAGGGGCGCACGCTGTCGACACGGTCGGCGAGGCCCAGCCAGACGTGCCCGCCGCCGCGCTTGACCGCCCGGGCGAGGGCCACGTCGTCGATCACGGCGTGCCGGATGGCGTCCGGCACCCGCGCCCGTACGGCGGCGTCCGCGCGCAGCAGCACGCAGCCACCGGCCGCGGCGGCGGTGCGCCCGCCCTTGCGCGCGATCCAGCGGAACGGATACAGCTGTGCGAAGAAGTAGACGAACGCCGGGACGACCAGGCGCTCCCACACGCTGGCCACGCGCAGCCGCGCCATCTGTGACACCAGGTCGAAGCCGCCGGTCTCCGCGGCGGCCACCAACTCCCGCAGGCTGTCGGGTTCATGGGCGATGTCCGCGTCCGTGAGCAGCAGGTACTCCGGCTCACGCGCGCGTGCCAGGCCGATGCCGTGCCGCACCGCCCACAGCTTGCCCGTCCAGCCCGCGGGCGGCTCGCCCGGCGAGGTGACGGTCAGGGGAAGCCCGCCGTGCCGCGCGGACAGCTCCCGCGCGAGAGCCCCGGTGCCGTCGGTGCTGCCGTCGTCGACGAGGAACACCTCGGCCCGCCCCGGGTAGTCCTGCGCGAGCAGTGACGGCAGACTGGCGGGCAGCACCTCGGCCTCGTCCCGCGCGGGGACGACGACGCACACCGGCGGCCAGCGCTCCGGCTCGCGCCGGGGTGGCAGGCGCAGGTCCGTGCGCCAGAAGAAGCCCTGTCCTACCAGCAGCCACAGCCACGCGGCGAGCGAGGCGGCGGAGATCCACGCAACGGCACTCATCCGCCGCAGTCTGCCCCACGGTGCCCGGGTTGTGAGGCCCATCGTCTAAGGTGACCGGGTGAAGATCGCGCTCATGGACTCCGGAATCGGACTGCTCGCCGCGGCGGCCGCGGTACGGCGCCTGGCCCCCGGCACCGATCTCGTGCTCTCCTCGGACCCGGACGGCATGCCCTGGGGCCCCCGCGACACGGCGGACCTCACGGAGCGGTCCCTCGCGGTTGCCGGGGCCGCCGCCGCGCACCGCCCGGACGCGCTCATCGTGGCGTGCAACACCGCGACCGTGCACACGCTGCCCGCCCTGCGCGCCCGCTTCGAGCCGGACCTGCCGGTCATCGGCACCGTTCCCGCGATCAAGCCCGCCGCGGCCGGTGGCGGGCCGATCGCGATCTGGGCGACCCCCGCGACCACCGGCAGCCCCTACCAGCGCGGCCTCATCGAGGAGTTCGCCGCGGGCGTCGACGTCACGGAGGTGCCCTGCCCGGGCCTTGCCGACGCCGTGCAGTGGGCCGACGAGGACGCCATCGACCGGACGATCGCGGCGGCCGCCGCCCTCACCCCGCCCGAGGTAAGGGCCGTCGTCCTGGGCTGCACCCATTACGAGCTGGTCGCGGAGCGCATCCGCGCCGCCGTCCAGCGTGCGGACCGGGCGCCGCTCGTCCTGCACGGCTCGGCCGGAGCCGTCGCCGCCCAGACGCTGCGCCGCATCGGCGAGGTGCCGGGCGACCGTGCGACGGCCGACGACCGCCACGGCGGCGTCCGCGTGCTCCTCAGCGGGCGCGAGGCCGCGCTGCCGCCCGAGGCCCTGGCCTACGCCGAAGGACGCCTCCTGGCGTCGGCGAGCCCGGCCCTGAAGAGCTGACGGGGGCCTGGTCGGCGCCCCCGTGCGGCCCAGCGGCGGGAACGCGCCCCACCGGGGCCCTGCCCCCGGGAAGCCTGGTGTTCGGAGCGTCCGGCCGGAGAGGTATCTCTCCGCGACGCGGTGCCTTCGCGGCGGATCGTGAGTAACCTCGACTCCATGACGGACCACGCCCACGGCGAGCGGGCTGCCGCCGAGGATGAGCCCGAGATCTGGACCGGACGCGCGTCGAACCGCGTCCAGTGGCTGCTGGCCTGCGCCGGCGCCGCCTGCCTCGCGCTGGGCATCGACCTGGCCGTGGAGACCCTGTGGCCCTCCGGCATCCTGCCGCTGGTCATGTCCATCGTCGGCTGCATCGCGGTCGGCCTGCTGATCCTCTTCGGCACCCTGGCCTTCGTCCACGTCGCCGTGAAGGTCGACAAGGAGTGCCTGGAAGTGCGCTGCGGCCACATCGGCCTGCCGCGCCGCCGCATCCCGCTCTCGCACGTCGTCGGCGCCGACTTCGCGCCCGCCGTCACCCCGCGGCACTGGGGCGGCTGGGGCTACCGCTGGCGGCCCGAGCAGGGCACCGCCGTCATCGTGCGGCGCGGCGAGGGCGTCGTCCTGGAACTGGGCGACGGCCACAAGTTCACCGTCACCGTGGACAACGCCGAGAGCGCGGTCCGCGTCATCCGCGAGCACCTGCGGCCGACCCGCCCCGCGCCCACGCTCTGACCACCCTGCCCGCGCGGCCAAGGGCCGGCCCGGCGCTAGCCGCCGTCGGCGCCCCTGGTCTCCGGTATCGGCCGGGCCGTCGCGATGCCCGCGAGCAGGCCCGCGCCCGCCGTCACGGACGTCACGCTCAGCGCGTTGCCGAGCGTGGCCACCGCCGCGACGGCGGTCAGGGCCGCGCCCGCCGTCAGGACGACCGCGGTGCAGCGCGCCGAGCGCCACAGCGCGAACAGGACCCACCCGAAAGCAGCCGTGAGCAGTACGACTCCGGTGAGGCCCTGCTCGGCGGCCTGCTGGAGCAGCGCCGAGTGCGGCTTGCCGTCCGGCAGCAGGCCCTCCGTCACGGTCGGTGACGCGTCGCCGAACCGCCCCGGGCCCACCCCGAACGCCGGATGCGCGCCCACCAGATCCCCGGCGTCCCGCCACAGCCGCACCCGGTGCGGCCCGAGCCGGCCCTCCAGGGAGTCGGTCAGGCCACGCGGAAGCAGGTCCTCGGCGACGGCCCAGGACGCCCCGGCCACCAGCACGGCGGCGAGGGCGAACCCCGCGAGGCCGAGCGCCCGGCGGGTCAGGGCCCCTGCGAGCGAGCACAGCAGGATCCCGGCGCAGGCGAGGAAGCCCGCCGTGGAGCCGAGCGCCGCCGCGCAGCCCACCACAGCGACCGCGGCCAGGCGCAGACACAGCCGCAGCGCGGGCCCGCGCGCCGCCCACGCCGCGCAGCAGACCGCGCCCGCCGACAGGCTCAGCAGCGCCGCGGTGGCGCCGATGGGGCCGAGCGGCGAGGCACTGGCCGGGCCGGGCGTGACGTGGGGGGCCGCGACGGCGAGACAGACCCCCGCGAGCGCCCCGGCGCACGGGGCCGCCACCGGCAGGAGTGCTCCGGCGATGCGCCCGCCCGCGTACCCGGCGGCGACCGCGAGGACCGCGAGCAGCACGCCGTCCGGCCGCCCGCCGCCGACCGCCGAAGTGATCAGCGCCCAGGCCGCGCACACCGCGAGGAGCACCAGACCGCTCGCGTCGGTCACCCCGTGCCGCTCCCCGGCCCGCTCGGCCGTCGCCGCCCCCGTCGCCCCCAACCCGCCCCCCGAGTGTCCGCCGCCCCCGCCCCGCGGCAGCGCGTTCCAGCCGCGTGTCGGGGACTGCGGCACACCGTAGCGGCTGCTGACACGAGTTGTGGATGTCTTGCGCAGAAACGATCTAGCAAATGTGTGGGAGGGGCACGTGGCGCCCCCGCGCGCGGGGGCCGACCGCGCTGTCCGCGCCCAGGTGGCGAGCCGTAGACTCCCCGGGTGACCGCCACCACCGCTCCCACCGAGACGTCGGAGCAGACCGAACCGCAGCCCGGACAGGAAACCCGCGCGGAGCGGGTACGGCGACGGCTGATTCCGGCCGTCGCCGCGGTGCTCTCCGGCGTCCTGCTCTACCTCAGCTTCGCGCCGCGTGAGCTGTGGTGGCTCGCCCCCTTCGCGTTCGCGCTGCTCGGCTTCGTGCTGCACGGCCGGCGGCCCGGCTCCGGGTTCCGTCTCGGCCTGCTCATGGGTCTCGGCTACTTCGTGCCGCTGCTCTCCTGGACGGGCGTCGACGTGGGGCCGCTGCCGTGGCTCGCCCTCGCCGTCGCCGAAGCGCTGTTCATCGGCCTGGCGGGCCTGGGCATCGCCTCGGTGTCCCGCCTTCCGGCGTGGCCGGTGTGGGCGTCCGGGGTGTGGCTCGTCGCGGAGGCCGCGCGGGCGCGCTTCCCCTTCGAGGGCTTCCCGTGGGGCAAGGTCGCCTTCGGCCAGCCCACCGGCGTGTTCCTGCCGCTCGCCGCGCTCGGCGGGACCCCGCTGCTCGGCTTCGCGGTGGTCCTGAGCGGCTTCGGGCTCGCCGACGTCGTGCGCCGCCTGAGGGCCGCGCCCCGCGCCCGGGACCGCGCCGTGCTGACCGCCGCCGCGCTCACCGTCGCGCCCGTGGTCGCCGGGGCGGCCGCGACACCGCTGGTGTCCACGCAGGCGGAGCACGGCACCGCCACGGTCGCGGTCATCCAGGGCAACGTGCCGCGCATGGGTCTGGACTTCAACGCCCAGCGCCGGGCCGTGCTCGACCACCACGTCCGGGAAACGCTGCGCCTCGCCGCCGAGGTCAAGGCGGGCAGGGCCGAGCAGCCGGACCTGGTCCTGTGGCCGGAGAACTCCTCCGACATCGACCCGTTCACCAACGCCGACGCGTACGCGGAGATCGACAAGGCGGCGAAGGCCATCGGCGCCCCCGTCTCCGTCGGCGCCGTCGTCGAGGCGAAGGACGGCAAGCCCCGCAACCGGCAGATCCTCTGGGACCCCGAGGCGGGCCCCGGCGCCTCGTACGACAAGCGGCACCTCCAGCCGTTCGGCGAGTACATGCCCTACCGGAGCTTCTTCCGGCTCTTCAGCTCCGACGTAGACCGCGCGGGCGTCTTCAAGCCGGGCACGAAGCCGGTCGTGTTCGACATGGCGGGCACCGAGGTCGGGCCCGTGACGTGCTACGAGGCGGCCTTCGACGACGTGGTCCGGGACCAGGTGAACAAGGGCGCGCAGATCCTGTCCGTGCCGAGCAACAACGCCACGTTCGAGCGCAGCCAGATGACGTACCAGCAACTGGCCATCGACCGGGTGCGGGCCGTCGAGCACGGCAGGGCCGTCATGGTCCCGGTGACCAGCGGGGTGAGCGCCGTGATCCGCCCGGACGGGACGGTCGCCGAGCGCACGGGCATGTTCACGGCGGAGTCGCTGGTCGCGGAGGTGCCCAAGCGCAGCTCCAAGACGCCCGCGACGCGGCTCGGGGTGTGGCCCGAGGTGTTTCTGGCCGGTCTGGGAGTGGCCGGAATCGGCTGGGTGATCGCGCGCAGGCGGGCCGGCACCGGCGGTTAGGGTGCTGATCATGGCTACTCCAGAGTTCATCAAGACCCTGCGCGCCGACGTGGGCCACCAGCTCCTGTGGCTCCCCGGAGTCACCGCGATCGTCTTCGACGACGAGGGCCGGGTGCTGCTCGGTCGGCGCGCCGACAACGGCAAGTGGTCGGTGATCGGCGGCATCCCGGAGCCGGGGGAGCAGCCCGCCGAGTGCGCCGAGCGGGAGGTCTTCGAGGAGACCGCCGTGCGCTGCGTCGCCGAGCGGGTGGTCCTCGTGGAGACCCTGGAGCCCGTCACCTACCCCAACCACGACGTCTGCCAGTTCATGGACATCACCATCCGCTGCCGGGCCGTGGGCGGCGAGCCCCGCGTCAACGACGACGAGTCCCTCGAGGTGGCCTGGTTCCCGCTGGACCGGCTTCCCGAGCTGCACGAGACCGGCCTGTTCCGCATCAAGCAGGCCATGGCGGACGGGCCCACCTGGTTCGCCCGTGGCTGAGCGCGCTCCGTGGTGGCCGCACGGGACAGCGTGTAGCCTGCACGGACATTGACGGATGCTGTCCGCGCGGCGCCCCCGAGGCGCCGCCGAACCACTGAGGCAGGGACGGGAGTTGCGCGGGAAGACCTACGGCGTCGTGCTGCGGGGGCTCGCCTGCGCGCTCCTCGTCTGGCAGGTCTGGCTCGTGTGGCACCTGAGCACGTACGACGCCACGAGCGTCGAGTGGTCCTGCTACGACGACCGGGGCTGCGGCAGCGACCAGCTGGTGGCCGTCGCGCCGGAGCTGGGCATCGGTCTGGACGTGCTGCTCGGCGTCGTCGCCGCCCGGTTCCTGCACCGCGCGACGGCGGGCGTGGTGATCGCGCTCAGCGCGTTCGCCGCCCTCACGGGCTGGTACGACGCGATGGCCGACGGCCGCGTCTCGTACGGCACGCTCACCGACTTCATGCTGCTCGCGCCGATAGGGCGGCACTCCGTGACGACCTGGCTCACGTTCCTGTGGTCGGTGGCGGCCGTGGGCGGCGTCGCCGCGGTGTGGGGCGCCGCCGTGAGCCTGCGCAGGACCGCCGCGCTGCGCCGGGTGCGCGCCGGGTTCACCACGGCCGAGGCCCAGTTGGAGGGCTGGCGTCCGGTGCGCGGCAGGCGCGGCGAGGTCACCGTCGTCTTCCACGACCGGCGGGGCGCCCGGCACGCCGTGCCGGTGGTCGTCGACCGCGCGGCCCTCGACCGGCCCGTCCTCGCGGTGTACGACCCCGAACGCCCGGCCGACCCCGACCGCACCCGCGTCGCCGTGCCCCGACAGCGACGGCTGCGTTCCCGGTGAGGTAGGGGCCCTGCCGCGCCTCGCGAGCCGACCTGGGGCCGCGGCCCGATCGCCGCTACCAGTAGCCTGAAGGCACGATGAACCGTTTGAGCACGTCATGGGGTGCGTACGACCTCACCCGTTTTCCGGAGGACCCGCGCGATCAGCTGCGGGCCTGGTCCGCGGCCGACGCCTATCTGCTGCGGCATCTGGCGGGGGAGGAGGGTGACGCGCCGGTCGCCCTCGACGGCACCGTGGCCGTGATCGGCGACCGGTGGGGCGCGCTGACCACGGCGCTCGCCGCGCACCGGCCCGTGCAGATCACCGACTCCTTCCTCGCCCGGCAGGCGACCCTCGCCAATCTGGAGCGGGCCGGGCACGCGCCCGACCCGGCGCGTCTGCTGACGACGCGGGACACGCCGCCCGAGCGGGTCGACGTGCTCCTGGTCCGGGTGCCCAAGAGCCTCGCGCTCCTGGAGGACCAGCTGCACCGGATCGCGCCCGCCCTGCACGCGGGCACCGTCGTCGTCGGCACCGGCATGGTCACCGAGATCCACACCTCGACGCTCGAACTCTTCGAGCGCATCGTCGGCCCGACGCGCACCTCGCCGGCCCGGCAGAAGGCCCGCCTGATCTTCGCCGCACCGGACCCGGAGCGGGCCCGCGAGCCCAGCCCCTGGCCGCGGCGGTACGTCCTGCCCGCCGACGCGGGGGCGGGCGCGGGCCTGACCGCCGTCAACCACGCGGGCATCTTCTGCGCCGAGCGCCTGGACATCGGCACGCGCTTCTTCCTCCAGCACCTGCCCGCGAGCCACGGCGACGCCCACGTCGTGGACCTGGGCTGCGGCAACGGCGTGCTCGGCACGGCCGCGGCGCTCGCCAACGCCGAGGCGCGGGTCACCTTCGTCGACGAGTCGTACCAGGCGGTCGCCTCGGCGGAGGCCACGTTCCAGGCCAACGCGGCCGCCGCGAAGGCGGAGTTCTTTGCCGGGGACGCGCTCACGGCGACGCCCGCCGCGTCCGTGGACCTCGTCCTGAACAACCCGCCCTTCCACAGCCACCAGGCCATGACCGGCGCGGCGGCCCTGCGGATGTTCCGCGGCGCCCGCGCCGCGCTGCGGCCCGGCGGCGAGCTGTGGGTCGTCGGCAACCGCCACCTCGGCTACCACGTCCGGCTCAAGCGCCTGTTCGGCAACGTCGAAGTGGCCGCGAGCAACCGCAAGTTCGTGATCCTGCGGGCCGTCAAGCGCTGATGAGCGACGAGCTGTTCCCGCGCGAGCGCGGCGAGGTGGCCCCGGGCGCGGTGCACGTGCCCGGCTGGCTCGGCCCCGGCCGGCAGCGGGAGCTGCTCGCCGCCTGCCGCGACTGGGCCCGCCCGCCCGCGGGCCTGCGCACCGTCCACCTGCCCGGCGGCGGCACGATGACCGCCCGGCAGGTGTGCCTCGGCTGGCACTGGTACCCGTACGGCTACGCGCGCACCGTCGTCGACGGCGACGGCGCCCCGGTGAAGCCGCTGCCCGCGTGGCTCGCGGAGCTGGGGCGCGCGGCGGTGCGGGAGGCGTACGGGGACCGCGGCGACGGGCCGCCCGCGTACGACATCGCGCTCATCAACTACTACGACGCCGACGCCCGCATGGGCATGCACCGCGACAGCGACGAGCGGTCCACCGCGCCGGTGGTCTCGCTGAGCATCGGGGACGCGTGCGTCTTCCGGTTCGGCAACACCGAGACGCGCGCGCGTCCGTACACGGACGTCGAGCTGCGCAGCGGCGACCTGATGGTCTTCGGCGGCCCGTCGCGCCTCGCGTACCACGGCGTACCGAGGATCCACGCGGGTACGGCGCCACCGGGACTCGGCCTGTCCGGGCGCGTGAACATCACGCTGCGGGTGAGCGGGCTCGGCTGACGCCCCGCTAGTCGGCCAGTTCGTCGGCGGCGTCCTTGATCCGCACGGTGAGTTCGGTGATCTGGTTGTAGAGGGAGCGACGCTCCGCCATGAGCGCCCGGATCTTGCGGTCCGCGTGGTCCACGGTGCCCGGGTCGTGCCGCTGGAACAGCTCGCGGATCTTCGGCCGTGGCAGGTCGGTCAGTTCACAGCACAGGTACATGGCGATCTGGCGCGCGGTCACCAGGACCCGGCTGCGGGACGTGCCGCACAGCTCCTCCGCCGTCAGGTTGAAGTGGTCGCAGGTCACGGCGATGATCAGCTGCCCGACCCGCTCACCGCGCGACGGCCCGCGGTCGGGGACCAGATCCTTGAGGACGATCTCCGTCAGGCCGAGGTCCACCGGCTGCCGGTTGAGGCGGGCGAACGCCGTCACCCGGTTCAGCGCGCCCTCCAGCTCGCGGATGGTGCGCGAGGTGCGCGCGGCGATGAATTCGAGCACTTCCGGAGGCGTGTCGAGCCCGTCCGCGACCGACTTGCGGTGCAGGAGGGCGACGCGCGTCTCCAGCTCGGGCGGCTGGATGTGGGTGATCAGGCCCCACTCCAGACGGCTGCGCAGCCCTTCCTCAAGGTTCGTCAGCTGCTTGGGCGGCCGGTCCGAGGACAGCACGAGCTGCTTCCCGGCCTCGTGGAGCGCGTTGAAGGTGTGGAGGAACTCCTCCTGCGTCGCCCTGGTGTGCGCCAGGAAGTGGAGGTCGTCGACCAGCAGGACGTCGGCTTCCCGGCACTTCCCCAGGGACCTGGAGAAGTCCTCGGCGTGTACGTACCGGACGTGGAGGTCGGGATGGAGGCCGCGTGCGGAGTGCGCGACGGCGTGCAGCAGGTGTGTCTTGCCGATCCCTGACGTCCCGTAGAGGAAAAGGGGGTTGTACGCCCGGCCGGGCCGCGTGGCGGCGGCGAGGGCGGCGGCGTTCGCGAAGCGGTTGGACTCGCCGACGATGAAGGTGTCGAAGGCGTAGCCGGGGTTCAGCCCTCCCGGGTACGTGTTCCCGACGGGCGGTCGGGGGCGTTTGCGGGGCGGCGGCGGGGGAGGGGCAGGTGTCGCGGGGGCGGAGTCCCGCGGGCCCTCGCCGGACTCCCGGGGCCGGGGTACGGCCTCGTCGTCCCGCCGGTGCTCCTCGGCCGCGATCAACTGCCGCTCCAGCTCCTCGCAGCGTCCCTCCGCCTCGGCGCGGCGGGCGTGGGCGTCGCGGAGTTCCTCGCCGAGCGCCTCCACCTGCCGCACGAGGGACTGCCGTTCCCTGCGGAGCCCGGCCAACTGGTCCTCGTACAGCTGGAGCACCTTGTCTGCGTCGGCGTGCTCGCGCCCTTGGTGCGCGCGCAGCTGTCCGATCTGTACCTCGAGGTCCGCCGCGCGGTGTTGCGCGTCGACCAACGCCCCTTCGAGCGCGCGGACCAGCGCCGCCGAGCGGGTGGACTGCCGGTCGGCCTCGGCCAGTTGGTCCTCGAGGAGCTGGACCCGGTGGAGCGGGGAGCCGCTGCGGGCCAGTGCCTCGCGGTGCAGCCGGCGGATCAGCTCCATGGCCTCGGGGGTGGGCGTCCTGCCCTGGTGCTCGGCCACGTCGTGGACGAGGGCGTTGACGAACTCCCAGGTGGGGACGCGGGTGCCGTTGAGGAAGCGGGACAGGGACCCGGCGTCCCAGCTCCGGCGGGCCGCGTACCGGCGGACGCTGAGCCCGAGCCCGTCGAAGAGGCCGCGCAGCGCCTCGGCGAGCGCCCGTGACTCGTCCGGAAGCTCCCCGCCCAGCGGCACCAGGCTGCCCATGCCCACTCCCTGTCTGCTGCTGCCGCCGGTGTTGCGACACGTGGCAACTGTGCCGCCTACCGCAACACCTCGCACCCCCAACAGCCTGATTGCCGCCTGACAGGACATCAGGCGGCAGACCGGGCAAGAGATCAAGAAATTCAGAGAGGCTGAACGATGCACTTTCCACGGCGGCGAACCGACCTCGCCGTATTCCTCGCGGTCCTGGCGACCGGGATCGTCCTCATCCGGTGCGGGGTCAAGGCAGAGGCGGTGTCCACCGTCGCGGTCGGGCTCTCCACCTTGTACGCGGCCTGGCAGCGCCAGGACGGGGCGCCGCGGCCCCCGGACGCGCGGGACGCCTCCGGCCCCCGCGCACCCGGGCGCCGCGAGTAGGCGCGGCCGGGGCTACGCGTCGTGGAACACCAGGCCCAGGGTGCGCCGCAGGCCCGAGCGGACGGTGCTCACGCCGTGCCGGACCGGGGCCGCCGACCAGCCGCGCGCGGAGCGCACCGGCCGGTCGCGCGTGGTGAAGACCAGGCCGTGTCCCTGCGGCAGCACGGTGACGGTGCCACGGGACTGGGCGCGCGGGCGCTGTTCCACGAGCAGGAACTCGCCGCCGGTGTAGTCGGCGCCGTGGACGTCGAGGCCGATGACGACCTGGAGCGGGAAGACCAGGTCGCCGAAGAGGTCGCGGTGCAGCGCGTTCCAGTCGCCGGCCTCGTAGCGCAGCAGGATCTGTGAGGCCTGCGACTGGCCCGCCGCGTGGCACCTGTCGAGCCACTCGTCGAGGCTGTCGGGCCACGGGGCGGGGCGGCCGAGGCGGGCCGCCCAGTCCCGGGCGATCGGCAGGAGCCGGGGGTAGAGGGCGGCTCGCAGCTCGGCGACCGGGCCCGGCAGGTCCGGGCCGAAGTACCGGTACCGGCCGGATCCGAAGCGGTGCCGGGCCATGTCGACCGTCTTCCGGAACAGGTCCGCCTCGTCGTACAGGGCGGCGACCGACCGGCACGCGTCGGGGTCGAGGAGCGCGGGCGTCAGGGCACAGCCGTGGACGTCCAGCTCGGCGGCGATCCCGGCCCAGTCGGCGGCGGCGACCGCGGCGGGGGGTCCGGCGGTGGCGGGCTCAGCGGGTCCGGCGGCGGGCTCAGCGGGTCCGGCGGCGGTGGGCGCGGCCCTGGTCACGACGCCTCCAGGTCCAGGAGCCGCCGCTTGCGGTCCAGGCCGCCCGCGTAACCGGTCAGCGAGCCGTCCGCGCCGATCACACGGTGGCAGGGGCGCACCACGAGCAGCGGATTGCGGCCGATGGCGGTGCCCAGGGCGCGGACGGCGGCGCGCGAAAGGCCGAGCCGCGCGGCGAGCGCCCCGTACGTGGTGGTGGTGCCGTACGGCACGGAGTCGAGCGCGTCCCAGACCCTGCGCTGGAAGTCCGTGCCGGACCCGGCGGCGTACTCGACCTCGAACCGCGTCAGGGCGCCCGCGAAGTACGCGCGCAGCTGGTCGGCGATCACGGTGAACGCCTCGTCGTCGCGGACCCAGCCGTCCAGGACGACCGCGGCGCCCTTCTGGCCCGGCATCGAGAGCGACGCGAGCGCCGTGCCGCCCTTGGCGGTGGCCGAGGGCTCGCCGACGAGCAGCAGCTCACCCAGCGGGCTGTCCAGGGTGGTGTAGACGGTCATCGCGCCTGTCCTCTCGTGCGGTCCAGCGGTTCTCACGACCGGTGTCTTCCTGATCAGTCTGCGGCGCGCGCACGGCCGCGGCTGGCGGTTTTCGGACACGGCGCTCACCGGGTCCCGCGCACGTCGGCGAGGGGGCGTCCGGACGCGGCGCCGCGGACCCGCCCGGCGCGGGCGGCGGCGGGCGCCGCGAGGGGGCCCGGCGGCGGCGAGAAGTCATCGGTCACGCGTGCGCCCGTGGATAACCTGCCGCTCCGGCCGGTAGTGATCAAGTGGGGAAAGGTCACAGAGGCAGCTCGTTCCAGCCTTGTGCCGACCGAAGGGTGGGGAAGATGGACGTACCGAACGTCGTCGGGGACTGGCAGGAGTACCAGTCCGACGAACTGGCAGGGCTGCGCGTGCGGGTGCACGGCCTCAAGCGGGCCACTCCCAAGCGCGGCCGGGACGAGGACGCCAAGGGCCTGACCTACGTCGCCTTCGACGTCACCTTCGAGAACCGCGGCTCCGAGTTCGTCACCATCGACCTGCACGACCATCCATGGCACTTCGACGTGCGCGTGGGCCGGGACGGACACGGCGCGTTCGTCGACGAGTACGGCTCGGTCGTCATCCGGGACTTCAACCTCTACCCGCAGCGCCGCGTCACGGCGACCCTCTACGCGGCCGCGCCCGTGGCCAAGCTCAGGCAGGTGGACGTCCAGGTCAGCCCGCGGATCGACGGCGAACCGTCGTTCGGCTACGTGTGGGTGGGCGGCCTCGGGGTGCACGAGGCGTCGACCCGCGTGGACGCCAGGGCGTCGACGGCGAAGGCGGGCGTGGCCAGCGAGGTGGAGCGGTTCCTCCAGGAGAACGCGCCGGGGGAGTGAGGTCCGGCGGGGGCGGCCCGCGGAGGTGAGCCGCGCCGCACCTGCGGCAGAGGCCATCGGGGGTGAGCCGCGCCGCACCAGCGGCAGAGGCCGTCGGGATGTGAGCTACGTCCCGCCCATTGTGCAACTAGTTGCATAAGGGATGGGGCTGGCCTACAACTGTCCTGACGACTTCGCGCCCCGCGTACGAAAGAGGCCGCATGGACTCCACGAGCCGCTACCCGCACCTGCTCAGCCCGCTCGACCTGGGCTTCACGACGCTGCCCAACCGGGTCCTCATGGGCTCCATGCACGTGGGCCTCGAAGAGGCGCCGGGCGGGTTCGCGCGCATGGCCGAGTTCTACGCGACCCGGGCGCGCGGCGGCGTCGGCCTCATCGTCACCGGCGGCATCGCGCCGAACGAGGAGGGGCGCCCCTGGGAGGGCGGCGCCAAGCTGACCACCGAGGCGGAGGCCGAGCAGCACGCGCCGATCACCGCGGCCGTGCACCGCGAGGGCGGCAGGATCGCGATGCAGATCCTCCACTTCGGGCGGTACGCCTACCACGCGGACCTGGTCGCGCCGAGCGCGCTCCAGGCGCCGATCAGCCCGTTCGAGCCCCGCGCGCTGACCGGGGACGAGGTCGAGCGGACCATCGAGGACTTCGTCCGCGCCGCCGAACTCGCCCGGCACGCGGGCTACGACGGCGTCGAGATCATGGGCTCCGAGGGCTATCTGATCAACGAGTTCATCGCGGCCCCCACCAACCGGCGGACCGACCGCTGGGGCGGCGCCTACGAGAACCGCGTCCGCTTCCCCGTCGAGATCGTGCGGCGCACGCGCGAGCGCCTCGGGGACGACTTCATCATCGTCTACCGCCTGTCCATGCTGGACCTCGTGCCCGGCGGCTCCACGCTCGACGAGGTCGTCCACCTGGCCAAAAAGATCGAGGCCGCGGGCGCCAGCATCATCAACACCGGCATCGGCTGGCACGAGGCCCGCGTGCCCACCATCGCGACGTCCGTGCCGCGCGGCGCCTACACCTTCGTCACCAAGAAGGTCATGGGCGAGGTGTCCGTGCCGCTGGTGACGACCAATCGCATCAACACCCCCGAACTCGCCGAGCAGCTGCTCGCGGACGGCGCCGCCGACATGGTCTCCCTGGCCCGCCCGCTGCTCGCCGACCCCGACTTCGTGGCCAAGGCGCGGCAGGGGCAGCCCGACGCCATCAACACCTGCATCGGCTGCAACCAGGCCTGCCTCGACCACACCTTCAACCTCCAGATCACCTCCTGTCTGGTGAACCCGCGCGCCTGCCACGAGACGGAGCTGGTCCTCACGCCCACCCGCCGCAAGAAGCGCGTCGCCGTGGTCGGCGCGGGACCCGCGGGACTCGCCTGCGCCGTCTCCGCGGCCGAGCGCGGCCACGACGTCACGCTGTACGACGCGGCCGCCGAGATCGGCGGCCAGCTGAACGTGGCCCGCAAGGTCCCCGGCAAGCAGGAGTTCGACGAGACGCTGCGCTACTACCGCACGCAGCTCGAACTGCGCGGCGTGGACGTGCGGTTGAACACCCACGTGACGGTCGGCCTGCTCGCCGGCGCCGGGTACGACGACGTGGTGGTCGCCACCGGCGTCACGCCCCGCACCCCGGACATCCCCGGCGTCGACCACCCGAGCGTCGTCGGCTACCTGGAAGTGCTGCGCGACGGCGCCCCCGTCGGCGACCGGGTCGCGATCGTCGGCGCGGGCGGCATCGGCTTCGACGTCGCCGAGTACCTCACCGACAGCGGCGACAAGGCCAGCCTCGACCCGGCGACGTACTTCAAGCACTGGGGCGTCGACATGGACTACCGCGAGCGCGGCGGGCTCACCGCGCCCGAGCGGCCCCTGTCGCCGCGCACCGTCCACCTCGTCCAGCGCAAGACGTCCAAGGTCGGCAGCGGCCTCGGCAAGACCACCGGCTGGATCCACCGCGCCGAACTGCGCCACCGGGGGGTCGAGATGGTCGCCGGCGCCCGCTACGACCGCATCGACGACGAGGGCCTGCACCTCACGGTCGACGGCGCCGCCCGCACCCTCCCCGTCGACACGGTGGTGCTGTGCACCGGCCAGGAACCCCGGCGCGACCTGTACGAGGGCCTGCTCGCCGCCGGTATGGCCGCGCACCTCATCGGCGGCGCCGACGTCGCGGCCGAGCTGGACGCCAAGCGCGCCATCAAGCAGGGCACGGAAGTGGCCGCCGCGCTGTGAGCGCCCGCGGGGGGGGGGGGGGGGCGGCCCCCCCCCCCCCCCCCCACACCCCCCCCCCCCCCCCCCCCCCTACCCCCCCCCCCCCCCCCCCGAAAACCCCATCTGGCCCCGGGTTCCACCCTCCACTTTCCCCCTTGC
>NZ_JBWKJZ010000022.1:0-167061 GCF_056431945.1 Streptomyces sp. NPDC045778
GGCCGGACGAACTCCCACTCGGCGTCCGACAGTTCATGGCGACGTATCACGACACCATGATCCACCAGCAGTGAACATTTGACGACACCGCCTAGGCCCGGTCCTTCGCCGCGAGGGCCGCGCGGAGGTGGCCGTCCGACTCTGCCAGGAGCCGCGCCGCCGTGGGGGCGTCCACCGCGCCGAGGATCGTGAGGATCGCGGGCTTGACCTCGCCGTCCGTGGCGGCCAGGGCGCGCTCGATCTCGTCGTCGGGGGCGCCCGTCGCCAGGGCCACGATGCGGCGGGAGCGGGCGCGCAGCTTCTCGTTGGAGGCGCGGACGTCGACCATCAGGTTCCCGTACGTCTTGCCCAGGCGGATCATCGTGATCGTAGAGATCATGTTGAGGACCAGTTTCTGGGCCGTGCCCGCCTTCAGACGCGTGGAGCCGGTGAGGAGTTCGGGGCCTACGACGACCTCGATGCCGTGCTCGGCGGCAGCCGCGAGCGCGCTGTCCGCGTTGCAGGACAGGCCGATCGTCAGGGCCCCGAGGGCGCGCGCGTGCTCGACGGCGCCGATCGCGTACGGGGTGCGGCCGGAGGCCGAGATGCCGACGACCGTGTCCTCGGGGGCGAGCGCGAGCGCCTCCAGGTCCGCGACGGCCAGGGCCTTGCTGTCCTCCGCGCCCTCCACCGCCGTGACCATCGCGGGCGGCCCGCCCGCGATCAGGCCCACGACGTCGCCGGGGTCGGTGTTGAAGGTGGGCGGGCACTCGGACGCGTCGAGCACCCCGAGGCGCCCGGCGGTGCCCGCGCCCGCGTAGACCAGCCGGCCCCCGCGCGCCATGCGCTGCGCCGTGGCGTCGATCGCGGCGGCGATGCGGGGGAGCTGCGCGGCGACGGCGGTGGGGACGGTCGCGTCCTCGCCGTTCATGATCCGCGCGATGTCCTCGGTGGGCAGCCGGTCGATCCCGGCAAGGTCGGGCCGGAAGGCCTCGGTGGTGAGGGAGGCGAGTTCGGCGCGCAGTTCGCCGTAGCCGTCGGAGGTGGAGGTCATGGATGCTGCGACTCTTTCGGTGACGGAGGGATGCTTCGGCCCGGGCGTGGCTCAGCCGTTGCGGTGGCGGTGGGCCAGGGCCTCGTACGACGCGGCGAGGGCGGGCGCCGCCGTCTCGTACGTGCGCTGGGCCACGCCCACGAACAGGCAGTCCACGACCAGGAGCTGGCTCGTGCGGGACGACATGGCCGCCGGGCGCAGCTCGCTCTCGCGGGCCGTGGAGGTGGTCAGTATGTGGTCGGCGTACTGCGAGACGCGGCCCTCGGGGCGGCCGGTGACGGCGATCGTCGTGGCGCCGTGCTCGAAGGCGACCCGCAGCGGTTCGATGACGTCACCCGTCGAGCCGGAGTGGGTGATCGCGATGGCCACGTCCTTCGCGCGCAGCGTCACCGCGTTGGTGACGGCCAGGTGCGGGTCCGAGTGCGCGTGCGCGACGTGGCCGATGCGCAGGAGCTTCTGCGCGAGATCCTGGGCGACGAGCCCGGACGCGGCGACGCCGTAGATCTCCGTGCGCCGCGCCGTGGCAAGCGCGGCCACGGCCGCCCCGAGCTGCACGGTGTCGAGCCCGGCCGCCGTGTCCGCGAGGGTCTGCTGCTCGTCGTACGCCAGCTTGGCGACGACGTCGGCGATCGGGTCGTCCACGGCGATGTCCGCCGTCACGGCGGGGGCGCGGCCCGACTGCTGCTGGGCGGCGAGCCCGGCGAGGGCGAGCCTGAGGTCGCGGTAGCCGGGGTAGCCGAGGAGGCGGGCGGTGCGGACGACCGTGGCCTCGCTGGTCCCGGTGAGTTCGGCGAGGCCGGTGACCGTGAGCGCCGCGCAGCCCGCCGGGTCGCCCGCGACGGCCTCGGCGACGCGCTGCATGGAACGGGTCATCGACGGCGCGAGCGTGCGGACCTTCGCCGCGAGGGCGGCGGGGGCGGGCGGCGCGCCACCCGCGAAAATTTCCTTCACGTCAGAGGTCACCCTTGGAAGATATTTTCAGCGCCGCGACCGGGTCAAGGCTCGTGCGGACCGCACCGCGGGGCGCCTGGGGCGACAATGGCTGCATGGACACGATTGACCCCTTGGAGCAGGCGTTGCACGCGGCCCGCGCGCTGGTCCTCGCCGACCTCGCCGCGCGCGAGGTGGCGCAGGCCGACGTGGTCTCCTTCGTCGAGGAGTCCGTGGCGCACCGCCGCTGGTGGGTCGAGCAGTGGCCCGAGGGCGCGGCGTACGTCGCCGGGCTCGTCGCCCAGGACGTGCAGGACAGGATCCTGGAGCGGTACGGCCGCTGGCCGCTGTGCCCGGTGTGCGGCACCGGGGAGCCGCACGCCCTGGACGTGGAGCCGGAGCTGGGCCCCGACCCGCACTGGGTGTGCGGCAAGGCCGGGGTCGTGGTGGCGCCGGTGGGCAGGCTGACGTGACGCTGTACATCGACCCGCCGACGTGGCCGGGCCACGGCCGGCTGTGGTCGCACCTCGTCAGCGACGTCTCGTACGAGGAACTGCACGCGTTCGCCGCCCGGATCGGGGCGCCCCGGCGGGCCTTCGAGCGGGACCACTACGACGTGCCCGCGGAGCGGTACGCGTCCGCTGTGGCCGCGGGGGCTGTGGAGGTGGGGTCCAAGGAGCTGGTGCGGAGGCTCACCGAAGCCGGGCTGCGGCGGCGGAAGGGGGCTCAGCCCTCGACCTCAAGCGGCGGAGGGGCTGTAGGGGGCCGCCGGCCCGCTACGTGAGCAGTGCCAGCTCGGCCGAGAGGTTCTCGCGCGCCGGGGCCTCCCAGCGCGCGGCCCCGTGCGGGGTGCGGAACAGCCTCGGCAGGGCCAGGAGTTGGCGCAGGACGTCCGCCCGGCCCTGGCGGAACGCCTCGTCCGGGACGAAGGCGTACTCCTCGCGGACCGCCGCCGCGTAGGCCGCGTACGCGTCCGGGGGCGCGGCGAGGATCGCCAGGTCCGCGTCGCACAGGACCTCGCCGTCGCGGTCGTCATCGGCCGGGTCGTGCGTGACGGTGAGCCGGACCAGGCGGGCCACCTCCGCGGTGTCCCCCTCGGTGAGCCCCGCCTCCGGCAGGGCCCGCTCGGCCAGGCGGGCGCTGCGCTCCTCGTTCTCAGAGCGGTCCGGGGCGTAGACGGCGTCGTGGAACCAGGCGGCGAGCCGCACCAAGTGCGGGGCGTCCGCGTGCTGTTCCAGGGTGTCGATGTGGTCGAGCACCGCGGTGAGGTGGGTGGGCGTGTGGTAGCGGCGGTGCGGCTCCGACCAGCGGGTGAGGAGGTTGTCCGCGTACGGGGCGGGGTCCGGGGCCGCCGCGCCGTGGCGGGCCGCGGTGAGGGTGCTGTGCCAGCGTGCGCGAAGCTCTTCGTACGGGTCGGCCATGCCCCGACCCTACGCGGCCCCGCCGCCGGGGCGTTGCCAAGCGGGGCGTGGGGCTGTTGGGTGGCCCGCATGACGAGTGAGCCCGTGACGCCTGGCGCGGCGTCGGAATGCGACCGGCCCGGCCGACTCCTGCGCACCGAACGCGACACCCTCATACCCCTGCTGCGCGCCGCGGAGGCCCCCGCCTTCGCCGCCCCCACCTGCTGCCCCGGCTGGACGGTCCGCCACGTCCTCGCGCACTGCGCCGCCGCGCTCACCCGCGTGCTCGAGAGCCGCTTCGACGACGGCGTGTTCACCGCCGAGGGCAACGACCGCGACATCGCCGAGCGCGCCGACTGGCCCGTCTCGCGCATCGTGGACGAGCTGGAGCACGGCATGACCAACGCGGGCGCCGCCATCGCCGCGTCCAAGGGCCTCCTCGACGGGGTCGCGCTCGGCGAGTGGGTGCACGCCGGTGACGTACGGGACGCGTGGGGGCTGCCGGGGGCCTACGGCGGCGCGGGGCTCGCGGACGCGCTGCCGCTGCTCGCCGCGTTCAGCGCGCGGCGGTCGGCGCTGCCGCTGCACGCCGACGTCGACGGCCTGGACGAGCCGCTGATCCTCGGCGTGAGCGACGGCAGCAGGCCGCCCGCGCGGTACATCGGGGACGCGCCGACGCTGGTCCGCCTCTACGCGGGGCGCCCGTCGGGCGACGCCCCCTTCGAACTGGCGGGCGCGACCCGGGACGAGCTGAACATCTTCGGCTGAGCCCCGTCAGTGGCCGTGCCCGCCGTCGTGCCCGCCCTCGCCCGCCCGCAGGGTGAACGCCGCCGTCCGCACCTTCCCCTCGTGCCGGAAGTCCAGGAACAGCCGGTACGTGCCCGCGCTCGGAGCCGTCGCCGTGAAGGAGACCTCAGGGCCGGGCTTCGTCGTGGCGTCGCCGGGCTCGCCGTTGGGGTGCACATGGAGGTAGGCGAGGTCGCCGGAGCGCAGCGCCACCAGGTGGCCGTACGCGCCCAGGTACGGCTGGAGGTCGGTGACGGGCTCGCCCCCGCGGGTGACGCGCAGCTTCAGCTCGCCCGCCTCGCCGGGGGTCAGCGCGCCGTCGAGCCGCACCTCGTAGCCACCGGCGACCTTCGCCGTGGACGACGGCGCGAGCGCCGGCGCGGGGGCGTACGCGCCCGTCACCGCCAGGTCCGCGCCGAGCGTCACCTTCTCCTTCGCGCGCTCGGGCCTGAAGTCCGCGAAGACGCGGTAGTCCCCGGCCTCGGGCAGCGTCGCCGGGACCGACCAGGTGCCGTCGGCGGACCGGACGGGGTGCAGATGGCGGTACGTCGTCAGGTCGCGTGAGGCGACGATCAGGTGCAGCTCCTTGCCGTGGTCCTCGGCGTACCGGGTCACGGCCCGGCCCGAGTCCGACTTCAGGATCCGGAAGCGCAGGTCCGTGCGGTCGCCCGCCTCGGCGCGCGGCGTCCTGAGGTCCAGCGCGTACCCGTCGGCCGCGATCTGGAGCCCTCCGGGGGTGTGGTCCCTGTGCGCGCCGTCCTTTTCTCCCTTCGCGCGCCGCTCGCCGTGGTCCTCGCTGTGGGCGACCGGCTTGCCCACCGTGTCCACGCTCGCGCCCACCGCGTACGTGGTGCCGAACGTCGCCGCGACGGCCGCGGCGAAGGCGGTGATCTTCAGTCCGGTGTTCATGGCGTCGGCTCCTCGTGAGTGGGGCAGCTGGATTCACTGCATGACCTCGACATCCGCTCACGATACCCCTGGGGGGTATGAAGTCAAGCCGCGATCTCCTTGCGGTTCGATACCCCCTGGGGGTATAAAAGATCCTCGTCAGGCAATACGTCGGCACGAGGAGCAGAGAACATGTCCACCACCCAGGTAGAACTCTCCATCGGCGGCATGACCTGCGCCTCCTGCGCGGCGCGCATCGAGAAGAAGCTGAACCGCATGGACGGCGTCGAGGCGACCGTCAACTACGCCACGGAGAAGGCGAAGGTGAGCTTCGAGGGCGAAGGGCTCGCCGTGTCCGACCTGATCGCCACCGTGGAGGCCACCGGGTACACCGCGCGGGAACCCGAACCGCCCCGCGTGGAGGAGGGCGGCGGGGGAGCGCCGCACGCCCGGGACGCCGAGGACGAGGACGCCGCGCTGCGGCCGCTGCGGCAGCGGCTTGTCGCCGCCGTCCTGCTGTCCGTGCCCGTCATCGCGATGGCGATGGTCCCGGCGCTCCAGTTCGAGTACTGGCAGTGGCTGTCCCTGACGCTCGCCGCGCCCGTGGTGACGTACGCCGCCTGGCCCTTCCACCGGGCCGCGGTCACCAACGCGCGGCACGGCGCGGCCACCATGGACACGCTCATCTCGGTCGGAACGTCGGCGGCGTTCCTGTGGTCGCTGTGGGCGCTCTTCTTCGGCTCGGCCGGGGAGCCGGGCATGACGCACGCCTTCGAGCTGACCATCGAGCGCACCGACGGCGCCGGGAACATCTACCTGGAGGCCGCGGCCGGCGTCACCGCCTTCATCCTCGCCGGGCGGTACTTCGAGGCCCGCTCGAAGCGGAAGGCCGGGGCCGCCCTGAAGGCGCTGCTCGAACTGGGCGCCAAGGACGTCACCGTTCTTCTCAATGGCATTGAGAAGAACGTTCTAGTCAGCGACTTGAAGGCAGGGGACCGGTTCCTCGTGCGGCCCGGCGAGAAGATCGCCACCGACGGGCGCGTGGTCGAGGGCGCCTCCGCCGTGGACGCCTCCATGCTCACCGGCGAGTCCGTGCCCGTGGAGGTCGGCGAGGGCGACGCCGTCACCGGCGCGACCCTGAACGTCGGCGGGCGGCTCGTCGTCGAGGCCACCCGCGTCGGGGCCGACACGCAACTGGCCCGGATGGCCAGGCTCGTCGAGGACGCGCAGAACGGCAAGGCCGCCGCGCAGCGCCTGGCCGACCGCATCTCCGCGGTCTTCGTACCCGTCGTCATCGCGCTCGCCGTGGCCACGCTCGGCTTCTGGCTCGGCAACGGCGCGGGTCTCACCGCCGCGTTCACGGCCGCCGTGGCCGTGCTGATCATCGCCTGCCCGTGCGCCCTGGGCCTGGCCACGCCGACCGCGCTGATGGTCGGCACCGGGCGCGGCGCCCAGCTCGGCATCCTCATCAAGGGCCCCGAAGTCCTGGAGTCCACCCGCCGCGTCGACACGATCGTCCTGGACAAGACCGGCACCGTCACCACCGGCACGATGACGCTCCTGGCCACGCACGTCGCCGAGGGCACCGACGAGACGGACGTCCTGCGGCTCGCGGGCGCCCTTGAGCACGCCTCCGAGCACCCCATCGCCCAGGCCGTGGCCGCCGGGGCGACCGCGAAGGTGGGCGCGCTGCCCACGCCCGAGGACTTCGCGAACATCGCGGGGCTCGGCGTACAGGGCGTCGTGGAGGGGCACGCGGTGCTCGTGGGCCGCGAGCAGCTGCTCGCCGACTGGGCGATGCGGCTGCCCGAGGACCTGAAGAAGGCCAAGGACGCGGCCGAGGCGGCGGGCCGCACCGCCGTCGCGGTCGCCTGGGACGGCGAGGCGCGCGCGGTGCTCGAAGTGGCCGACGCCGTGAAGGAGACCAGCCCGGAGGCCATCCGCCGCCTCCGCGCGCTCGGGCTCACACCGATGCTGCTCACCGGGGACAACAAGGCCGTCGCCGAGGCCGTGGCCGCCGAGGTGGGGATCGCTCCCGAGCACGTCGTCGCCGAGGTGCTCCCGCAGGACAAGGTCGACGTCGTCAAGCGCCTTCAGGGCGAGGGGCGTTCGGTGGCCATGGTCGGCGACGGCGTCAACGACGCGGCCGCCCTCGCCCAGGCCGACCTGGGGCTCGCGATGGGCACGGGCACGGACGCCGCGATCGAGGCGGGCGACCTGACCCTCGTCCGCGGTGACCTGCGGGCCGCCGCCGACGCGATCCGGCTCTCGCGCAAGACCCTCGGCACCATCAGGTCCAACCTCTTCTGGGCCTTCGCCTACAACGTGGCGGCGCTGCCGCTCGCCGCCGCGGGTCTGCTCAACCCGATGATCGCGGGCGCGGCCATGGCCTTCTCGTCGGTGTTCGTGGTCGGCAACAGCCTCCGGCTGCGCGGATTCCAGCCACTGAGCTGACGTGTCCGAGCCTCTGTGGCCTGATCACCCCGGTGCGCGTCCGATGTGCGCCGGGGTGATCTGCGCGTACCCTGGTAATTGGACTAGACCTGTGTTTCTGTGGTGCGGCCGCCGACACGACGTCGGCCGTGCAGAGGTCCCGAAGGAAGGCATCCATGAGCAAGCGCGCACTCCTGGAGGTGATCGCCCTCGACGCCGAGGACGCGATCGCCGCCCAGGCCGGAGGGGCTGACCGTCTTGAACTGGTCAGCGACATGGCCGCCGACGGCCTCACGCCGTCCCGCGCGGACTTCGCCGCGATCCGCGCCGCCGTGGACATCCCCCTGCGGGTCATGCTGCGCGTCGCCGACGGCTTCGCGGCGGGGGACGTCGGCGAGCTGGTGCGCCGGGCGCGCGAGCTGCGCGCCGAGGGGGCCGACGAGTTCGTCCTCGGCTTCCTCGACGAGGCGGGCGGGGCCGACCTCGCCGCCGTCGAGGCGATCGTCGACGCGCTCGACGGCTGCCGCTGGACCTTCCACCGCGCCGTCGACCGGGCCGCCGACCGCGACGCCCTGCGCAAGCAGCTCGCGGACCTGCCCGGGCTCGACACGTACCTCACGGCGGGGGCCGCGGGCGGGGTCGACGAGGGGCTGCCCACGCTGGTGGCCGAGGCCGCGCGGTCCGGGGAGCCCGGGTACGAGCCGCGGATCCTCGTCGGCGGCGGGCTCCGGCTCGAACACCTCGCGCGGCTGAAGGCGGCGGGGCTCGACGCCTTCCACATCGGCGGCGCGGCCCGGCCCCACGGCTGGGGCCGGCCCCTGGCCGCCGACGCGGTGGCGGCCTGGCGCCGGG
The DNA here is from genome assembly GCF_056431945.1 of Streptomyces sp. NPDC045778. NCBI lineage: Bacteria > Bacillati > Actinomycetota > Actinomycetes > Kitasatosporales > Streptomycetaceae > Streptomyces > Streptomyces sp. NPDC045778. Next base: position 8,323 of record NZ_JBWKJZ010000022.1, read on the forward strand.
CCGTCGACGCCTAGGCCTAGGCCTAGGCGAGGGCCGTCGGCAGCGGGGCCGCGTGGAGCACCGTGAGGCCCGAGACGGCCCGGGTCAGGGCCACGTACAGGCGCCGCAGTCCTGTGCGTTCGTCGGGCTCGCCGGCCACCACGGCGGCGGGCTCGTCGAGCACGACGTAGTCGTATTCGAGGCCCTTGGCCAGCGAGGCGGGGACGAGGGTGAGCCGGGCCTCGGCGGTGGTCTCCTCGCCGGGGGAGAGGTGGGGCACGCCCGCCGCGTCCAGGGCCCCGGCGAGCGCCGCGACCCGCGCGTCCGCCGCGATGAGGCCGATGGACCCCTCGCGGCGCAGCGACGCGGCGCAGGCGTCGAGCACCGCCGCGTCCAGGTCTTCGGCCCCGACCTCGCGCACCTCCAGGGAGCCGGGCGACTCACGTACCGACGCCACCTCCGTCAGGCCCGGCGCGATCGCGGGCAGCAGCCGCGACGCGTACGCGATGACCTCGCGCGGCACGCGGAAACCGGCGGTCAGCTCCTCCACCACCGCCTCCTCCTTGCCCAGGTGCCCGAGCGCGTCGGCCCAGGTCGGCGTGGCCCACGGCGTGGTGCCCTGCGCCAGGTCGCCGAGGACGGTGACCGACCCGGTCGTGCAGCGGCGCCCCACCGCGCGGTACTGCATGGGCGACAGGTCCTGCGCCTCGTCCAGGACGACGTGGCCGAGGGAGTGGGTGCGGGTGACGAGGTCCGTCGCCTCGTCGATCAACACCGCGTCCGCCGCTGACCACTTGGTGCTCTTCGGCGTCCGCGCGGGCTTGACCCACAGGATCGCCTTCTGCTCCTCCTCCGAGAGGATCCCCTCGGCGTGCGCGGCGAGGAACCCCGCGTCCGCGAGCAGCCGGTGCACCAGCTTCGCCGGGTCGACCGGCGGCCAGATCGCCTTGACGGCCGCCTTCACCGCGGGGTTGCGGGCCACCGCGTCCTGCACGCGGTCGTCGGGCGCCTCCCCGGACCGCTCCATCTGCACGAGCACGGCGTGCGCGATCCGCTGCGGCAGCGCCTCGCGCGCGGCGCCGTAGCGCATGTCGCGGGCCTGCAACTCCCGCACGATGCCGTCCAGTTCGTACGACGGTACGCGCCAGCGGCGGGAGCCGCGGACGACCACGACGCCCTCGGTGCCCTCCGCGCCCTCGGAGGGGGGCGTGACGTGCGAGCGCACCGCGCGCCGCAGCACCTCGGCCATGCGGGCGTCGCCCTTGACGAGGGCGGCGGCCGGGTCGTCCGCGCCCCGCACCTCCACGTGCGCCACCAGGTCGTCGACGGTGGCCTGCCGCACCTCCAACTCGCCGAGCGCGGGCAGGACCTGCTCGATGTAGTGCAGGAAGGAGCGGTTCGGCCCGATGACGAGCGTGCCGGTGCGGGCGAGCCGCTCGCGGTGGGCGTAGAGGAGGTAGGCGACGCGGTGCAGGCCGACGGCGGTCTTCCCGGTGCCGGGGCCGCCCTGCACGCACACCGAACCGGCGAGCCCGCCGCGGACGATCTCGTCCTGCTCCGGCTGGATCGTCGCCACGATGTCGCGCATGGGGCCCACGCGCGGCCGCTCGATCTCCTCCTTGAGCAGCTTGCTGACCTGCTCGGCCTCGGCCGCGTCCGACAGGTGCTCGTCCTCGTACGCGGTCAGGTCGCCGCCGGTGTACCCGAACCTGCGGCGCAGCGTCACGTCCATCGGGTCCTTCTTGGACGCCCGGTAGAACGGCTGCGACACGGGCGCGCGCCAGTCGATGACCATGGGGTCGCCCTCGGCGTCGTGCACGTGCCGCCGCCCGATGTAGAACTGCTCGCCCTCGGCGCCCTCGGCCTCCTCGGCCCCCGGCGCGTGCGCGTAGTCGAGCCGGCCGAAGAACAGCGGGGTGTGCGCGAGGTCCGCGAGGGCCTTGACGCGGTCGTCGATCTGCCCTTGGAGGACCTCGGCGTTGACCCAGTTCGCGGTGACGTCGCGGAGGTCCAGGGCCTGGACGTCCTCCCGCATGGCGCGCAGCGCGGCGCGCGAGGAGGCCAGATGGGCCCGCTCACGGGCGAGGGGGTCGGCGGATACGGCGTTCACGGGGCTGCCTCCGGGTACGTACGTTCGCGGTGCGTGACTCAGGGCCGCCGGTTTCCGACCGGGCGGCGGCGCTCCATGGGGGAGGCGGGGAAGGGGGCATCCTAAGGGTGATGTCCGTGGGGGCACCAACGAATTTCCCGGCCGCCGCGGGAGACCGGGCCAGGTCCGGAAGCCGGACCCCGAGTCATCCCTGAGACGGCCCTCAGGGTCGCCGTCCACCCGAAGGTGTAGAGCACGCGGTCCCGGAGTCCTACCGGCGGACACGGACGGTTAGACCCCCAGGCCGATGTGGGCGGGGTGTCCCGGAACGCACCATGGAGACATGAGCAGCGCAGTCATCACCCCCGCGTCCCTGTCCGCCCCCGCCCCCGCCACCGGCCCCCGCGTGGCCGACGGCGCGACCGCCGCCTCCGGGACCCACCGCCCGCACCGCGTCGGCGACGCCCTGCGTGCCGCGAAGGTCTTCATGGGCGCCGTCGTCGGCGTCGTCGTCCTCGGGGAGTACGCGGAGGAGGCGGGCGTCCGCCGCCGCTGACACCCCTCCGCCGCTGACACCCCTCCGCCGCCGCTGACACCCCTCCGCCGCCGCTGACACCCCTCCGCAGGGGCATGCGCCCCTCCGCTAGGGTCACGCCGTGCTCCCACGGCAAGTGACCGCCCCCGCACCCGCGGCGACCCCTTCCGCCCGGGCCTGCTGGCTCCTCCTCGCCGCCTCCTGCACCAGCCTCGCGGCCCTGTGCGCCGCCCGCGGCCTGCCCATGGCGGACGCGCTCGTCTACCGCGCCGAGGGAGCGGCCGTCGCCGAAGGCCGCGACCTGTACGGCTTCACGGTCACCGCGTGGGACCTGCCCGCCACGTACCCGCCCTTCGCCGCCCTCCTGTTCGTCCCGACGACATGGCTGCCCGTCACGGCCCTGAAGGCGGCCTTCCTCGTCGGCAACACCGCCCTCCTCGCCCTCCTGGTCCAGCTGTCGGCGACCCTCGCGGGCCTGCCCCGGCGCGCCGGAGCGGTCCCCGCCGCCACCGCCCTGGCCCTGTGGCTCGAACCGGTCTTCCAGACCGTCCTGTTCGGGCAGGTCAACCTCGCGCTCGCCTGCCTGGTCCTGGGGGACCTGACCCGGCCCCCGGGCGCCCCCGGCAAGGGCGTCGCGCTCGGCGTCGCCGCCGGGATCAAGCTCACGCCCGCGCTGTTCATCGCCCACCTCGCCCTGACCCGGCGCCACCGCGAGGCGGCCACCGCCACGGCCGCCTGCGCGGCCACCGTCCTGCTCGGCGCCCTCGCCCTGCCCGCCGCGAGCGCCGACTTCTGGATGCGGCGCCTGTACGAGACCGAGCGCGTCGGCAAGGCCTGGATCGTCGACAACCAGTCGCTCCAGGGCCTGGCGGCCCGCGTCCTGCACACCTCCGAGCCGGGCCCCGCCTGGCTCCTGCCCGTGGCGGCCGTCGCGGTGGCGGGCCTGTGGCTCGCGGCCCGCGCGGCCACGCCTGCCCGCGGGGTCCTGCTCACCGCGGGCACGGCCCTCCTCGTCTCCCCGATCAGCTGGTCCCACCACTGGGTGTGGTGCGTGCCGCTGCTCGCGGTGCTGCTCGCCGAAGGGCGCCCGCGCCTCGCGGCGGCCGTGGCCGCCGTCTTCACCGCCCGCACCCTGTGGCTCGTACCGCACGAGGGCGCTCTCGACCTCCACCTGCCGTGGTGGCAGCAGCCCTTGGCTTCGCCCTATCCCCTGGCGGCCCTGGCCCTGTTCACGGCGGCGCTCACTCCGCGAGCAGCGACTCCGCGTCGATGATGCGGTACGCGTACCCCTGCTCCGCCAGGAACCGCTGCCGGTGCGCGGCGAAGTCCTGGTCGATGGTGTCGCGGGCCACCACGGAGTAGAAGTGGGCCTGGTGGCCGTCCGCCTTGGGGCGCAGCACGCGGCCGAGGCGCTGGGCCTCCTCCTGCCGCGAGCCGAAGGTGCCCGAGACCTGGATGGCGACGGTCGCCTCCGGCAGGTCGATGGAGAAGTTGGCGACCTTGGACACCACGAGCACGGAGATCTCGCCCTCGCGGAAGGCGTCGAAGAGCTTCTCGCGCTGCGCGTTCGACGTCTCGCCCTTGATGACGGGCGCGTCCAGGTGCTCGCCCAGCTCGTCGAGCTGGTCGATGTACTGGCCGATGACGAGGATCTGCTGGCCCGCGAACTTCCGGACGATCGCCTCCGTCACCTTCCGCTTCGTGGCCGTCGTCGCGCAGAAGCGGTACTTCTCCTCGGCCTCGGCGGTGGCGTAGGCGAGCCGCTCGCTGTCGGTGAGGTTGACCCGCACCTCCACGCAGTCGGCGGGCGCGATGTACCCCTGCGCCTCGATCTCCTTCCACGGCGCGTCGAAGCGCTTGGGCCCGATCAGCGAGAACACGTCCGACTCGCGCCCGTCCTCGCGGACCAGGGTCGCGGTGAGCCCGAGCCGGCGCCGCGCCTGGAGGTCGGCGGTGAACTTGAAGACCGGCGCGGGCAGCAGGTGCACCTCGTCGTAGAGGATCAGGCCCCAGTCGCGGGAGTCGAACAGCTCCAGGTGCGGATAGATGCCCTTCCGCTTGGTCGTCAGGACCTGGTACGTGGCGATCGTGACGGGCCGGATCTCCTTCTTCGTACCGCTGTACTCGCCGATCTCCTCCTCGGTGAGGGAGGTGCGCTTGATCAGCTCGTGCTTCCACTGGCGTGCGGAGACGGTGTTCGTGACGAGGATCAGCGTGGTCGCCTTCGCCTCGGCCATGGCGCCCGCGCCGACCAGGGTCTTGCCCGCGCCGCAGGGCAGCACGACGACGCCGCTGCCGCCGTGCCAGAAGCCCTCGACGGCCTGGCGCTGGTAGGGCCGGAGCGCCCAGCCGTCCTCGTTCAGGTCGATCTTGTGGGCCTCGCCGTCGACGTACCCGGCGAGGTCCTCCGCGGGCCAGCCCAGCTTGAGCAGCGTCTGCTTGATCTGGCCGCGCTCGGAGGGGTGCACCACGACCGTGTCCGGGTCGATACGGGCGCCCACGAGGGGCTGGACCTTCTTCGACCGCAGGATCTCCTCCAGGACCGGCCGGTCGGTGCTGGTGAGGACGAGGCCGTGCGTCGGATGCTTGCTGAGCGTGAGGCGGCCGTAGCGCGCCATCGTCTCGGCGACGTCGACGAGCAGCGCGTGCGGCACCGGGTACCGCGAGAACTCCACGAGGGCGTCCACGACCTGCTCCGCGTCGTGCCCCGCCGCCCGCGCGTTCCACAGCCCGAGCGGCGTCACGCGGTACGTGTGGATGTGCTCCGGGGCGCGTTCCAGCTCGGCGAACGACGCGATGGCACGACGGCAGGCGTCGGCCCGCTCGTGGTCGACCTCCAACAGGAGCGTCTTGTCCGACTGGACGATGAGGGGTCCATTCACGACTTCCGGGCCCTTTCTTGCAGATCACTGCGGGGGATCAGCCGGGCGGCCAAACCTCCAGTGTGCCGCATGGCGCCCCGGCACCCGGCTCAGCCGGTGAGCGAGGCCACGTGGGTGGAGAGGACCTTGTGGCCCTCGGGGCCGGGGTGGAGGCCGTCGGTGAGGAGGTCGGGGCGGGCGCGCAGGGGCTCCCACAGGTCGAGGAAGTCGACGTGGTGCCCGGCGCACCAGGAGCGCAGGCGCTCGCGCAGGTCGAGGGCACGGGCCTCGGTGAAGCACAGGCCCTCGTAGTCGGCGGTGCGGGTCTCGTCGAGCCAGGCAGGCCCCGCGACGACGAGCCGGGCGTTGTGGGCGTGGGCCGCGTCGGCCAGGGCGCCGAGGTGGTCCGCCAGCCGGTCGAGGCCACCGGGCACGGCGGAGTCGTTGATGCCCGCGGCGACCAGGAGGGTGTCGGGCAGGCGGGGCGCCAGGAGCGCGGGCGTCTGCGCGGCGACGTCGGCGAGGGTGCTGCCGGGGACGGCCAGGTTGAAGACGCGGTGGGCGGCCTCGTCCGCGGCGATGTGGGCGGACGCCAGGTGCGCGGCCCAGCCGCCGTACGGGTCGCAGCGGCCGTAGGCGATGCTGTCGCCGACGATCACGACGCGGGCCGCCGGGCGCAGCGGCCGCGCGTCCAGATAGGCCCAGGCGCTCTCGCCGGAGGAGAGCAGCACCCGCCGCCGTACGTAGTCGTCGACCTCGTAGGCGTCGGCCGCGGCGAGGTCGGCGTCGGTCAGGCGCAGGACGGCGCCCTCGACCTCGGCGCCGACGCGGCGCTCCAGGGTCAGGTGCACGTCCAGGCCGCTGGTGGCGATCACGTCCGGGTCGGTGATCGTCAGGGGCCGGGTCGCGTGCCCGGCGAGCGCGGCGGGGGAGCTGGGCACGGCCCGGCCGAACAGGGCCGTCTGGACCTGCTCGTCCAGGAGCGTGCCGAAGGAGAACAGTGCGTGCGGGCGGGACTCGGACACCGGAGCTGCCATGGCCTTTCTGGAAAGAACGTTCTAGCCAGTCTAGTGATCGGTCCGGCCCCCGGGCCGCCCGTGGGGGCGCGCGGCCCCGCTCGCCCGCCCGGGCGCGTACGGCACGGCACACCGGCGCCCGCCGGGGACCCGCTACCGTTGCCAGGATGAGTACCCCGGACGCCCCCCGTTCGCTTGCGGAAGCCCTCCGGGCGAGCGACGACGCGACGCTCGTCGCGCTGTTGCGGTCCCGGCCCGACCTCGTCAGCCCCGTGCCCAACGACCTGACGCAGCTGGCCACCCGCGCGGGCACGCGGGCGTCGGTGGTACGCGCCCTTGAGCGCCTCGACCGGTTCGCGCAGCAGGTCGCCGAGGCCCTCGCGGTGGCCCCGGACCCGGCCTCGTACGAGGAGTTGGCGGGGCTGCTCGCGCCCGCGCCCGGCGAGGCCGTCGACCGGGCCCTCGCGACGCTGCGCGGGCAGGCGCTCGTCTGGGGCACGGAGAGCAGGATGCGCCTGGTGCGCACCGCCCGCGAGCTGCTCGCGCCGACGCCGCAGCGGCCCTCGCCGACGGGGCTCGGGCCGACGGTCGCGGAGGCCACGGCGGGCATGTCACCGGGCCGGGTGCAGAGCGTCGTCGCGGCGGCGGGGCTCGCCTCCACGCACGACGCGGTGTCGGCCGTGGAGTCCCTCACCGCGCTCTTCACCGACCAGGAGCGGATGTCCCAGCTGCTCGACGGGGCGCCCGCCGAGTCCGTCGAGGTCCTCTCCCGGCTCGTGTGGGGCCCGCCGTACGGGCAGGTCACCGCGGAGCCGGCCCCCCATCTGCGGTGGCTGCTCGACCGGGGCCTGCTGCTCCCCACCGCGCCGGGCACGGTGGTGCTGCCCCGGGAGGCCGCGCTGCACCTGCGCGGGGGCCGCGCCCACCGCGTCCTGGAGCCGTCGCCGCCCGCGGTGGAGGTCGCGCGCGAACACCGTCCCCAGGTGGTGGACGCGACGGCGGCCGGGCAGGCCTACACTGCGCTCGCCACCGTCGAGGAGCTGCTCAAGGACTGGGACGAGGGCGGCCCGGCCGTGCTGCGCGCGGGCGGTCTGAGCGTACGGGACCTGAAGCGGACCGCCGTCGCCCTGGACGTGGCGGAGCCCCAGGCCGCGTTCTGGGTCGAACTCGCCTACGCCGCGGGCCTGCTGGCCCCCGACGGCGAGGCCGACGAGCGCTACGCCGCCACCCCCGCCTACGACAGCTGGCAGGAGCTGCCCGCCGCCGAGCGCTGGGCGCGGCTGGCCACCGCCTGGTACGCGGCCACCCGCACCCCGGGGCTCGTCGGCGGGCGCGACAGCAAGGACCGCACCCTGTCCGCGCTCGGCCCCGGACTCGACCGCTCCGCCGCGGCCGAGGTGCGCCACCGGGTCCTCGCGCTCCTGGCCGGGCTGCCCCAAGGCGCCGCGCCCGCCGAGGAGTCCGTGCTCGACCGGCTGCGCTGGGAGCGCCCGTCCGGCGGGGGCGCCACGGAGCTGCGGGCCCGCCTGGCCCGGTGGACGCTGAGCGAGGCGGAACTCCTCGGGGTCACCGGGCGCGGCGCGCTCTCCGCCCACGGCCGCGCGCTGCTCACCGAGGGCCGCACCGCCGCCGACGCCGCCCGCCTCCTCGCCCCGCTCCTGCCCGAGCCCCTCGACCACGTCCTGCTCCAGGCGGACCTCACCGCGGTCGCCCCGGGGCCGCTCCAGCGCCCCCTCGCGGACGCCCTCACCGTGCTCGCCGACGTGGAGTCCAAGGGCGGCGCCACCGTCTACCGCTTCACCCCGGGCTCGGTGCGCCGCGCGCTCGACGCCAGGCAGAGCGCGTCCGACCTGCACGCGTTCCTCGCCGCGCACTCCCGCACGCCCGTCCCGCAGCCCCTCGCGTACCTCATCGACGACGTGGCCCGCAGACACGGCCATCTGCGCGTCGGCGCGGCCTCCGCGTACGTGCGGTGCGACGACGAGGGCGTACTCGACGAGATCCTCGCGGACAAGCGGGCCCAAGGCCTTCGCCTGCGGCGCCTCGCGGCCACCGTGCTCGCCGCGCAGGCCGACCCGGCCACGCTCCTCGAAGGCCTGCGCGCGATGGGCTTCGCGCCCGCCGCCGAGAGCGCCGAGGGCGACGTCCTGATCACCCGCGCCCACAGCCACCGCACCCCGCCGCGCACCGCGCCCGAGCCGGTGCCCGACGGGCCGCCGCTGCCCGACGCCACGCTCATCGACGCCGCCGTACGCGCCATCCGCGCCGGGGACCTCGCGTCCACCACGCCGCGCAAGGAGGCCCCCGCGGCCACCGGCGAGCTGCCCCGCACCACCTCCGCGGAGACCCTCGCCACCATGCAGGCGGCCGTCCTCACCGGCGAGAGCCTGTGGATCGGCTACGTCAACGCCGAAGGCGCCGCGAGCCAGCGCGTCATCGCCCCGGTCCGCGTCGAGGGCGGCTTCGTGACCGCGTACGACCACACGGCCGACGAGGTCCGCACCTACCCGCTGCACCGTGTCACGGGCGTCGCCGAGCTGGCCGACGACTGACGGGAACCCCGCCGCTGAGGGGGCGTCACCGGCGCGGCCACGGCGACGCGGTAACTTCGATGTCCGGGCCCACCTCAACACCGCAGCCCCGGAGGGAACTTCGTGGGGATCGAGAGCGACCAGCTCGTCTTCGACTACCTGAGCCGCGTCGGCGACCTCGCGCAGCAGCGCCAGCTGCCGTCCGCCGCGCGCATGCGGCTCGTGTCCGAACTGCGGGGCGAGATCGACCGCCGCCGCGCCAAGGCCGCCGACAGCCCCGCGGCGGTGCGGCGCATCCTGGACCGCATCGGCTCCCCGGACGACCTGGTCACCGCGGCGGCCGACCCCGCGGCGGGGCCCGCCGCACCGGCCGCAGCGCCCGCGCCCGAGCCCGCGCCCCGGTCGCGCGAGCCCAAGCGCCCGCGCCGCGTGGTGCCGCGCCCGCGCCGAGCGCCGGAGCCGCCCCGCCCGGTACCGCCGCGCCCCGCTCCGCCGCACCTCGCGGGCCCCGACGAACTCGGCGACAGCCCACCGGACCTGGAACCCGACTGGTGGCGGGTGGAGCGCCTCCCGCTGGAGGGCGCGCACGCCGTGCCCGGGTTCGTGGGCGGCGTGGAGATCCCCGAGATGCTGAAGCGGCCGGTCACGGACCTGGAGAAGAAGGGGACCGGTGAGGAGCGGGAGGCGGAGGAGGACGACGGACCCGATGACGGCGATGACGGCGATGACGGCGAGGAGGATGCCGCGCCGGAAGAGGCGCGCCGCCGCAGGTTCGGCGTTCTCCCGTCCCTGACGAAGACCGCCCCGCCCGCCAAGAACCCGCCGCCCGCCAAGAACCCGCCGCCCGGGGAGGACCTCGACGCGGAGGCCCCCGCCCCGGACGCCACCGCGGGGGCCGGTGCGTCCGCCGGAGCCGGCGTGCTCGCCGGGGTCCGGTCCCTCACCAACCCCGTCCTGCTGCTCGCCGCCACCGCGCTGGTCGTCGGCGCGGTCATCGGCAACTGGTTCGCGCTCGGCGGCGGTTGGGTCGTCGCCTGGTTCTCGCGCAAGCTCAGCCCGGCCGAGAAGAAGGCCGCGGTGATCGCCGTGCCCGCCCTCACCGTCGCCGGCGGCATCGCCTGGCTGTGGGGCCGCGCGCAGGGCAAGTGGGGCGAGCCCATCGCCAAGGGGCAGATGAACGCGGCGGTGGAGGACACCTGGCCGTGGGTGGTCCGCGCGGCGGCCGTCGCCTCCGCCCTGTTCCTCGTGTGGAGGTCGCAGCGGAGCAAGCCCGAGTAGCCGCGCGGCCGCCCCGGGCCGACTCCCCTGCGGCGGCGGCTACTTCTTCTTCGTGAGCGCCGCCTTCATCTCGTCCAGGACCTTGTCGGCGGCCGTGTAGCCGATGCCCTGGATCCACAGCTCGTCGTCCACGACGTGGACGTTGCCGGACTTGACCGCCTTCATGTTCTTCCACAGGCCGCTGTTCACGGTCTGCGTCCGCTTGGCCTTCTTCGGATCGCCGTACGTCGACTGGAAGATGACGTCCGTGTCGGCGAGGTCGATCTTCTCGGGGCTCACGTCGTACGAGAACCCGTCCTTGGCCTTCTTGGAGATGGGCGCGCGGCCCAGGCCGACGTCCTTGAGGAGCGTGGCGATGTACGACTGCTCGCCGTAGATGCGGATGTCGGCGCCCTGCACGAAGCGCACCACGTTGACCTCGGTGGCCTTGGCCTTCGCCGGGCCGCCGATCGCCGTCGTGACCTCCTTGACGTGCGCGTCGTAGGCGGCGACGGCCTTCCTCGCCGCCGCCTTCCTGCCGAGCGCGTCCGCGTGCACCTGGAAGTTCTCCTTCCAGGGGTGGCCTGTGGTCTCCGTCATGACCGTCGGGGCGATCTGCTTGAGCTGGTCGTACTTCGCGCCGTGGCGGACCTTGGAGGTGAGGATCAGGTCCGGCTTCAGACCCGCGATGGCCTCCAGGTTCGGGCTCATCATCTCGCCGACGTCCTTGACGCCCGCGAGCTTGTCCTTGGGCAGGTAGCCGGGGAAGCCGCCGCTGGAGGCGTCGGTGTGGGTGGCGCCGACGGGCTTCACGCCGAGCGTGAGCGCGGAGTCCAGCTCGGCGGTGTCGAGCACGACGACCCGCTCGGGCTTCACGGGCACCTTCACATCGCCCATGGCGGTCTTCACGACGTGCGTCCCGCCCGAGCCCGACTCCTTGTCGTTGCCGTCGTCGGACGAACCGCACCCGGCGAGCGCGAGCACACCGGTGACGGCGAGGACGCCCGCGGTGCGGACGCGGCGGCGGGGGCTCTGGATCATGGGGAGGGCCTTTCGTCGAGGGGGGACTTGCGGTCTGCCGGTTCCGAACGGTCTGCCGGTGCGGTGGGGTCTGCCGGTTCCGTACGATCTGCCGGTTCCGTACGGTCTTCGCGGGCCGGAGGCCGCCACGGGGTGCCCGGCACCACCAGCGGCGACCCCGTCACCGGATCGGGGACGACCACGCACTCCAGACCGAACACGTCCCGTACCAGCTCCGCGGTGACGACATCGCGGGGCGCGCCCTCGGCCACGATCCGCCCCTCCTTCATGGCGACGAGGTGGTCGGCGTAGCGGGCGGCCTGGTTCAGGTCGTGCAGGACGACGGCGACCGTCCGGCCCCGGTCGTGGTTCAACTGGCGTACCAGGTCCAGGACCTCGACCTGGTGGGAGATGTCGAGGTACGTCGTCGGCTCGTCGAGCAGCAGCAGCTCCGTCTCCTGCGCGAGGGCCATGGCGATCCACACGCGCTGCCGCTGCCCGCCCGACAGCTCGTCGACGGCCCGCTCGGCGAGCGCGGCCACGTCGGTGCGCTCCATCGCCTCGGTGACGGCCCGCTCGTCGGCGTCCGACCACTGCTGCCACCACCGCTGGTGGGGCTGGCGGCCGCGCGCCACCAGGTCCGCGACCGTGATGGCCTCCGGCGCGACCGGGGTCTGCGGGAGCAGCCCGATCCGCTGGGCGATGTGGCGCGTCGGTAGCTTCGCGAGTTCCTCGCCGTCGAGCAGGACGGCGCCGCCCTTGGGCTTGAGCAGCCGCCCGAGCGCGCGCAGGGTCGTCGACTTGCCGCAGGCGTTCGGGCCGACGATGACGGTCACCGCGCCGTCGGGGATCGCGAGGTCGAGCGCGTGCACGACCGTACGGTCCTCGTAGGCGAGGGTCAGCTCGCGCGCGGTCAGGCGCGCGCCGCTGTCGGCGGGGGCGGTCACGCGGTGCCTCCATTGCGGACGGAACGGCTACGGACGATGAGCCAGATCAAGTACGGCGCCCCGACGGCGGCCGTGAGCACGCCCACCGGCAGCTCGGTCGGCGAGAACAGCCGCCGGGCGAGCAGATCGGCGAGGACGACGACGATCGCGCCGAGCAGCGCCGAGCTGAGCAGCGGGATCTGCGCGGTACGCGTGAGGCGCCGGGCGATCTGCGGGGCGAGCAGCGCCACGAAGTCGACGGGCCCCGCGGCCCCGGTCGCCACCGACGCCAGGACGACGCCGAGCAGCACGAGCCCGGTGCGCACCCGGCCGAGCCGCACGCCGAGCGCCGTCGCCGTGTCGTCGTCCATCGACACGGTGCGCTGGGCGCGGGCCGCCCAGGCCACGCACGGCAGGAGCACGAGCAGGGTCAGGGCGAGCGGTTCGGCCTCCGGCCAGCCGCGGCCGTTCAGCGAGCCCGTCATCCAGATCTGCGCCTGCTGCGCGACGAGGTAGTCGCCCTTCGTCATGAAGAGCGTGGTGACGGACCGCAGGGCGATCGCGAAGCCGATGCCGATCAGCACGAACCGCGTCGCGTGCAGGCCGCCGCGCCACGCGAACACGTACACGAGCAGCGCGGCGGCGACGCCGCCCGCCACGGACAGATAGGGCAGGACCGTGTAGGACGTGAGCCCGAACGTCATCGCGGCGACCGTCACCGCGCTCGCGCCCTGGCTGATCCCGATGATGTCCGGGCTGGCCAGGGGGTTGCGGGCGACGGTCTGGATGAGCGCGCCCGCGACCCCGAACGCGGCGCCGACGAGCAGCCCCACGACGAGGCGCGGCTCGCGGAGCGTGCCCACGACCAGTTCGTCCGGCGAGGGCCTGCCGAAGACGACCTTGAGGGCCTCCACGGGCTGGACGTACGTCTCGCCGACGCAGAGGTAGGCCAGGCAGGCGGCCGCGAGCAGCAGCGCGAGCACGGTGGCCACGGCGGCCGCTCTGCGGTGGGCGAGGAAGGTGGCCCGCTTGAACCGCAGGACGGCGTACCCGGCGGGACGCACGCGCCGCGCGGCGGGGGGAAGGGAGCCGGTGCTCACGCCGCCACCGCCTTCCTGCGGACCAGGGTCACCAGGAACGGCACGCCGATCAGGGCGGTCATCACACCCGCGGGGACCTCGCTCGGCGGGAAGACGATCCGGCCCACCGTGTCGGAGACGAGCAGCATCACGGGCCCCAGGAGGGCGGCGAGCGGCAGCACCCACCGGTGGTCGCTGCCGATGACGGCGCGGGCGATGTGCGGGACCGCGAGGCCGATGAAGGCGATGGGCCCCGCGACGGCGACGCCGACGCCCGTCAGGACGGTGGCGCCGAGCCCGCCCACGACGCGCACGAGTGCCACGTTCTGCCCGAGCCCCTTGGCCACGTCCTCGCCGAGCGCGAGGGCGTCGAGCCCGCGGGCGACGGAGAGCACGAGCAGCAGCCCCGCGAGCAGGAACGGCCAGGTCTGGCCGACGATCGCGGCCTCGCGCCCGGAGAGCGCGCCGACCTGCCAGAAGCGGAACTCGTCGAGCGCGGACGCGCGGGTGGTGAGGATGCCCGTGGTGACGGAGACGAGCAGCGCGTTGATCGCGGCGCCGCCGAGCGCGAGCTTGACGGGAGTCGCGCCGCCCCGGCCGCCGGCGGCGATCGCGTAGACCGCGACGGCCGCGAGGGCCGCGCCCGTGAAGCCGTACCAGACGTATCCGGTGAGCGTGTGCGTGCCCGCGTACGCGATGGCGAAGACCACGCCGACCGAGGCGCCCTGGCTGATGCCGAGGATGCCGGGGTCGGCGATGGGGTTGCGGGTGATGCCCTGGAGCGCGGTGCCCGCGACGGCGAGCGCGGCGCCCACCATGACGCCGAGGACCGTGCGCGGCACGCGCATCTCGCGGACCACTTCGGCGGCGTCGCTGTGCCCGCCGTGCAGCAGGGCGTCGAGGACCGCGGACGGCGCGATCGCGCGGGCGCCCACGGCGAGGCTGAACAGGACGGCGAGCAGCAGGGCCACGACGGCCGCCGTCATCACGACGGCGCGTCTGGCGTTCACACGCATCGGCTGGCTCGTTTCGCAGGGTGATAGGTAAGGCTTGGCTAAGAAGCATAAGGGGGCCCGTCCGCCCCGCCCGGAGCCCCGGCCGCCCCGCCCGGGGTTCCGGCGCCCCGGCACAATGAGCGCCATGACCTCACGGACTGCACGGACCACCGGAGACCGCAGCGCGCTCACCGTCGGCTTCGACCTCGACATGACCCTGATCGACTCCCGGCCCGGCATCCGCGCCTGCTACGTGGCGCTGTCCGAGCGGACCGGTACGCACGTGGACGCGGACCTGGCCGTGACCCGCCTCGGGCCGCCCCTCGAACAGGAGTTGGCCCACTGGTTTCCGGCCACCGAGATCGCCGCGACGGCGGAGCTGTACCGTGAGATGTATCCCACATACGCGATCGCCGCGACGCCCGCGCTGCCCGGCGCCCGGGCGGCGGTCGACGCGGTGCGCGCGGCGGGCGGGCGCGCGATGGTCGTCACCGCCAAGTACGAGCCGAACGCCAAACTCCACATCGAGCACCTCGGCATCGCGGCGGACGCCGTCGTCGGCAACCTGTGGGCGGAGCGGAAGGCGCAGGCCCTGCGCGCGTACGGGGCGTCCGTCTACGTCGGCGACCACACCGGTGACGTACGCGGGGCGCGTACGGCGGGCGCGCTCTCCGTAGCGGTGGCGACCGGGCCGTGCGACGCAGACGAACTGCGCGCGGCGGGCGCCGACGTCGTACTCGACGATCTGAGCCAGTTCCCGGCCTGGCTCGCGGCTCACCTGGCCGTCGGGCCCGTCGCTGACCTGGCCTGACGGCGCTGCGCGGCGACGGAGCGGAGCACACCCGCCCCGGCGATGAGGAAACCCGCGCCCATCAGCATGCACACCGCGTAGGCGATGGACGGGAAAGGGTCGCCGCCGAGGAACAGCGGAGCCACCGTGACCAGCGTGGCCACGGCACCGACGAAGAAAACGATCGCGCCAATCCGTACGAGGCCGTCGCCCGGTCCGGTGGAATTCGCTTGGGTTTTGTCACGCACCGGACCAGGGTAGTTCCCAGCGCGAAGGAAGAAACCGGGGACGTCTTGTCACCGGCCCCGGGACCAATAGTCTTGGTGCCGGCGGGTCGCGCGACCCGCTGTAGTGCTATCCAGAGCCGTTTTCGCCCGGCGGACAGGGACCGGAGGGTCCACGCCGAAGGCGGCGCGGTGCCGCCGATACGACGACTAGTACGAGGACGAGGACTTCACGTGCCTACCGGCAAGGTCAAGTGGTTCAACAGCGAGAAGGGCTTCGGCTTCCTCTCCCGCGACGACGGCGGTGACGTCTTCGTGCACTCCTCCGTACTGCCCGACGACGTGGACACACTCAAGCCCGGCCAGCGCGTGGAATTCGGCGTGGTCGCCGGCCAGCGCGGGGACCAGGCCCTTTCGGTGACGCTACTGGACCCGACGCCGTCGGTCGCCGCGGCGCAGCGCCGCAAGCCGGACGAACTGGCCTCCATCGTCCAGGACCTCACCACCCTCCTGGAGAACATCACCCCCATGCTGGAGAAGGGCCGCTACCCCGACAAGGCCTCCGGCGCGAAGATCGCGGGCCTGCTGCGCGCGGTGGCGGACCAGCTGGACGTGTGACGTGTGACCTCGGGTCCCGAGAACGGGGCCATCGCGCCGGCGCGCTCGTCCTCAAACGCCGGACGGGCTGGATGGTTGCCGGTGCGGACCGGATTCCGTCTGCGAGTCGACACGGGAACGCGGCCCGCACCGGACACATTCAGCCCGTCCGGCGTTTGAGGACGAGGCGCGGAGCGCCGACGAGGCGGGAGCCGCCCGTCAGGGGAACGAGAGCGCTCCCGGGGCCAAGGCCGGGACCAGGCCTTCCGCGGCGGCGCGGGTCAGGAGCCCGCGCACCGCGGCGTAGCCGTCCTCGCCCAGGTCCGCCGTGAACTCGTTGACGTACAGGCCGATGTGCTGGTCGGCCACCCTCGGATCCATCTCCTGGGCGTGCTCCAGGACGTAGGGGCGGGACTCCTCGGGGTCCTCCCACGCCTGGCGGACGGACGCCCGCGCCGCGTCCGCGAGGCCCCGCAGCACCTCGTCGCCGAGCGCCCGCTTCGCGATGATCGCGCCGAGCGGGATCGGCAGGCCCGTCGTGGCCTCCCAGTGCTCGCCCATGTCGGCGAGCCGGTGCAGGCCGTAGTTCTGGTACGTGAAGCGCGCCTCGTGGATGACGAGGCCGGCGTCGACCTTCCCGTCCCGCACGGCGGGCATGATCCGGTCGAAGGGCAGCACGACGATCTCCCCGACGCCGTCCGCGAGGACGTCCGCCGCCCACAGCCGGAACAGCAGGTACGCCGTCGACTTCTCGCTCGGCACGGCGACGGTCTTGCCGCTGAGGTCGATGCCCGGCTCCCGGGTGAGCACCAGCGGCCCGCAGCCACGGCCGAGGGCGCCGCCGCAGGGCAGCAGCGCGTACTCGTCGAGGACGTAGGGCAATACGGCGTACGACACCTTGAGCACGTCGAACTCGCCGCGCTCGGCCATGCCGTTCGTGACGTCGATGTCCGCGAACGTCACGTCGAGCGCGGGCGCGTCCGGCACGCGGCCGTGCGCCCAGGCGTCGAAGACGAAGGTGTCGTTGGGGCAGGGGGAGTACGCGATGCGCAGGGCCTCGGGGGCGGTGTCAGTCATGCCTGTTCCAACTCTCCAGTACGGGCGTGAACTTCCCGAACGCCTCCGTGAGCGCGGCGAGCGCGTCGCCGATGCGCCAGGCGGCCCGGTCGCGCGGGCCCACCGGGTTCGAGACCGCGCGGACCTCGCACACGGGCAGTCGCCGCGCGGCGGCGGCCTCGGCGACGCCGAAGCCCTCCATCGCCTCCGCGAGAGCACGCGGATGGCGGGCGCGCAGCTCGGCCGCGCGCTCGGCGGAACCGGTGACGGTGGACACCGTCAGGACGGTGCCCGTCGCGGCTCCCGACGCGGTCGCCAGCTCGCGTACGAGGGCGGCCGGCGGGTCGTGGGTGACCCGGCCGAAGCCGAGTTCGGTCACGGGCACGAAGCCGTCGGCCGTCTCGGCCCCCAGGTCGGCCACGGTGACGGCGTCGGCGACGACGAGCGACCCCACGGGCGCGGCGGGCGCGAACCCGCCCCCGATCCCCGCGGAGACCACGAGGTCGTACGGCGTGCCGTGCGCGGCGGCGACGGCGAGCGCGGCCGCGGTGCCCGCGGCGGCGGCCGCGGGCCCGACACCGACGGCGAGCACGTCCACGCGGGTTCCGCGGGACAGGCCGGAGGCCACCGCGTCCCGCTCGGCGGGGACGGCGGTGGCCACCAGGACGCGTGGGGCCCGCCCGGTCCCGGTCAGGCGTCCTTGTCCTTCTTCAGCTTGAACGACCACAGGCCCGTGGCCTTCGGCGCGCCACCCTCGCTCTTGCCGCCCTCGAGGATGCTGACGGTGGTGGAGGAACCGCCGCCGCCGTACTGCTGGTTGAAGAACACGCTGCCCGGGATGACGACGTACGTCTTCTTGCTGGCCTCGGTCAGCGGCTGGCCGTTCATCAGCAGCGTCCAGCCCTTGTCGGCGACCTCGGGGTCGACGCCGAAGCGGACCTTCTCGTCGGGGTCGACCGTGAGGGACTCGATGTCCTTCGTGTCCTTCAGGCAGTCCTGCACGGCGGACGGCGTCAGTTCCTTGCCGTCCTTGTAGCAGGCGGCCTCGGAGTGCACGGACTTGCTGCCGACCGTCACGGTGGCCAGCGGCGTCGGCTTGTCACAGGCCGACAGGACGAGCAGTCCTGCGGAGACGGCGCCGAGGGAGGCGACGGCGCGGCGGCTGCGCGCTGAGCGGGGTACCAGGGAGGTCATGGCGAAAGGCTATCGCCTGGCCCCAGGCCTCCCACCGGCCGCCCCGCCGCCAGGGGAGGTGTCAGGCCAGGACGCGGCGGCCGCCGCCCCGGCGGGCCGCCGCCAACAGGCCCCGTACCGTCGGTAGCCAGCCGAGTGCCACGATCGCCGCCGCGACGGACAGGCCGAGCGTGCCGTTCAGCGGGAGGGCGATGCCGATGCCGCCGCCGATCACCCAGGCCATCTGGAGCAGTGTCTCGGCGCGTGCGAACGCGGACGTG
Source organism: Streptomyces sp. NPDC045778 (assembly GCF_056431945.1). Classification (NCBI taxonomy): domain Bacteria; kingdom Bacillati; phylum Actinomycetota; class Actinomycetes; order Kitasatosporales; family Streptomycetaceae; genus Streptomyces; species Streptomyces sp. NPDC045778. The sequence continues at coordinate 26,732 of NZ_JBWKJZ010000022.1, forward strand.
CGCACCTCCTCCGGCACGTCCCGCTGGATCAGCGCGTCGAGCGACAGCTTCGACAGGGCCTGCGCGAAGCCCGCGACGGCCGCGAGGCAGGCGATGCCCACGGGGCCGTAGAACACCGCCGCGCACACCGCGACCCCGAGCACCACCGCCACCACGGTCACGATGATCATCTCGGGTGCGCGCGCCTTCAGCCAGGCCCCGACGGCCGTACCGAGCGCGTTGCCCGTGCCCGCGGCGACCCCGACGATGCCGAGGGAGACCGCCGCGCTCTGCCCGCCGAGCGGGTGCTCGCGCAGCAGGAAGGCCAGGAAGAAGATCAGGAAGCCGGAGAGCCCGCGCTGCGCGGCGTTGACCGCGAGGCCGTGCGTGACGGCGGGGCCGACCGTCCGCAGGCCGAGCAGGCTCCTGCGGGTCGAGTCCTTCCGGTCCCGGGCCCGGGCCAGGTGCAGATGCGCCTCGTCCGCGGCGAGCAGCGCCTTGCTCTCGCCCTTCGCCGAGTCCACCTTGCGCGGCAGCGTGAACGAGAGCGCGGTCCCGGCGAGGAACACCGCGCACGCCGCGTACAGCGGCCAGCGCGCCCCGACGGCCTGGAGCCCCGCTCCCACGGGCGCGGCCAGGCCCGTCGCGAGCAGCCCGCTCAGGGTCACCCGGGAGTTCGCCTTCACCAGGGAGAAGGCGGGTGGCAGCAGCCGTGGCACCACGGCGCTGCGGACCACGCCGTACGCCTTCGACGCGACGAGCACGCCGAGCGCGGCCGGGTACAGCTCCAGGCCGCCGGTCGCCACCGCGCTCGACAGGATCAGGGCGAGCAGCGCCCGCGCCAGCATCGCGCCCGCCATCGCGGCGCGGCGGCCGTGCGGAAGGCGGTCCAGGAGGGGGCCGATGACGGGGGCGAGGAGCGTGAAGGGCGCCATGGTGATGGCGAGGTAGAGCGCGACGCGGCCGCGGGCCTCGTCGGTCGGCACGGAGAAGAACACCGTGGACGCGAGCGAGACGGTGATCAGGACGTCACCCGCGCCGTTCACCGCGTGCAGCTCGATCAGCTTGCCGAGGCCCGACTCGCCCGCCCCGTGGGCGTGGGTCGCCTTGCGGATGCCGCGGGCCGTTCCGGTGAACGGCAGGTGCAGCGCGCGGCCCAGCGCACGGGCTGCCCTGCCCGCCGTGCGGGGGGAGTCCAGCCCGTGGGACGACGACGACCTGACGCCAGCCACCCAGTCATAGTGCCCCCTTCCGCCCCGGACTAGTGGCACCTCTTGCGTCCGGCCCCCTCCGATGTCGCCCCCGACACGCGGCCGGCGACGGCTCGGGACGGGCGCCGGTGTGGGCCCAGGGGCCGAGAACAGGTAGCGTGCGTAACGCGCCTGCGGCGGAAGCTCTCGGCCGCGCGCCTCATGGCCATCCCGCAGAATGGATGGCGTAGGCGCGCCCGTGACGTCGGGCGCGGACGTCGACGCGGCCCCCTGGTCCGCTCCGTCCGTGCCCCCGCGTAAGGGTGGCGCACCCGTGAGACGGCGTAGGAGAGAAGCGATACCTGTGAGCGCAGCGACAACGCGAAGCCGCACCCAGCGCACCCCGCGTACCCCCGACCGCCTCTGCGCCGAGGCCGTCGGGTTCGCCCGGGCCGCGGCCGACGAGGCCGCCGCGCCGGGGGTGGTCGGTGAGCATGTCGAGGTCGTCGTCGAGGGCGACCGCGTGGTCACGCATCTCTTCGAGTGCAAGGAGCCGGGCTACCGCGGCTGGCGCTGGGCGGTGACCGTGGCCCGCGCCTCCCGCGCGAAGGTCGTCACGCTCGACGAGACCGTCCTGCTGCCGGGACCCGACGCGCTGCTCGCCCCCGAGTGGGTGCCGTGGAGCGAGCGCCTCCGCCCCGGCGACATGGGCCCGGGCGACCTGCTGCCCACGGACGCCGAGGACCTGCGCCTGGAGCCCGGCTACTCCGGCGACGACGCGCCGCCGCCGAACTCCGTGCTTTCGCGTGAGCTGGCCGAGCGCGTCGAGGCCGAGGACGCCGAAGTCACCGCGGTCACAGAGGGCACGGAGGGCGCCCCGGCCGCCGACGCCGTGCCCGCCCGCGGCTCCCTCGCGGCCCTCGCGGAGGAGCTGGGGATGCGCCGCGCCCGCGTCCTGTCCCGGTACGGCCTGCACACATCGGCCGACCGCTGGGACGAGGGCTACGGCGCGAAGACACCGATGGCGCAGGCCGCGCCCGCGTCCTGCGTGAGCTGCGGCTTCCTGGTGCCCATCGGGGGCTCGCTCGGCCAGGCCTTCGGCGTCTGCGCAAACGAGTTCGGTCCCGCGGACGGCCACGTGGTCTCGCTCGCCTACGGCTGCGGCGGGCACTCCGAGGCCGCGGTCATGCCGAAGCCGCCGCGGCCCGCCCCGCCCGTCCTCGACGAGACGAAGGTCGACGCGCTGCCGCTGCGGCCCGCGCCCGACTCGGGCTCGGTCCCGGCCGCCGACCAGGACGCGGACGAGGACCTGGGCCACTCCTAGCCGCCCGGGCCGCCCCCGGAGGGCGGCCCGCGCGGGACGCGGTACCGTTCGCCCCCACAGCCAACCGGAGAAGGGCGACGAACCGTGAGCAAGACCGTGCGGCCGGCCACCGAGGGCACCGACCCGTTCGGCACCGCCCGTCTGCGCCGCTCCGTGCTCGAGGCCTGGGCGGCGAGCCCGGCCCGGTTCCGGGAGGACGCCAACGCCGAGGAGGACCTGGCGCTCGGCGGCTACCGCGACCGCCTGGTCGTGGAGCTGGCGCAGAACGCATCGGACGCGGCCGCCCGCGCGGGCGTCGAGGGCCGGCTCGCCCTCACCCTCCAGGACGGCGTCCTCGCCGCGGCGAACACCGGCGCCCCGCTGGACGCGGCGGGCGTGGAGTCCCTGGCGACGCTGCGGGCGTCCGCGAAGCGGGAGGGCGACGCCGGGCGGCGCACCACGGGACGCTTCGGCGTGGGCTTCGCCGCCGTGCTCACCGTGTCGGACGAGCCCGCCGTGGTGGGCCGCACCGGCGGGGTCCGCTGGTCCCTGGCGGAGGCCCGTGACCTGGCAGCCGAGACCGCCAGGTTCAGCCCCGGCCTCGGCGACGAGATGCGGCGGCGCGACGGCCACGTACCGCTCCTGCGGCTGCCCCTTGCGGCGGAGGGCAGCGCTCCGGACGGCTACGACACGGTGGTGATCCTGCCGCTGCGGGACGTCGCCGCCGAGGACCTGGTGACGCGGCTGCTCGCCGGCGTCGACGACGCGCTGCTGCTCGCGCTGCCCGGCCTCGCCGAGGTCTCCGTCCGCACCCCGGACGGCACGACCCGGGTCCTGCGCCGCTCCGCCGACGGCGCGGACACCGTCGTGACGGACACCCGCGACGGCACGACGCGCTGGCGCACCGTCACTCGTGCAGGGGAGCTGGAGGCGCGGCTGCTCGCGGACCGCCCCGTGGAGGAGCGGCTGCGCCCGTACTGGCAGCTCACCTGGGCCGTGCCGGTGGACGACGACGGCACGCCCGGGGCGCCCCGCACGAGCCCGGTGCTGCACGCGCCGACCCCCAGCGACGAGCCGCTCGGCGTGCCCGCGCTGCTCATCGGCACGTTCCCGCTCGACACCAGCCGCCGCCACGCCGCGCCGGGCCCGCTCACGGACTTCCTGGTGGAGCGGGCCGCGGACGCGTACGCCGAACTGCTCGCCGGGTGGCGCCCGGTGACGGAGGCGGTCATCGGCCTGGTGCCGGGGCCGCTCGGCAGGAGCGAGCTGGACGGCGCGCTGCGGCAGGCCGTGCTCGACCGGCTGCCGCGCACCGCGTTCCTGCCGCCCGCCGCGGGGCCCGTGCGGGAGCCCGCCGACGAGTGGTCGCAAGCCGAGGCCCCCGAGGCGCTGCGGCCGCGCGACGCGGAAGTGGTGGAGGGCGCGGGCGCGGACACCGTGCGGGTCCTCGCCGAGGTCCTGCCCAGCCTGCTGCCCGCGGGCCTGGAGCGCCGGGGCGAGCTGCGCACGCTCGGCGTCGCCCGGGTGCCGCTGACCGAGGCCGTCGACCGGCTCGCGGGCCTGGAGCGGGAGCCGTCCTGGTGGCGGCGCCTGTACGACACCCTCGCGGGCGTCGACCCCGACCGGCTCTCGGGGCTTCCCGTGCCGCTGGCGAGCGGGCGTACGACGATCGGGCCGCGCCAGGTCCTGCTGCCCGCGCCGGGTGAGGGGGCCGCGCCCGGGGCCCTGGCCCGGCTCGGCCTGAAGGTCGCCCACGCCGAGGCCGCGCACCCGCTCCTGGAGAAGCTGGGCGCGCTGCCCGCCACGCCCCGCGCGGTCCTGACGACGCCCCAGGTGCGGGCGGCCGTGGCCGCTTCGCTCGACGACGACTCCTGGTACGACGGCCTCGACGAGGAGGCGGGGCTCGACGCCGAAGCCCTCGCGGACCTCGTGCTCACCCTCGTCCGCGACGCGGGCCTCGCGCCCGGCGACGAGCCCTGGCTCGGGGCGCTCGCGCTGCCCGACGAGGACGGCGAACTCGCGCCCGCGGGGGAACTCGTGCTGCCCGGCAGCGCGTTCGCCGGGGTCATGCGCGAGGGCGAGCTGGCCTTCGTGGACGCGGATGTCGCCGGGCGGTGGGGCGAGGGCCCGCTGGCCGCGTGCGGGGTCCTCGCCACCTTCACCCTCGTACGCGCCACGGACGTCGTCCTCGACCCGGACGAGCTTGAGCCCCGCGACGGGGACTACGCCGAGCCCGACGACGCGGGTCTGCTCGACGCGGTCGACGTGTGGTGCGAGGACGTCCTCGACCAGCTGCCGGACACGTCGGTGCCGCCCGTGGCGACGGAGGTCGTCGCCGTGCGGGACCTCGACCTCGTCGACGACGACCGCTGGCCGCAGGCGCTCGCGCTGCTCTCGCAGCCGCCGCTGCGGGACGCCCTCACCCAGCCGGTCCGGGTGCTCCTGCCGGACGGCACCACGCAGAGCGTGCGCCCCTACACCGCGTGGTGGCTGCGCGGCCACCCCGTCCTGGACGGCCGCCGCCCGGCGGGCCTGCGGGCGGCGGGCGGCGATCCGCTGCTCGCCGGCCTGTACGACTCCGCCGACGCCACCGGCTTCGACGACGAACAGGTGCTGCGCGCCCTGGGCGTGCGGACGTCCGTGGGCGCGCTGCTCGCCGAGCCCGGGGGAGCGGCCGAGCTGCTCGACCGGCTCGCGGACCCGGACAGGACCGTTTCCTCGGGCCAGCTGCACGCCCTGTACGGGGCGCTCGCCGACGTCGACCCGGAGCAGGTCACGCTGCCGGACGAGGTGCGGGCGGTCCTGGGCGGCGAGGGCGACGACGTGATGTGCGTCGACACCGGGGACGCGGTGGTCGCGGACGCCCCCGACCTGCTGCCGCTGACCTCGGGCCTGCCGCTGCTCCCGGTGGCCCCCTCGCGGGCCGGGGACCTCGCGGAGCTGCTCCAGGCGGAGCGGCTGAGCGCGTACGTCCGGGCGGAGGTCGACCCCGCGTCGGGCGTGGAGCACGAGGTTCCCGAGTCCGTACGCGTCCTGCTCGGCCCCGCCACCCCGGCGACGTACCGCGAGCACGAGGAACTCGTCGTGGACGGCGTCGACCTGGAGTGGCGCTTCACCCCCGACGGCACGGTGCACGCGGCGACGGTGGAGGGCGTGGCGGCGGGCCTGGCCTGGGCGGCGCGGCAGTGGCCCCGGCGCTTCGAGGTGGCGGCGCTCCTGGAGGACCCGTCGCGGACGGCGGAGCTGGCACGGGACCGGTGGTTCGACTAGGCCTGCCAGCAGGTTTCGCGGAACGTACAACCTTTGGCCATGGGTGAGGGTCTGATCCAGGAGTCAACAGACTCCTAGATCACTGGGCCCCGTGTGACGGCTACGCACCACGGGACCCCCTCTCCCCCAGGGGAAACACATGCGCATCCGTGCCACCGTGGCCGCCGTTTCCGGCGCCCTGGCCCTGTCCGCCCTCGCTGTCCCGGCCGCGCAGGCGGACGAGGCCGCGGGCGATCTCAAGATCACGAAGATCAGCGTCAACGGTGGCAAGGACGTCGTGATCGGCACCACCGAGATGAAGAAGTTCGACCTCTCCGTCACCGCCACCGACCCGGACGGTGTGCGGGGCGCCAGCGGGTTCCTGTGGTTCGGCTCGGACTTCGGCACGTCCAGGGAAGTCATCGCGCCCGTGGTCTACAACGCCCAGTGCGTGGAGGTGGACGCCACCACGAAGACCTGCTCCGACACCGTCGTCGCCTTCCCGCAGGACCTGCGCAACGCGCACGCCGGAACCCGCTGGAACGTCTTCGCCACCGCGGTCGACAACAACGGCGAGAAGCACCGCGAGGAGTACCTCAAGTCGGACGCCCGCCTCAAGCGCGCCGCCCGTCTCACCGTCAACGCCTCGCCGGAGCCGGTGAAGAAGGGCAAGTCGATCACGGTCGCGGGTGCGTTGACCCGGGCGAACTGGGACACCGGCAAGTACGCGGGCTACACCCAGCAGCCGGTGAAGCTCCAGTTCAAGACGAAGGGCGCGAGCGGGTACACGACGGTCAAGACGGTGAAGTCCGACGCCAAGGGCGCCCTGAAGACCACGGTGAAGGCCTCGGTGGACGGCACGTTCCGCTACGTCTTCGCGGGCACGTCGACCACCCCGTCCGTCACCTCCGCGGGCGACGCCATCGACGTCCGCTGAGCCATCCCCGTACCGCACCAGCACTCCTGAGGAACCACCCCATGCGCATCCGCACCACCGTGGCCGCCGTCGCCGGCGCCGTCGCCCTGTCCGCCCTCGTCGCTCCGGCCGCGCAGGCCGCCGACTCGCAGAAGGGCCACACCAAGATCACGAAGGTCGTCGTCAACGGCGGCAAGGACGTCGTGATCGGCACCTCCAAGAAGAAGATCACGATGACCGTCACGGGCACCGACCCGAAGGGCATCAAGGACGGCTTCGTCGCGCTGTGGTACGGCAAGAAGCTCGACTGGGGCAGCCTGGACGGCATGCTGAGCCCGGCCGCTGAGCCCCGCTGCACCAAGATCGACGCGAAGTCCGCCACCTGCAAGATCGTCACCGTGGCTCAGCCGCGCGGGCTCGAGAACCGCACCGCGGGCAAGTGGAACGTGGTGGCCGGCCTGCTCGGCAAGGGCAGCGCCGAGAACCACGTCATCAAGGAGAAGTACAAGACCGTCAGCGTCAAGCGCGCCGCCAAGCTCACCGCCGACGCCACCCCGGAGCCCGTGAAGAAGGGTGAGGCCGTCACGGTCTCCGGCGCGCTGACGCGGGCCGACTGGGAGAAGCGCACGTACGCGGGGTACACCGGGCAGCCGGTGAAGCTCCAGTTCAAGGCGGAGGGCGCGAGCGGCTACACGACGGTCAAGACGGTGAAGTCCGGGGTCAAGGGCAAGGTGAAGGCCACCGTGACGGCCACGGGTGACGGCACCTTCCGGTACGTCTTCGGCGGGTCGGCGACCGCCCCGGCCGTGGCGTCGGCCGGGGACTTCGTCGACGTGCGCTAGCCGTTACGCCGTGAAGCGGCGGTCGACCCAGCGGAAGGCGAACTCCGTCGCCGCCGAGGCGACCGCCGCGATCGCGACCGCCGCCCACGGCATCGTCGTACCGACCAGCTTCAGGGCGAAGAAGTCCTGGAGGTAGGGGATGGTCAGGACCAGCAGGAAGCCCAGGCCCATGGCCGCCACCAGGCAGATCCGCCACCAGGTGTAGGGGCGGGCGATGATCGCCAGGACCCACAGGGAGACCAGGAAGAGCGTGAGCGTGGCCGCGCTGGTCTCGGCCTCACGGGCGCCCTCGCCCACGTAGTGGTGGCGGGCGAGCAGGTACGTCGCGAAGGTGGAGAGGGCCGCGATGATGCCGCCGGGCAGCGCGTAGCGCATGACTCTGCGGACGAAGTGCGGCTTGGCGCGCTCCTTGTTGGGGGCGAGCGCGAGGAAGAAGGCCGGGACGCCGATCGTCAGGGTGGACAGGAGCGTCAGGTGGCGCGGCAGGAACAGGTACTCCACCTGGGAGCAGACCACCAGCAGGGCGATGACGACGGAGTAGACCGTCTTGACGAGGAACAGCGTCGCCACGCGCGTGATGTTGCCGATGACGCGGCGGCCCTCGGCCACCACCGAGGGCAGCGTCGCGAAGCTGTTGTTGAGCAGGACGATCTGGGCCACCGCCCTCGTCGCCTCCGAGCCCGAGCCCATCGAGACGCCGATGTCCGCGTCCTTGAGGGCCAGGACGTCGTTCACGCCGTCGCCCGTCATGGCGACCGTGTGGCCCTTGGACTGGAGCGCGCCCACCATGTCCCGCTTCTGCTGCGGGGTCACGCGCCCGAAGACGGAGTGGGCGTCCAGCTCCTCCGCCATCTCCGCCCGCTCCTTGGGCAGCTGCCGCGCGTCCACCGTGTTCTGCGCGCCGGGCAGGCCCAGCTTGGCGGCCACCGCGCCCACGGAGACCGCGTTGTCACCGGAGATGACCTTGGCCTGGACGTCCTGCTCCTCGAAGTAGCGCAGGGTGTCGGCGGCGTCGGGCCGCAGGCGCTGCTCCAGGACGACCAGGGCCGTGGGGCGCGCCCCCGCGGCGAGGTCGGAGGCGTCCAGGTCGCCCGCGGCGCGGGCGAGGAGCAGCACGCGCAGGCCCTGGTGGTTGAGGTGCTCGACCTCGTCGAGCGCCGGGTCCCCGGCGGGAAGGAGTACGTCGGGCGCGCCGAGCAGCCAGGTGGAGGCGGTGCCGTCGCCCTCGCTGAAGCTCGCCCCGCTGTACTTGCGGGCGGAGGAAAACGGCAGCGACTCGGTGCAGCGCCACTCCTCGCTGTCGGGGTAGGCGTCGATGATGGCCTGGAGCGAGGCGTTCGGGCGCGGGTCCGACTCCCCGAGGGCGCCGAGGACCTTGCGTACGTAGTCCTCGTCCGAGCCGTTCAGGGGGCGCAGCTCGGTGACGTCCATGCCGCCCTCGGTGAGCGTGCCCGTCTTGTCGAGGCAGACGGTGTCCACGCGCGCGAGGCCCTCGATGGCCGGGAGTTCCTGCACCAGGCACTGCTGGCGGCCCAGGCGGATGACGCCGATCGCGAAGGCCACGGAGGTGAGCAGGACCAGGCCCTCGGGGATCATCGGGACGATGCCGCCGACCGTGTAGGCGATCGACTCCTTGAAGTTGTCGTCCTTGACGACGAGCTGGGAGATGACCAGGCCGATCGACGTCGGGACCATCAGCCACGTCACGTACTTGAGGATCGTGGAGATGCCGGAGCGCAGCTCGGAGTGGACGAGGGTGAAGCGGCTCGCCTCCTCGGCGAGCTGGGCGGCGTAGGCCTCGCGGCCCACCTTGGTCGCCGTGAAGGCGCCGCCGCCCGCGACCACGAACGAGCCCGACATGAGCTTGTCGCCCGGCTTCTTCAGGACCGGGTCGGCCTCACCGGTCAGCAGGGACTCGTCGACTTCGAGGCTGTCGGACTCGACCGTCTCGCCGTCCACGACGATCTTGTCGCCGGGGCCCAGCTCCACCAGGTCGCCGAGGACGATCTCGGAGGTGGAGATCTCGGCGGCCACGCCGTCGCGCCGGACCGTCGGCTTGGCCTCGCCTATGACGGCGAGCCCGTCGAGGGTCTTCTTGGCGCGCAGCTCCTGGATGATGCCGATGCCGGTGTTGGCGACGATCACGAAGCCGAAGAGGCTGTCCTGGATCGGCGCGACGAACAGCATGATCACCCAGAGCACGCCGATGATCGCGTTGAAGCGCGTGAAGACGTTGGCCCGGACGATCTCGGTGGTGGAGCGGCTGCTGCGGACCGGTACGTCGTTGACCTCGCCGCGGGCGACCCGCTCGGCGACCTCGGCCGCTGTCAGGCCGGTGGCGCGCCCTGTCGGTGGCGCCACCGGGTGGACCGGGTCGAGTTCGGCGCCCGCGTCGATATGCGTCATGCCTTCGACGGTAAGACGGGTCGGGGGGCTTCACCCCTTGAATGTCTGAAAGATCCGACCACGGTAGGAGGGGGTTTGCCCTCAGGTCGCATCCCGTACTGCGGCGGTACGAGAAGCCTCCGCCCGCTTGATGGCCGCGTCGCGCCCCCGCACGTACCAGATGCCGATCAGGCCGAGGCCCGCGCCCGCGAGGCAGGTCCACACCCACCACGTGGCGTCGCGGTCGTCGAACCAGCCGTAGAACGGCAGCTGGACCAGGAAGAGGACGAACCAGAGGATCGTGCCGCCGGTGATGGTGGCGACGACGGGCCCCTCCAGGGGCTCCGGCGCCTCGTGCTTCGGTGTCCACTTCGCCATGCCCTCAGCTTAGACGGGGCCCCACCGGGCCCCGAGTGCGCTCCCGGACCCCTTGTGCCGCAAGGCTCTACGCGCGGAGATGGCCATTTCACGCTCATGTATTCATACTGAAACGGCTTCTTAATGGCCAGTTGCTTTCGTATGAATATACAAAAACGCGCAAGCTCGGCTTATCCCGTTCAACAGAGGTCATGAGGTCCCGCATGTCCCCCTCGGCCACCGCCCCGGTCGACGCCAAGCAGCCGCCCCCGAACCCCCCGCAGGGCGGGCTCGACGGGTTCTTCAAGATCACGGAGCGGGGTTCGACCCTGGCGCGGGAGGTGCGCGGCGGCTTCGCCACCTTCTTCGCGATGGCGTACATCATCGTGCTCAACCCGATCATCCTCGGCAGCGCGAAGGACATGTACGGCCACCAGCTGGACAACAAGCAGCTGGTCACCGCCACCGTGCTCACCGCCGCCTTCACCACGCTGCTCATGGGCGTCATCGGGAACGTGCCGATCGCGCTCGCGGCCGGCCTCGGCGTGAACACCGTGGTGGCGCTCCAGCTCGCCCCCCGCATGTCCTGGCCGGACGCCATGGGCATGGTGGTGCTCGCGGGCTTCGTGGTGATGCTGCTCGTCGCCACCGGGCTTCGGGAGCGGGTGATGAGCGCGGTGCCGCTCGGCCTGCGCAAGGGCATCGCGATCGGCATCGGCCTGTTCATCATGCTGATCGGCCTCGTCGACGCGGGCTTCGTCTCGCGCATCCCGGACGCCGCCCACACCACCGTGCCGCTCCAGCTCGGCGGCGACGGCCACCTCAACGGCTGGCCGGTGCTCGTCTTCGTCCTCGGCGTGCTGCTCACCCTCGCGCTCCTGGTGCGCAAGGTGCCGGGCGCGATCCTGCTCTCGATCGTCGTGATGACGGTCCTCGCCATGATCATCCACGCGGTCGCCGACGTGCCCTCCTGGGGCCTGACGACCCCCGAGTGGCCCGGCAACCCGGTCGCGACGCCGGACTTCGGCCTCGTCGGCGAGATCAGCCTGTTCGGCGGCTTCGAGAAGGTCGGTGTCCTCACCGGCATCCTGTTCGTCTTCACCGTGCTGCTCTCGTGCTTCTTCGACGCGATGGGCACGATCATGGGCATCGGGGACGAGGCCCACCTGACCGACGACAAGGGGAACTTCCCCGGCATCAACAAGGTCCTGTTCGTCGACGGCATCGCCGTCGCGGCGGGCGGCGCCTCCTCGGCCTCGGCCACCACCTGCTTCGTGGAGTCCACGGCGGGCGTCGGCGAGGGTGCCCGCACCGGTCTCGCCAACGTCGTCACCGGCGGTCTGTTCGCGGTGGCGCTCTTCCTCACCCCCATCGCCACGATGGTGCCCTCGCAGGCGGCGACGCCCGCGCTGCTCGCCGTCGGCTTCCTGATCCTGTCCGGCTCGATCGGCCAGATCGACTGGAGCGACTACACGATCGCGATCCCGGCGTTCGTGACCATGCTGATGATGCCGTTCACGTACTCGATCACGAACGGCATCGGCATGGGCTTCATCGCCTTCACCGTGCTGCGGGTCGCGGCGGGGCGGGGCCGCGAGGTGCCCGTCGCTATGTACGTCGTCTCGGCGGTCTTCGCCTTCTACTACCTGATGCCTGCGCTTGACCTTACGTAGGCGCTTGGCCGAAGTCGTTCGTCTGCTGTCTGCCGGTCCGTCGTGGCTGGTCGCGCAGTTCCCCGCGCCCCTTCGGGGCGCTCCCGCTGAGGCCGTGTGTCCCCTTTGGGGCGCCCCCCTGAGGCCGCGTGTCGTGTCCGGGTCCCGAGTCCGGGCGCGGTGCGCGGCCTCAGGCGTAGAACCTCTCTGTCTCTTCGACGGACGACTTGAACCGCTCGTCGAAGTCATCACGGATGAGCGTCCGGACCACGTAGTCCTGGACGCTCATTCCCCTTTTGGCGGCATGCTCGCGGAGCCGGTCGAGCAGCTCGCTGTCCATCCGCAGGCTGAGCACTATCGATGCCATGCCCGCCAGGGTCGCCGTCCCCGGACGGGCGATGCGTGACTTTCCGAATCCGGCTCACTCGTTCGGGTGAGGAAAGGGTTCCTGGCCCCGCTTCCTGGGCAGGTCTCGCGCCCACGCGCGTAAACGCGGTGGTACTTAGCCTGGGTAATGAGTTACTCTAAAGACCATGCCGGACCTCTCCCATGGCGACGACGCCGCCGCCGTGAACTCGTTGCGCTCCGCCGTGATGCGCCTCTCCCGTCGACTCAAGCACCAGCGGGTCGACGAGTCGCTGAGCCCCACAGAGATGTCGGTGCTCGGCACCCTCGCCCGCTGTGGCAACGCCACCCCGGGCGAACTCGCCCGCAAGGAGCACGTACAACCGCCGTCGATGACCCGCATCGTCGCGCTCCTGGAAGCCAAGGGTCTGGTGCGGCTCGAGCCGCACCCCGATGACCGCCGCCAGAAGGTGGTCACGCAGACCGAGCAGGCCGAGACCATGCTCGAGGAGAGCCGCAGAAAGCGGAACGCGTGGCTGGCGCGGCTCGCCGAGGAGCTCGACGACGACGAGTGGGCGAAGCTCCGCGACGCCGCGCCCGTCATCGAGAAGCTGGCACACCTCTGACCGACCTACCGTCCGCACGGCCCCTGCCGAAGGGGCCGTGCCTCCAGGGGCCCGCCCGGGCCCGGACCGCCAAAGGAGGCGAACCTCTTTGAGTACGGGATCCGGAGCAGACTCCGCCCCCGCACCAACCACCCTCGACAAACCCGCCCACCCGTCGCCCGACCGCCGCCCCTCAAGGAGCCTGCTTCGCAGGCGCGGCGCTCAATCGACCAAGAACTCCATGTTCAGCTCGCTGCGGATCCGGAACTACCGGCTCTTCGCGGCCGGGGCCGTCGTGTCGAACACCGGCACCTGGATGGCCCGCATCACCCAGGACTGGCTGGTCCTCAGCCTCACCGGGTCCTCCGCGGCCGTCGGCATCACCACGGCCATGCAGTTCCTGCCGATGCTGCTCTTCGGCCTGTACGGCGGCGTCATCGCCGACCGCTTCGCCAAGCGGAACCTGCTCTTCGTGACCCAGGGCGCGATGGGCCTCGGCGGTCTGTTCCTGGCCGCCATGACCCTGACGGGCCACGTCCAGGTCTGGCACGTCTACGTGACGGCGTTCTTCACCGGCCTCGTGACCGTCGTCGACAACCCCACCCGCCAGTCCTTCGTCTCCGAGCTGGTCGGCCCGGACCAGGTGCGCAACGCCGTCAGCCTGAACTCGGCCAACTTCCAGTCCGCCCGTCTGATCGGCCCCGCCGTCGCCGGTGTCGTCACCGCCGCGGTCGGGCCCGGCTACGCCTTCCTGGCGAACGGCCTGTCCTTCCTCGCGCCGATCGCCGGTCTGCTGCTCATGCGCACCGCCGAGCTGACCCGCAGCCCGCTCGCGCCGCGCCGCGGCAAGGGCCAGCTGCGCGAGGGCCTGCACTACGTGCGCGAGCACCCGGAGCTGATCTGGCCGATCGTCCTGATCGGGTTCATCGGCACGTTCGGCTTCAACTTCCCGATCTGGCTGAGCGCGTACGCCGACGATGTCTTCCACGGCGGCTCCGGCATGTACGCGGCCTTCACCACGCTGATGGCGGCCGGTTCGCTGATCGGCGCGCTGCTCGCCGCCCGGCGCCGGACGTCCAGGCTCCGGATGCTCACCGCCACGGCGGGGCTCTTCGGCGTCGCCCTGATCGCCGTGGCCGCCGTGCCGAACGCGTATGTCTTCGCGGCGCTGCTCATCCCCGTCGGCGCGATCGGCCTGACCGTCAACGTCACCGCGAACTCCTCGGTGCAGATGGCCACCGACCCCGAGATGCGGGGGCGCGTGATGAGCCTGTTCATGATGGTGTTCGTGGGCGGCACCCCGTTCGGCGGGCCGCTCTTCGGCTGGCTCACCGACACCTACGGGGTCCGGGTGAGCTTCGCGCTCGGCGGGCTCGTCGTCGCGGTGGCCGCGCTCGGCGTCGGCCTGGGCCTGGCGCGCGCCGCCAACCTGCGGCTCCAGGTGGATCTGCGGCGGGGCCGCCAGCACGTGCGCTTCGTGCCGCGCGAGGCGGAGCTGGCGGCGGCCGCCTGAGCCGGCCTTGGCCCCGGCCCCGGTTCCTCGGGGCCGGTTCCCCGGGGCCGGGCGGGGCTCAGACCCGCATGGCGAGGACCTGGCCCGGCCAGGTGCCGTCCTTCGCCGTGAAGCTCTCCGTACGGACGAACCCGTTGCTCTCGTAGTACGCGACGAGCCTGCCGCCGTTGCCCGCGTAGCAGTCGACCCGCAGCAGGGACACGCCCTGCGCGCGGGTCTCGGCCACCGCGCGGGCCAGGAGCGCCCTGCCCACGCCCAGGCCCGCGAAGCGGCCGGCGGTGGCGAGGTAGTGCACGTACCGCTCGGGCTCGTCGACCGGGGCCACGTAGTCGGTGGGGCTCGCGGTGAGCATCAGCATGCCCGCGGGCTCCCCGTCCACCTCGGCGATCCACGGCGTGCCCTCGGCGAGGTACTTCTCCACCGACTCCACCACCCTCGGGTTCTTCGAGAGCGGCTCGGTGCCCCACTGCTTCGTGTAGCCCTGCGCCACCAGCCACTCGGCGGCGCTGTCGAGCAGACCGAGAAACACGGGCACGTCCTCCGCGCCGCCCGTGCGTACGCGTATGGGGCCGGAGTGAACTGTGCTGTCGCTGTCGCTGTTCATCAGGGCAGGCTAGCCGCATGAGACTCTTCGTGGCGGTGCTGCCCCCGGAGCCCGTGGTGGCCGAACTCGCCGGGTGCGTGGACGACTTGCGGCGGCTGCCCGGCGCGGGGGCGCTGCGCTGGACCGAGCGTGCCGGGTGGCATCTGACCCTGGCCTTCCTCGGTGACGTCGACGAGGCGATCGTGCCCGATCTCGGGGCGCGGCTAGGGCGGGCGGCCGGGCGTACCGCGCCCTTCGCGCTGGCGCTGCGCGGTGGGGGGCGGTTCGGGGACCGGGCGCTGTGGGCGGGCGTGGCCGGGGAGGTCGCCGCGCTCCGGCTGCTCGCGGGGCGGGTGTCCGCGGCGGCGCGCAGGGCCGGGGCCGGGCCCGGCGCGGACGCGGGGCGGGGCTTCCATCCCCATCTCACCCTGGCGCGGGGGCGGGGGGAGGCGGAGCTGCGGCCTTTCGTGGAGGCGCTGTCGGGGTTCTCGGGGGTGGAGTGGGGGGTGCGGGAGCTTGTGCTGGTCCGCAGTCACTTGCCTCGGGGCGGGGTGGTAGGCGCGAAGCCACGCTACGAGCCCCTGAGCAGCTGGCCCTTGCACCCCTGAGGCGGCTCCACGTCACCGCCCCCGCTCCCGCGTCGGCCTCTCCCACCCACCCACCCGCACCTGCCCCGGCACCCCGGCCCGGCCCCGACCTGGCGGCTCGCACGCCGTCGTTCATCTCAAGGAGGGGTGGCCCCCGGGGCGCCCCGTGAGGGGCGAGGCGGGGCGGTTACGCTCAAAGGTGTGGATCCCAAGACCAGGAACCGGATCATGGCCGGTGTGCTCGTGCTGATGTTCGTCGTGGTGGCCCTGGCGGCGGCAGCCGGGAAGTGATCTCCTTCAGCGGGGCATGAGGGGTGCGCCGTCGCGGAGGTACAGCGGCCCTCCCGCGTTTAGTGCCTTCAGGGCGTGCTCGAACCGGCGCCGGGTGCGGTCCCGGAGGCGACTGACGGCTTCGGAGGCCGTGACGAAGGCGGCCTCGGACAGCTCGTCGTCTCGTGGCCGCAGCCGGTGGGCCTGGTCCTCGTCCAGGGTGCCGCCGTCGAAGACGAACGCGAGCTGATCGTCCCAGGGGCCGTGCGGGGCCACCCAGTCCACCACCAGCAGCCCGAGCAGTGTGACGCGTACGCCGAGTTCCTCCATCAGCTCACGGCGTACCGTGTCCTCCGGCGGTTCGTTGGCCTCCGCCATCCCGCCGGGCAGATCCCATCCCGGTTTGTAGGTGGGGTTCACCAGGAGCACTCGGCCGGAGCGGTCCCGCATCAGCACGTCTGCCGCCACGCGCTTGCGGGCCTGCTTGGCGTTGCCCTCCGCGAGGTACGCGTTCCACGCGTCGGTGTCGGCAGGGTCAGGCGCTGTGGGCCTCATGCGGTAGTGCCTCCCGGAGACGGCGGGATCAGATCGGCCAGCAGGAGCATTCTGGCGCGGCGCGCGTCATCGAACTGCGCCAGGTACTCCCGTACCGGCCGACGCCCCCGGTGCGGCTCCAGCAGCCCGCGCAGCCCGTCGAGTTGCCGCACCACCCGGACCGAACCGAGAGTCGGGCTCGTATCGAGCAGGTCGTGGCCGACGCTCACCGCGGCGTCCAGGTCACCCCGGCGCACGTGGATGTCCACCAGGCTGATCCGGCCGAGAGCAAGGGACCGTGCCCGCCCTGCCTCGCGCAGCGCAACACCTTGTTCGGCGTGCGCCAGCGCCTCGTCGTACTGCTCCAGGTCACGCAGGACCAGAGCTGACTCGCCGGCCAGCGCGGCGGCGTCGAACGGGCTCAGCCACGGGTGATCTGCCGCAGGCGGCCCCTCCAGGTCACGGTGCGCGGCCTCCAGCGCGTGGGCGGCCGGGGCGTGCTGGGACGCGACGGCCAGCGCCCGCGCCCGCATGGTGTGCAGCCGCGCAGTCAGCGCGGGAAACCGAGGCCCCTGCGCGGCCAGGTCGAGCCCGGCCCGCGCCCGGCCGACAGCCCCGGCCGCGTCCCCGGTCTCCAGGGCGAGGTGGCTGCTGCTCGCAGCGATGTGTGCGGCCAACGGGAGGTCGCCGGCGGTGCGGGCCAGAGGCAGGGCGCGGGCGAAGTGCTGGGCCGCGCGGTCATCATGACCGGAGTCGTGAGCCATCCAGCCCGCCATTTCGGTCAGCGCGGCCGCGGCGGCGAACACCTGCGGACCGCTGCCGATGTCCACCAGCCGGGGTGCCACCCGGTCCGACAGGTGCCGGATGACAGCCCCGTACAACCGGCCACCGCCAGTTTGCCGGTCAGCGCTGCGGAAGTGATCCATCGCCTCCAAGTCGTCACCGTCCGGCGGCGGCCGGTCCGCCCGGTCGTGCCCGGCGGTTGTCGACGCGGGTTCCCACCGGCGCCGAGCCAGCCCCAGCAACTGGCCGGGGATGTGGAAAGCGTCGGCGATCTGCTCGAACAGGGTCAGCTTCGCCACCCGGCTCTTGCCGTTCATGTACTCGTACAGCCGCCCCTGTGTGATGTCGACGGCGGCGGCGATGCGCCATGTACTGATACCGCGCGCATTGAGCATCCGGAACACCGTGCCCATGTCCCGCTCGGCACACGCATGGAGCAGGCGTTCGTCCCCGAGCAGACCGGCGACGACCTCACGCGGGTCCGGTGACAGACGGTCCATCTGCAACTCCCCGAATAGCGAGTGAAGACGATGCTAGGACCAACGTCGTTGACCTGACTCCGTGTTGGAGTCACCTTGTGGAGTCTCCTCGCCCCCTTCACTGCGCGTTGACTTACTGTCAGCCGTCGGGAAGTGCGTCCGTGAACGCGCCTCGGCGCCGCCCCGCCCGCGCGTTCTTCCCCGAGGCACGTGGGCGGGACTTTCCCCCCGCCGCCCAGCCCAAGGCGTGACGACGACCATGACCAACGAGCGAGTCGGACCAGGACACCACCCGCGCCAGAGCGCCACCCTCGCGAGCGAGGCCGCCACCGTTCCGGCGGCGCGTCGGATAGTCCGCGAAGTGTGCGCGGAGTGGGGCATCGATCAGGGCGCCGCAGAGACCGGAGCGCTCCTGATCTCCGAAATCGTCACCAACGCGGTCCGTCACGGCCACTCGCACCACGTCCGGGTGATCGCCGAACAGCCGTGCCCCGGCCGGCTCCGCGTCGCCGTGGTCGACAAGTCCCGCCGCAGACCTGAGCTGCACGTCGTGGGACCGGACGCCGTCGGCGGTCGTGGCCTCCTCCTTGTGGACGCCCTCTCCGACCGCTGGGGAACCGATCTCCTTCCGTGGGGCAAGCGCGTCTGGGCTGAGGTCACGACGAAGGCCGGCGACCCATGACCGGCCCGGCCGGGACCCCCTCGCCGTTCGGAAGCACCGGGCGGCGGCCGCCATGCCGGATCGCCTCAGAGACGAGGACACTCATGCAACAGCCCTTGACGTCACTGGACCAGGTCAAGCCCTGGGGACTCGGACGCATGCGTCCCTACCCGGCTGCGGCCATCCTCTCCGCCGCCCGACCCGTCCTCGACCCGCGCACGCAGGTCCCCGCGTGGGTCGGCCCCGACGGCACACCGCTGACAGCGGAGGCCGGACACAAGCGGTCGGAGACATCACGGGAGACGAGTACGAAGACCAGCCTGGACGGTACGCCGGACCAGGGGAGCGACCAAACCGGGGACTCTGACTGATGGCTGTGGAGGGGCCGCCCGTCCTCGTCGTCACGGGCCTGGACGACGCCACCGCGGACGAAGTGATCACCGAACTGAACCGGCGTCGCGTGCCGGTGGTCCGCCTGGACCCCGGTGACTTCCCCCGCGAGGTGACGCTGTCCGGCACCTTCGACAGCATGGGGATCGGCGGCACTCTCACCACCGCGTCCCGGAACATCGACCTGGGGAACGTCCGCTCGGTGTACTGGCGGCGGCCCACCCCCTATGCCGCCGACCTCGCCATGGACGAACAGACCGGCCGATGGGCTGTCGAAGAAGCCCGCTACGGGCTCGGCGGCATCCTCACCGCACTTCCCGGCGCGTATTACCTGAACCACCCATGGCGCAACAGGGATGCCGAATACAAGCCGGTGCAACTGGCCACGGCCGCCGCCTGCGGCTTCACCGTGCCGCCCACGCTCATCACCAACGACCCTGACCGCGCCCGCACCTTCGCTGCCGGGCATGGGCCGGTCATCTACAAGCCGCTCAGGGAAACCGAGTACACCGACGGCACCGGCCGCGCGCTGACCGTGTGGATCGAGGACGTCACCCCAGGCCAGATCGACAACCGCCTGCACCACACGGCGCACCTGTTTCAGCAACGAGTCAGCAAGTCCGCCGATGTCCGTCTCACCGCTGTCGGCGACAACCTCACCGCCATCCGCATCGACGGCTCACCTGGCGTGGACTGGCGTCGCCATTACGACCGGCTCACCTATACCCCCGTGCCCGTCCCTCCAGCCATCGTCAACGGCGTGCACGCCTACCTCGATGCTTTCGGACTCGTCTTCGGCGCCTTCGACTTCGGTCTGGACCGTGATGGCGCCTGGCATTGGTACGAGTGCAACCCCAACGGTCAATGGGCCTGGTTCCCCGAGCGCATCACCGCACCCCTCACCCGAGCCATCGCCGACCGCCTACAGCACGGAGCCCTCGTATGACCGACTCTGCGGACCTGCGCCGCCAACTCGCAGCCGACGTCTCCGCGGACGACCCGGCATGGCGTGCAGCCATCGAAGCGGTGCCTCGCGAACTCTTCCTGGGCAACGCCCTGTTCCGCTTCGACGGCAGTCAGTGGATCCCCATGAGCCGCGACCAGGCCGATCCCGGAACGTGGCTGGGGCTCGTCTACCGCGACACGACCTGGGTCACCCAAGTCGACGGCATCACCGCCGCCGACGCCACTGGACCCGTCACCGGCTGCCCCACCTCGTCCAGCACGCTGCCCTCCCTGATCGTGCGCATGCTCGACATCGCCGGGGTCAGCGAGGGGAACAAGGTGCTGGAGATCGGTACCGGCACCGGCTATTCCACCGCCATCCTGTGCAGCCGCCTCGGCGACGACAACGTGTACTCCATCGAGTACGACCCGGGCTTGGCAGCCGCGGCGGCCGACCACATCCACGCCGCCAGGTATCACCCCACCTTGATCACCGGCGACGGCCTCGCCGGACACAAGGACGACGCCGAATACGATCACATCGTGGCCACCTGCGCCGTCCGCCACATCCCCCCGGCCTGGCTCTGCCAAGTACGCGTCGGTGGCACCATCACCACCACCATCAGCGGATGGATGCTCGCCTCCGGGCTCGTCCGCCTCACCGTCCACGGTGACGGCACAGCCACCGGCCGCTTCTCCACCGACCAGGTCAGCTACATGCTCGCCCGCCCCCACGACCGCCCGCCCCGCCCCACCTTCCACCAGCACCCCGGCCACACCCGGGCCACCCGCGTGAACCCCGTACTCCTGGAGGACTGGACCGGCCAGTTCCTCGCTCAACTCGCCGCACCGTCCGCCGAACTCATGACCACCGGCACGGGGGTGATCCTGGTGGATGTCGCCACCGGCTCACAGGCGTGGACCGAACCGGCCGGAAGCGGCTTGACCGTGCACCAGCACGGCCCTCTTCGCCTCTGGGATCAAGTGGAAGACGCTCTCACCACCTGGCAGGACGCGGGGGCACCCCCACACTCTGGCCTCGGCCTGACCGTGGACCCGGACGGCACCCAACGCGTATGGCTCGGGGCACCCGACGGGCCCTTCTGGAACCTTCCGGTCTGACCTTGTCTCCACGACAAGAGTGCCCGTCCCCCAAGGAAAAGAGCTGGGCCCGGGTGCTCCATGGGGGATCCGCCGGGGCGGTTACGCTCAAAGGTGTGGATCCCAAGACCAGGAACCGGATCATGGCCGGTGTGCTCGTGCTGATGTTCGTCGTGGTGGCCCTGGCGGCGGCAGTCGGACAGTAGCCGCCGCCGGCCCGGCCCGGCCCGAGCCGCGCCGCGCCGCGACCGGGCCGAGCCCTGCGAAGGCGGTGCCTGCCCCGGCCGGGCCCCGCGGAGACGTGCCCGCCCCGGCCGGGGCCCCCTACCAGGCAAACGCCTCCGGTGAAGCCCCCGGGCCCGGGAAGATCTCGTCCAGGGACTCCAGGACCTCCCCGCTCAGCTCCAGGCCGGCCGCCCGCACCGCGGAGGTGAGCTGTTCGGCCGTGCGCGGGCCGACGATCGGGCCGGTGACGCCGGGGCGGGTGAGGAGCCAGGCCAGGGCCACCTCGCCGGGGGCGAGGCCGTGCTTGTCGAGGAGGTCCTCGTACGCCTGGATCCGCGCCCGCACCGCCCCGTCGGCCAGCGCCTCCGCGGCCCGGCCCTCGGCCCGGCGCCCGCCGGTGACCTGCTTCTTCAGGATGCCGCCGAGCAGACCGCCGTGCAGCGGCGACCAGGGGATGACGCCGAGGCCGTAGTCCCGGGCGGCGGGGAGGACCTCCATCTCGGCGCGCCGCTCCGCGAGGTTGTACAGGCACTGCTCGCTGACGAGGCCGTAGCTGCCGAGGCGGCGCGCGGTCTCGTTGGCCTGGGCGATCTTGTAGCCGGGGAAATTGCTCGACCCCGCGTACAGGATCTTGCCCTGCTGTACGAGGACGTCGACGGCCTGCCAGATCTCCTCGAACGGGGTGTTCCGGTCGATGTGGTGGAACTGGAAGACGTCGATGTGGTCGGTCTGGAGGCGCCGGAGCGAGGCCTCGACGGAGCGGCGGATGTTGAGGGCCGAGAGGAGGTCGTGGTTGGGCCAGGGCGGGGCCCCGTCGGCGGCCATGTTGGCGTACGCCTTCGTGGCGAGCACGACCTTGTCGCGCCGGTCCCCGCCCTGGGCGAACCAGGTGCCGATGATCTCCTCGGTGCGGCCCTTGTTCTCGCCCCAGCCGTACACGTTGGCGGTGTCGAAGAAGTTGATCCCCGCGTCGAGCGCGGCGTCCATGATGGCGTGGCTGTCGGCCTCGTTCGTCTGCGGCCCGAAGTTCATGGTGCCGAGGGTGAGCCTGCTGACCTTGAGGCCGGTGCGTCCCAGCTGCGTGTACTCCATGGGGCCCAAGCCAACGGCTTGGAGTGGGCTCGAAGCAAGAGGCCCGGGGGAGCCTGGGGTCAGTCGCGGGGGAAGCCGGTGGTGGTGAGGGTGAGGCCGAGGGGGGTGGCGGTCAGGTCGACGTCCTGGCCGAAGGGGATCGGCGGCCACACGTCCGAGTAGTCACCGTCCTTGGGCTGCGTGTGGACGTGGACCTTGCCCTGGTAGGGGTCGGCGATGAGGTGTGCGGAGACCCCGGCCGTGGCGTAGGCGGCCCTTTTGGGACCGTAGTCGTTCTGGCCGGTGCCCCGGGAGATGACTTCGGCGACGAACTCGACGTCCTCGCACTGCCAGCGGCCCTCGTCGTCCGCCCGCGCGCCTTCGGCCAAGAGCGCCACGTCGCTGCACAAGCCGTTGCGGTGACCGGGGTAGTCGATGCGTACGCCGGAGAACACGTGCCGGTGCGGGAACGCGTCTTTGAGCTGTGTGACGGCAGCCAGGATGACTTCCCAGTGCGTCGACCTCTGCGGCGTCATGTGGACGTTCCCCTCCACGACCTCGATCCTCATTCCTTCGAGGACGGGCAGCCCGTCGAACGCCGCGAACATCGCGTCCAAAGCGCGCGTGTTCTCGTCGGCCATCTTGATCCTGTCTTCTACGACGGTCATCGTGGCGCTCCCCCCGGCCGCCGCTCTGTCGCGTGCAGCCGCGCGGTACAACGATACGGAACGCCTCCGCCGGGACGACCGCGCGCGCAGGCCGTCCTCCGGGGCACGTACACGACGTCCACCCTCGCGAACCGGCCCACCCGCGCCGCGCAACCCCCTGGCCTGCGCAAACAGCGTGACCCGCCGGGAATGCGCAGCGAATTGACGCGGAGTGAGGCGCCCGCGTCCAATGGACGCCGCGGCCGACACGCCGGGCTCGGGGGAGAACGAGCGCGGTGAGGACCGGCCCTGGGGGGAACACCATCCCGCCGCGTTGACCGGCGCGGCCGCGTCCCCCTGCGCCGAAGGGGGAACGCTGTGATGGAACTGCGCGTACTGGGGGCGGTGGAGGCGTGGGACGACGGCCGCCGCGCCGACCTGCGCGGACCGCGCCACCGGGCCGTCCTGGCCCGGCTGCTCATGGCCCGCGGCCGGGTCGTCCCGCTCGACCAGCTCATCGACGACCTGTGGCGCGACACCCCCGCCGAGCGGGCGCTCGGCTCCTTGCGCACCCTCGTCTCCACCCTCCGCAAGGCGCTCGAACCCGACCGCCCCACCCGCACCCCGCCCCGCACCCTGGTCACCGCGCCGCCCGGCTACGCCCTTCGCCTCGACCTCGCGGCGGTCGACGCCTGGCGATTCGAGGACCTCGTACGACGGGCCGCCGAGCCGTCCGCGCCGGACCGGGCCGCCGAGACCAGGGACCGGCTCACCGCCGCCCTGGAGCTGTGGCGGGGCGGGGCGTACGCGGAGTTCGCCGCGGAGGCCTGGGCCGCGCCCGAGGTGACCCGGCTCGGCGAGCTGCGGCTGCTCGCGGCCGAGCGCCTCGCCGGCGCGGAGCTGGCCCTGGGCGCGGCGGCCCGGGTCGTCGCCGACCTGGAGGCCCACACCCGGGCCCACCCGCTGCGCGAGGAGGGCTGGCGGCTCTTCGCCCTCGCCCTGTACCGCACCGGGCGCCAGGCCGACGCCCTCACCGCGCTGCGCACGGCCCGCTCGGTGCTCAAGGAGGAACTGGGCATCGACCCCGGCCCCGCCCTGCGGACGCTGGAGGAGGACATCCTCCGCCAGCGGGGAAGCCTGGCGGTGGAGCCGATGCCCGCCCCGCCCGCTGTCATCCCCGTCGTGGGCACTCGGCACGCGGGCCGAGCGGAATCCCCCCTGCGGGAGCGAAGCCGAGAGCTTGGGGAACGGCCCCAGGCGCCCCGCACCGCCCAGGAAGCCCCCGCCGAACTGCCCGGCAGAGCCGAGGCCCTGGAGCGCCTCGCGCGCGAGGCCCGGCACGCGGCCGGGGCGGGCGCGCTCCGCGTGGCCCTCGTCGGCGGAGCCCCCGGCACGGGCAAGACCGCCCTCGCCGACGCGGCCGTGCACGCGCTCACCGCCACCCACGGCTGGACGGCCACCCGAGGGCGCTGCCCGGAGGAGGCCGGCGCCCCGCCCGCGCACCCCTGGGCGGAGCTGCTGCGCACGCTCGTCGCCGCAGGCCACCCGGCCCCGCCCGCCCTCACCCCGCTCCTCGACCCGGGCGACCCGGCGGCCGGAGCCGCCGCCGGGGCGGCCGGGGCCACCGGGGTCGCCGGAGCCACCGGGGCCGCCGCCGAGTCCACCCGGTTCCAGACGCGCACCGCCGTCACCGCGCACCTCGCCGCCCTCGCCCGCCGCGCGCCCCTCGCCGTCGTCCTGGAGGACCTGCACCACGCCGACGACGACACCCTCACGCTGCTGCGCCGCCTGCCCGCGGCCCTGGCGGCAAGCCCCGTGCTGCTCCTGGTCACCTTCCGCACGGAGGAGCTGACCGCCGCGGCCCGCGACACCCTCGCCGCGCTCGCCCGCTGCGAACCCGCCCGGATGGAGCTACAGGGCCTCGACGCGACCGCCGTCGGCGCTGTCATCGCCGAGCTGGCGGGGCACGCCGGACAGCCCGCCCCCGGCCTCGGCGAGGACGCCGTCCGCCGCCTCACGGAGCGCACCGGCGGCAACCCCTTCTTCGTACGGGAGGCCGCGCGGCTCCTCAGGGCGGAGGGCGTGCGCGCCGCCCTGACCCGGGTCCCGCCCGGCGTGGCCGACGTGGTCCGGCACCGGCTCGGGGCCCTGAGCCCCGGCGCACAGGGCATGCTGCGGCGGGCCGCCGTCGTCGGAGCGGAGGTCGACATCGATGTCCTCCTGGAGATGTGCGGGGTGGAAGGCGAGGGCGGCCCGGCATACCAAGGTGCCGCCGTCGAGTTCCTGGAGGAGGCCCTGCGTTCAGGACTCCTCTGCGAACCCGGGCCCGGCCGCCTCCGCTTCGCCTCGGCCCTCGTCCGTGACGCCCTCTACGAGGACACCTCACGCCTTCGCCGCACCGGCTGGCACGCCCGCGCCGCCGACGCCGTCGAGCGGCTGCGCCCCGACGACGTGGGCGCGCTCGCCCACCACCGCCTGGAGTCCGCGGGCCCCCGCGAGGTGGACAGCGCCCTGGGGCATGTGCACGCCGCCGCCACCGCCGCCCGGCACGAGGGCGACCACCAGGGGGCCGCGCGGCTGTGGCGGCGCGCGCTCGCCGTCCACGAACGCCTCGGCGCCGCCCCGCTGGTGGCCGCGCAGGACGGCCCCGGCCGCGTCGTCGGCCTGGTCCGCAGCCTCACGCTCGCCGGTGACCTGGAGGGCGCGCGGGCCCAGCGCGTCGAGGCCCTGGGGCGCTTCCCCGCCGACGGCGGCCCGTACGCCCTCGCCCGCCTCGTGACCTGCGACGACGTACCCACCCTCTGGTACCACCGCGACTACGCGGCCGGACCTGACCCA
Organism: Streptomyces sp. NPDC045778; assembly: GCF_056431945.1. Classification (NCBI taxonomy): domain Bacteria; kingdom Bacillati; phylum Actinomycetota; class Actinomycetes; order Kitasatosporales; family Streptomycetaceae; genus Streptomyces; species Streptomyces sp. NPDC045778. Next base: position 52,182 of record NZ_JBWKJZ010000022.1, read on the forward strand.
CGCGTCACCGGGGCCGTGGAACGGCTCCTGGCCGAACTGCCCGACGGCGAGGACGAGATGCGGTGCCGTCTGCACGCCGTCCTCGCCCGTGAGCTGGACGGCGTCGGCGGCGAGCGGGCGGTGCGCGCGGCCGCCGAGGCCGAGCGCATCGCCCGGCGCACCGGCGATCCGCGGCTGCTCGTCCTCGCGCTGAACAGCCGCCTCCTCCAGACGTACGGCGCCGCCGGGCTCGCGCCGCGCCGCGCCCGCGTCGCCGAGGAGATGCTGGCCGCCGCCCGGGACGCGGGCCTCGGCGCGGCCGAGACGGTGGCCCGCACCGCGCTGCTCCAGGCGCACGCCGCCCGGGCCGCGTTCCGCGAGGCGGACGAGCAGGCCACGGCCGTGCGCCGGCTCACCGCCGAACTCGGGATGCCGGCGCTCGGCCTCGTCCCGACGCTGTACGGGGCGCTGCGCCCGGCCGTCGCCCACCGGCACGAGGAGGCCGCGCGACGCTACGCCGCCGCGCGCGACGAACTGGGCGGGCTCGGCCTGTGGGGCGCCGAGCACGCGGTGTACGGACTCGCGCTGTTCTGTCTGCGCCAGCAGGACGGGCGCCTCGACGAGCACGTGGACCTGTCCCTCCGCGAGTACGAGACGTGGGGGCGCGGCGCGGGCTGTGGCGCCACCCACGCGCTGACCCTCGCCGCCGCGGGGCGCGCCGGGCGGGCCCGCGCGCTGCTGCCCGAACTCCTCACCATGCGCCGGGACTTCCTGTACGAGCTGCGCCTGGCGGCGGCCGGGCTCGCCGCGGTGCGCCTCGGCGAGGACGACCTGGCGGAGGCGGCCTACGAGGAACTCCTCCCCGCGGCGGGGGAGTTGGCGGGCGCCGGGTCGGGGATGGCCACGCTCGGCCCGGTCGCGCAGTACCTCGGCGAGATCGCCGAGCACCTGGGCCGCGCCGACGACGCCGTCTCGCACTACTGCCAGGCCCTGTCCCTCGCGCGCAGGGCCGACGCCCCGCACTGGCGGGACCAGGCTCAGCGGGGGCTGCGCAGGCTCGCCCCGGCGTCGGCGTTCCGGGCGCCTGCGTCCTCTTCGTCGTCGTCGCCCTTCCGGGTCCCGTCGGCGGCCGTGCCGGCGGGCCGGGCCGAGGCCGTCCGGGCGCCGTAGGCGAGGCGCCGCAGCAGGGCCTCCGCGGGGCCGCGCAGGCCCGCGCGCTCCAGCGCGTACGCGCCCGCGACGGTCACCAGCCACACGGCCGTCGCGACGAGGGCCATGGTCGTGCTGCCCAGGTGCGCGCCGAGGCCCAGGCCCCAGGCGGCGAGGAGCGGGGCGAAGAGGAGGGAGTGGGTGAGGTAGCAGGACATCGACCGCTTGCCGACGGCCGCGACGGCCGTCACGACGGTGGCGCCACGGCGCGCGGGCCGGTTCGTCCACCACGCGACGAACAGCGCGATCGCGGCCACGTACCCGATGCCGCCCGCGGTGCCCGTGAGGTCCCGCAGTGTCGTCAGGGCGCCCTCCTCGCTCTGCGCGTCGTCCGGTACGCGGACCGCCCCGACGTGGGCGAGCGCCGCGGGCAGCGCCCCGAGCCAGCCCACCGCGACCCCGATCACCGCCGTGCGGCGCAGCAGCGGCAGATGGCGGCCGGGCTCCTCCAGGATCCGGCGCCGCGCCGCCCAGAACCCCAGCAGGAAGACGAGGTACCCGCCGCCGACCAGGGACAGCAGCGAGGCACCGAACGTGATGAAGAGGCCGGTCACGCCCCGCGTCCCGGCCGCGGCCCACCAGCTCTCCTCGTCGGCCCCGTACGCGAGGTACCCGGGCTCGGCCCCGGCGTCCCCCAGCGACCCCAGCTCCCCGCGCAGCAGCGCGACGACGACGGGCGCCGCCGTGAGCAGCAGCGTCTGCGCAACGCCGATCCAGATCCACCACTTCAGCGCCCGGTCGCTCCTGCGCACGAAGAGCCAGCCGAGGACCAGGCTCAGGACGCCGTAGAAGCCGATGATGTCGCCCGCCATCAGCAGCGCGGAGTGGCAGAGCCCGATGACGACCATCCACAGGCTGCGCCTGCGCAGCACGCCCACGGCGGCGCGCCCGTCGGTGCCGTGGGCGGTCTGGCGCAGATACATCTGCGTCATCCCGTACCCGAAGAGGAACGCGAACAGCGGATAGATCCGCAGGTCGAGCGTCATGATCATCGTGAACTGCACCACGTGGTCGAGCCACGACCCGTCCACGGGCTGCCACCCCGATGGCCCGTGCTCGGCCCGCCACAGATGGAAGGCGGTGTTCGAGAGCGCGATGAGCAGCAGCATCAGCCCCCGCGCGAGATCCGGCGCGAGCGCCCGCTCGGCGGCGCGGGTGGGAGGAGTCATGACCGTCATGTCCCGAACGTAGGAAGCGGGCCGCCTCCCCGGCGTCGGCCTTCCGGCCATGAGCGGTTGCCGAAAGGCGAGGGCCGGCGCGCCGAAAGACGGCAGGGCGGAGCCGAAGGACGACGGGCCCTCGGCGGTCTTATGGAAGCGCGGTGGGGTTCGGCAGCGCCCCGAAGGGGCGCGGGGCTGTGCCGATATGCGGCTCCGCCGCGCGGGCGCGACCAGCCACGACGGACCCGCAGGCGATCGACGGCCCACGCGGCGATGCCGGCGAAGCGCTCAGCGCGGCGCCGGGACCGCCCCGAGGTCCCAGGCCTGGGCCAGGGCGGCGGCGTAGGCGTCGGCCAGTTTCTGTTCGCCGCGTTCGTTGGGGTGGGTGCCGTCGTACGTGTCGTAGTGGATGTCGTACGACTCCGGGGGCTCGGCCAGGAGGAGGGCGGAGGCCGGGGTGTCCAGGTCGGCGGCGGTCTTGGCGAGGAGTTCGTTGAAGCGGGTGACCTCGGCGGCGAAGGCGGGGTCGTCGTGCGCGCGGACGTTGGGGATGACGGGGAGCACGGCGATGGCGATCCGCGGGTTGGCGGCGCGGGCCGCGGTCACGAAGGCGCGGACGTTCGCGGCGGTCTGCTCGGCGTTGGTGTAGAAGCCGAGGTCGATCAGGCCGAGCGAGACGAGCAGCACGTCCGCCCGCTCCCGCCGCACCGCGTCCTCGATCAGCGGGACCATGTGCTGCCAGCCCTCGCCCCAGCCCGCCAAGTGGCGGCGGGGGAAGTCGGGTTGGGCGTACTCGTACGACGTGGGGGCCTCGGCCGCCTTGTCGTACAGGGCCTCGCGGGGGCCGACGACCTTGAAGGGGGCACCGAGCGTGGCGCACAGGTGGCGCCACATCCAGTAGCGCCAGGTGTGTTCCCCGGCGCTTCCGATCGTCATCGAGTCGCCGACGAACATGAACCTGAGCATCCGCTCATCATCGCGGATCACGCTCGCGCGCTGCGATGTGAGCCTTGCCACCTGCCGCCGGGCCGCGGGGTGGCAGGCTTGGGGCCATGCGTTCTTCGAGGGTGTGCGCGGCCGGGGCCGCGGCGGTGGTGGCTGCGGTCCTGGTGGCGTCCGGCGGCCCCGCCCTGGCCGCGGACGGGGCGGGCGACGACGGGTTCACCATCGAGGACCCGCGCATCACCGAGTCCAGCGGCCTGGTGGCATCGCGCGCCCACCCCGGCGTCTACTGGACGCACAACGACCAGGACAGCGGCGCCTACCTGTACGCCGTCGACAGCAGGACCGGCAAGACCGTCGCGCGGATCACCCTGACCGGAGTCGGCAAGCCGCGTGACGTCGAGGCCATCTCGATGGGCCCCGACGGCAGCCTGTACGTCGGGGACATCGGCGACAACCTCGGCGGCAAGTGGTCCTTCGTGTGGGTCTACAAGCTGCCCGAGCCCAAGGAGCTGAAGGACCAGTCCGTGCGGGCCACGCAGTACGTCGTGAAGTACGCCGACGGGCCGCGCGACGCCGAGGCGCTCATGGTCCACCCCAAGACGGGGCGGGTCTACATCGCCGACAAGAAGGAGGACGGCGGCTCCCTCTACGAGGGCCCGGCCCGCCTGTCCACCTCCGGCACCAACGTCTTCCGCCGCGTCGCGAGCACCGACCTGTGGGTCACCGACGGCGCCTTCTCGCCCGACGGCGAGCACCTCGCCCTGCGCGGCTACTTCGGCGGCGTCGCCTTCACCTGGCGCGACGGCGGCAGGATCAAGCGGGAGGGCCGCCTGAGCGTGCCGCTCCAGCGCCAGGGCGAGTCCGTGACGTACAGCCCCGACGGCAGCCATCTGATGTACGGCACGGAGGGCGAGCAGAGCGACGTCGAGGCCGTCGAGGTGAAGGGGGCCGGGGGCGGCTCGTCGTCGGGCGGCGGCTCCGGCGACGACGACGGAAGCGGTGGCTTCACCGGCGGCGCGACCAAGGGGGCGGTGGTCCTGGGCGCGGTGGTCCTGGCGGCCCTTGGCCTCAAGCGCCTGTTCCGGCGCGGCGGCTGAGGGGGCCCCGGGGGCCGGGGTCCGGCCGCGTGGTTCCCCGCGCGGCGCGTCGCTCGTCACCCGTCACTCGGCGGGGCGCCCCGCCGTGCGTGCGCGCTGCTCGACGAGGGTGTCGAGGCCGTCCAGGATCCGCTGGAGGCCGAACTCGAAGTGGTCGAAGTCCGAGCCGAACGCGTCTTCGGAGAGGCCCGCGACGAACGGATAGCGGCCGCTGGTCATGACCCGTCCGAGCACGGACTCCTGCTTCTCCCAGAAGGCCTTCTCGGAGAGCCCGGCGGCGTCGGCCTCCACCGACTGCGTGTGCATGCGCGCGACCCCGATGACGTACCCCTCGACCATGATCAGCACCGAGATCAGCTCCGGGTCCCGCAGGCCCATCGGCTTGATGCGGGACAGGACCTTCTCCAGGCCGCCGACGGCGCTCGGGCCGAGGACGGGCCGGGCCTGGTTGACCTGGAGCAGCCAGGGGTGCGCGCGGTGGCGCGCCAGGACCTCGCGGGCGTACGCCTCCACGCCCGCGCGCCAGCCGTCGGCGACGGTGACGGCGTCCTCGTCGTCGTCGGTGGGCGCCTGGACGTGGTTGAGCATCAGGTCGAGCAGCTCGGCCTTGCCCGGCAGATAGCGGTAGAGCGACATCGTGCCGGTGCCCAGCTCCTGGGACAGGCGGCGCATGGAGACGGCGGCGATGCCCTCCGCGTCGGCCAGCTCGACCGCGGCGGTGACGATCCGCTCGAGCGTCAGGGCCGGTCTGGGGCCCCGCGCGCGGCGCTCGCCCTCGCCCCAGAGCAGTTCGAGGCTGCGTGTGATGTCGCCGCTGCCGCTGGTCTCCGTGGTCGTCATGGATCTCACGATAAGCCCTTGGGCGGAAACTGGGTACGGTGTACTCTTCATTGGGTACGGTGTACTCGGAAGGGTCCGGCCAAGGCTCGACAAGGGCGTGACGAGGGGGAACGGATGGTGGAGCGGTGATGCGTGAGCAGACGCACGGGGGGCACGCACACGGGAAGCACCCGCGCGGGGAGTTCGCGGTGGCGGCCCGCGGCCTGGAGAAGCACTACCGGGACAAGAAGGCGCTGGACGGCTTCGACCTGACCGTCGCGCACGGCACGGTCCACGGCCTGCTCGGGCCGAACGGCGCGGGCAAGACCACGGCCGTGCGCATCCTGGCCACCCTGGTCCGCCCCGACGGCGGCCTCGCCACGGTCGGCGGCGCCGACGTCGTGCGCGACGCGGCCACCGTGCGCGGCCGCATCGGCCTGACGGGCCAGTACGCGGCCGTGGACGAGATCCTCACCGGCCGGCAGAACCTGGAGATGTTCGGCCGCCTCTTCCACCTCGGCCCGCGCAGGGCCGCGCGCCGCGCCCAGGAGCTGCTGGAGCGGTTCGGCCTCGAAGCCGCCGCCGACAAGGGCGCCGGGCAGTACAGCGGCGGCATGCGGCGCCGCCTGGACCTCGCCGCCTCGATGATCCTCGCGCCGTCCGTGCTCTTCCTCGACGAGCCGACCACCGGCCTCGACCCGCTCAGCCGCAGCGAGGTGTGGGACTCCGTACGGGACCTGGTGGCGGGCGGGACGACCGTCCTGCTCACCACGCAGTATCTGGAGGAGGCCGACCGCCTCGCGTCCCGCGTCACGGTCATCGACCAGGGCCGGGCCATCGCCGACGACACCCCCGACGGCCTGAAGGCCAAGGTCGGTGGCAGCCACCTGGAGGTCGTCGTCAGCGAGGCCGCCGACCTGCCCGCCGCGGTGAAGGCCGTGGCACGCGTCGCCGACGGCGAACCGGAGACGGTCGACGCCGAGCGCCGCGTGCGGGCCGCGGTCACCGACCGCGTGGGCGCCCTCGCCGACGTCGCCCGCGCCCTGCGGGACGAGGGCGTCGCCGTGGACGACGTGGGGCTGCGGCGGCCGAGCCTCGACGACGTGTTCCTGAAGCTGACGGGCGCCAAGAGCGCGGAGACCGCACGGACGGGGGCGGCGGCATGAGCGGCGTACTGACCCGGGACCTGGACCTGGACCTGAATCCGGACGCGGGGCCCGCGCGCGGCCGGGCCTACTGGGCCGTCGCCGACACCCTGAACATCGCCCGGCGCTATCTGACCCACTTCCAGCGCCAGCCCGTCCTCATCGCCTGGCAGCTGGGCTTCCCCATCATCAGCGTGCTCCTGTACGGATTCGTCTTCGGCGAGGCGATGAAGGTGCCCGGCGGCGAGGGCGGCTCCGGCGACTACCGCGACTTCCTGATGCCCGGCATGTTCGTGATGACGATGGCCTTCGGCTTCATGAACACCGCGATGGGCGTCGTCACCGACGCGTCCAAGGGCGTCATCGACCGCTTCCGCTCCATGCCGATGGCGCCCTCCGCCGTGGCCGCGGGGCGCGGGGTCGCCGACCTCGTGGTGGCCTGCGCCGAGCTGACGATCCTCGCGCTCACGGCCGTGGCCATCGGCTGGCGCCCCGACCAGGGCGTGGGTGACGCCGTGGCCGCCTTCGGCCTGCTGCTTCTCCTGCGCTTCAGCCTGATCTGGGTCGGCGTGTGGCTCGGCTTCGTCGTGCCGACCCCGGAGGCGGCGGGCGGCCTGTACGCGGTGGCCTTCCCGCTCACGATGGTCTCCAGCGTGTTCGTGGCGCCGTCCCTGATGCCCGACTGGCTCGGCCCCGTCGCCGCGTGGAACCCGGTGTCGTCCACGGGCACGGCCGCCCGGGAGCTGTTCGGCAACCCGGGCGCGGGCGGCACCAGCTGGGTCGAGCAGCACGCCGTCCTCATGTCGGTGGCGTGGCCGCTGGCCGTGACGGCGCTCTTCCTTCCGCTCGCGGTACGGAAGTTCAAGGCGCTGAGCCGGTGAGTCGCGGGGGACGCTGAAGGGGCGGGGACGGCGAAGGGCCCGGCGCGCTCGATGCGTGCCGGGCCCTTCGCCGCGTCTGGGTGCCGTGTGCCAAGCGTGCCGTTACAGCTTCTCGATCACGTGGTCCACGCAGCGCGTCAGCGCCTCGACGTCCGCCGGGTCGATCGCCGGGAACATCGCGACGCGCAGCTGGTTGCGGCCCAGCTTGCGGTACGGCTCCGTGTCCACGATGCCGTTCGCGCGCAGCGCCTTCGCGACCGCCGCCGCGTCGATCTCGTCGGCGAAGTCGATCGTGCCGATCACCTGCGAGCGCTTCGCCGGGTCCGTGACGAACGGCGTCGCGTACTTCGACTCCTCCGCCCAGCCGTACAAGGTGCGGGCGGAGGTGGCGGTGCGGCGCACCGCCCAGTCCAGGCCGCCCTGGCCGTTGATCCAGTCCAGCTGCTCGCCGAGCAGGAACAGCGTGGCCAGCGCGGGGGTGTTGTACGTCTGGTTCTTGAGCGAGTTGTCGATCGCCGTCGGCAGGCTGAAGAACTCCGGCACATGGCGGCCGCTCGCGTGCACGCGCTGCGCCCGCTCGATCGCGGCGGGGGAGAACGCGGCGATCCACAGGCCGCCGTCCGACGCGAACGACTTCTGCGGGGCGAAGTAGTACACGTCCGTCTCGGCGGTGTCGACCGGCAGGCCGCCCGCGCCCGACGTGGCGTCCACCAGGACGAGCGCGCCCTCGTCGGCGCCCGCCACCCGCGCGATCGGGGCGGCGACGCCGGTGGAGGTCTCGTTGTGCGTGAACGCGTAGACGTCCACGCCCTCTTCGGCCTCGGGGTCCGGGTGCGTGCCGGGGTCCGAGGAGATCACCGTCGGCTCCGCGAGCCACGGGGCCAGCTTGGCCGCCTTCGCGAACTTGGAGGAGAACTCGCCGAAGGAGAGGTGCTGCGACTTGTTCTCGATCAGCCCGTGCGTCGCGATGTCCCAGAACGCGGTGGAGCCGCCGTTGCCCAGGATCACCTCGTAGCCGTCCGGCAGCTGGAACAGCTCGCGCACGCCCTCGCGCACGCGGCCGACCAGGTTCTTCACCGGGGCCTGGCGGTGCGAGGTGCCGAGCAGGGAGGTGCCGGTGGCGGCCAGGGCGCTCAGCGCCTCCGGCCGCACCTTGGAGGGGCCCGCGCCGAAGCGTCCGTCGGTGGGCCTGATGTCTGCGGGGATCTCGATCTCAGCCACGCCGCGAGCCTATCCGGCCGCGGGGGCCCCGCGCGGGCCCCGTCCACCCCCCGAGACGCCCCGTCCCGCAGCCGCCGGGGCCCACCCGCGCCTGCCCGGCGCGTGGCTTCCCGACCCGGCGGGTTTTCCCACCCGCCCGCCCGAATCTCCCCTGCGTTGCGGGGCTGGGCCCCGGCGCTTCGTGCTGCGGCCCGGCGGCCGGCTTCCGCCGCTGCCGCGGCGGGTTTTCCCACCCGCCCGCCCGAATCTCCCCTGCGTTGCGGGGCTGGGCCCCGGCGCTTCGCGCTGCGGCCCGGCGGCCGGCTTCCGCCGCTACCGCGGCGGGTTTTCCCACCCGCCCGCCCGAATCTCCCCTGCGTTGCGGGGCTGGGCCCCCACACCCCGGGCGGGGGCGGGTGGTGGGTCCGGTCCGCGGCGCTCGCCCGCCCCGCTGTGGGCAGTCGTCCCGCAGGGCGAGTGGGGCATCCCCTGCTCGAGCGAAGCCGAGAGCTTGGGGAGGGGTGGGCACAGCGCCGAGGTGTCGTGCGGCCGTTCCGCAGGGGCCCGGCCGGGTCCGTTACCCGGGTGGCGGGTGGGGGCAGGCTCCGGGCATGGGTGAGGAGACGGAACTGGTGCGGGCGCTGCGTCGTGCGGTGCGCGGCGGCGTGGACGCGACGCCCACGGCGAGGGCCCTGGTCACCATGGACGCCTCCAACTACCGCAGGGTCCCCACGGCGGTGGTCGCCCCGCGCGACGCGGCGGACGTCGCCGCGGCCCTGGCCGTCTGCCGCGAGCACGGCGTGCCCGTGGTGGCCCGGGGCGGCGGCACCTCCATCGCGGGGCAGGCCACCGGCACGGGCGTGGTGCTCGACTTCACCGCGTACATGACGGAGATCGTGGACCTCGACCCGGAGGCCGGGACGGCCCGGGTCCAGCCGGGCGTGGTCCTGGACGCGCTCCGCGCCGCCGCGGCCCCGCACGGCCTCACCTTCGGCCCCGACCCGTCGACGCACAGCCGCTGCACCCTCGGCGGGATGATCGGCAACAACTCCTGCGGAGCGCACTCGGTGGCCTGGGGGACGACGGCGGACAACGTCAGGGAGCTGGCCGTAGTGCGGGGCGACGGCGCCGCCGTCACACTCGCCCCCGGCACCTGGGACGGCGCCCCCGAGGGGCTGCGCGCCCTCGTCGACACCCACCTCGCGCTCCTGCGGACGGGCTTCCCCGACCTGCCCCGGCGCATCTCCGGCTACGCCCTCGACGCCCTGCTCCCGGAGGGCGGCGGCCCCGACCTGACCCGCTTCTTCTGCGGCGCCGAGGGCACCGTCGGCCTGCTCACGGAGGCCACGGTCCGCCTGGTCGAGGCCCCGCGCGCCCGCGCGCTCGCGGTCCTGGGGTACGCCGACGAGAGCGCGGCGGCCCAGGCGGCCGCGGGACTGCTCCCGTACGGGCCGCTGACGGTCGAGGGCATGGCGGCGGATCTCGTACGGGACGCGGAGGGCCTGCCCAAGGGCGGCGCCTGGCTGTTCGTGGAGACCGGCGGCGACACCCCGGCGGAGGCGCGCGCGGGGGCCGCCGCGATCACGCGGGCGGCGGACTGCGGGGACGCGGTGGTGGTCACCGACGCGGCGGCGCAGCGCGGCCTGTGGCGCGTGCGCGAGGACGCGGCGGGCACGGCGACCCGGATGCCGGACGGCAGCGAGGCCTGGCCCGGCTGGGAGGACTGCGCGGTCCCGCCCACCCGCCTCGGCCCCTACCTCAAGGACTTCCGCGCCCTCCTCACCGAGCACGGCCTCCGCGGCACCCCGTACGGCCACTTCGGCGACGGCTGCATCCACGTCCGCATCGACTTCGACCTGCTCACGCCCCCCGGCGTGGCCCGCTTCCGGCGGTTCTCCGAGGACCTCGCGGACCTCGTCGTCGCGCACGGCGGCTCCCTGTCGGGCGAGCACGGCGACGGGCAGGCCCGCGCGGAGCTGCTGCCCCGGATGTACGGCCCTGATCTGGTGCGGCTCTTCGCTCGCGCCAAGGGCCTCTGGGACCCCGCGGGCCTGCTCAACCCGGGCATCCTGGTCCGCCCGGCCCCCCTCGACCACAACCTCCGCTTCGCCGTCCTGCCGCGCGAACCGGTGGGCCCGCCGGCCACGGCCTTCGCCTACCCGCACGACAACGGCGACTTCACCGCCGCCGTGCGCCGCTGCGTGGGCGTCGCCAAGTGCCGTACGCCGACGACGCCGACGCCTGCGGCGGGGGGCGGCGTCATGTGCCCGTCGTTCCGCGCGACCGGCGAGGAGCGGCACTCCACGCGCGGCCGCGCCCGCCTCCTGCACGAGATGCTCGCGGGCGAGGTGGTCACCGGCGGCTGGCGCTCGACGGAGGTGCGGGACGCGCTCGACCTGTGCCTGTCCTGCAAGGGCTGTGCGTCCGACTGCCCGGTGGGCGTGGACATGGCCACGTACAAGGCGGAGTTCCTGCACCACCACTACGCGGGCCGGCCGCGGCCCGCCGCGCACTACGCCCTCGGCTGGCTGCCGCGCTGGCTGCGCGCCGTCGCGGCCACGCGCACCGCGCGCCTCGTCAACGCCCTGGCGGCGCTGCCCCCGCTCGCGGCCCTGGCCAAGCGCCTGGGCGGTATCGAGCCGCGCCGCGCGCTGCCGCGGGTGGCTCCTCGTACGTTCCGCCGCTGGTGGCGCGGGCGGCAGGGCGCGGGAGGCGCGGGGCGGGCGGTGGTGCTGTGGCCGGACACGTTCACCGACCACTTCGCGCCCGCCGTGGGGCAGGCGGCCGTACGCGTCCTGGAGGCTGCGGGCCTGACCGTCCACGTCCCCCCGCAGGACGTGTGCTGCGGTCTGACGTACGTCTCCACGGGCCAGCTCGACCGGGCCCGTGCCGTGCAGCGGCGCACCCTCGCCCGGATGCACCCGGTCCTGGAGGCGGGCACCCCGGTCGTCGTCCTGGAGCCGAGCTGCGCGGCGGCCCTGAAGACGGACCTGGTGGACCTCGCGGGCGAGTCTCGCGACTTCCCGCACGCGCGCCTGCTCGCCGACTCCGTCCGCACCTTCGCCGAGGCCCTGGAGGAGTACGCCCCCGACTGGCGGCCCCCGCGCCTGGACCGGCCCGTGGCGGGCCAGACCCACTGCCACCAGCACGCGGTCCTGGGCGACGCCGCCGACCGGAGGCTGCGCGAGAAGGCGGGCCTGACGGGCGCCCTGAGCGGCGGCTGCTGCGGTCTCGCGGGGAACTTCGGCTTCGAGAAGGGCCACTGGGAGGTGTCGAAGGCCTGCGCCGACGAGCAGCTCCTGCCGTCGGTGGCCGCGGCGGGCCCCGGTGCCGCGATCCTGGCGGACGGGTTCTCCTGCCGTACGCAGCTGGAGCAGCTGGCGGGGGTGCGCGGACGCCATCTGGCAGAGGTCCTCGCGGAGGCCCTGGACGACGAGGTCTGACGGCACGGCCCGGGATCCGCAGGCTGCGCAACACCTTCGACATCCCCGGCGTAGTCCATTACCTTGTACGTGCGAGTGCAGAAAGATGGACTGTGAGGCGGGCTCGGCGTGAACGTATCGCGGACGGACGGGGCGGTGGAGGCGGCCGTGGCCGCCCCCGTCACGGTGGGGCAGCCGGAGACGGCGGGCGCGGCCGGGGCCGCGCCCGGGGGCGCGCCCGGGGACGGCGGGGCGCGCCGGGCCGCGCTCGGACCCGTCGGGCTCGTGCTCGCGGGCTGCGTGTCCGTGCAGTTCGGCGGGGCCGTCGCCGTCAGCCTGATGCCCCGCGCGGGCGCGCTCGGCGTGGTGACGCTGCGGCTGTTCTTCGCCGCGGTGATCCTCCTCGTCGTGTGCAGGCCGCGCGTCCGCGGGCACTCGCGCGCCGACTGGGGCACGGTCCTGGCCTTCGGCGCCACCGTCGCCGCCATGAACGGCCTCTTCTACCAGGCCGTCGCCCGCATCCCGCTCGGCCCGGCCGTCACCCTCGAAGTGCTCGGCCCGCTCGCGCTCTCCGTCCTCGCCTCCCGCCGCCTGGTGAACGTGGTCTGGGCCGGGCTCGCCCTCTGCGGCGTCTTCCTGCTCGGCGGGGGCGGCGGCTTCGACGGCCTCGACCGCGTCGGCGTGGCCTACGCGCTCGCCGCGGGGGCCGCCTGGGCGGTGTACATCGTCTTCAGCGCCCGCACCGGCCGCCGCTTCCCCCAGGCCGACGGCCTCGCCCTGGCCATGGCCGTCGGCGCCGTGCTCGCCCTCCCGTTCGGCATCGTGGAGTCCGGCTCGAAGCTCACCGTGCCCAGCACCCTGGGCCTCGCGGCGGCCGTCGCCGTGATGTCCTCCGTGCTGCCCTACACCCTCGAACTCCTCGCCCTCAGACGCCTGCCCGCGTCCACCTTCGCGGTCATGATGAGCCTGGAACCGGCCATAGCGGCCGTCGCCGGCTTCCTCATCCTCAACCAGGACCTGACCCTCACCGAGGGCCTGGCCATCACCCTGGTCATCGCAGCAAGCATGGGCGCGGTGCGGACACAGGTGGGGCGGGGGCGGGCGAAGGGCATCCCGGAGGAGGTCAAGAACGGGGCCGGGCAGGCGGGTTCGGCTCCGGCGCAGGTCCCGGCCGGCGAGGGCAAGGCGCCTCCGGGAAAATAATCCAAGCACGCTTGATTGTTTCTCCGGGCACTGCCATGCTCCCAGGGCACACCGCCGTGCCCTGAGGGGAGCGCACCGTGTCCGATGCCCGCGCCGTCATCGGCGTACTCGACGATCTGCGTGATGAGAGCGACGAACTCGACTGCCTCGTCGGTGACTTGGAGCCCGGGCGGTGGGCCCTGCCCACGCCCGCGCCCGGCTGGACCGTCGCCCATCAGATCGCGCACCTCGCCTGGACCGACCGGGCCGCGCTGCTCGCCGCGACCGACGCCGAGGCGTTCGCCGGGGAGGCTGCCGCCGCGCTTCGGGCGCCGGACACCTTCGTCGACGACGGTGCCCGCGAGGGCGCGGCGCAGCCGCCCGCCGTACTCCTCAAGAGCTGGCGCACCGGCCGCGACGCGCTCCAGCGGGCCCTGCGCGCGGCCCCCGCCGGGGCTCGCTTCCCCTGGTACGGGCCGCCGATGTCGCCCGCGTCCGTCGCCACCGCGCGGATCATGGAGACCTGGGCCCACGGCCAGGACGTCGCCGACGCGCTGGGCGTGACCCGCGCCCCCACGGCCCGGCTCCGGCACGTCGCCCGGATCGGGGTGCGGGCGCGGGACTACGCGTACGCCGTTCGCGGCCTTGACGCCCCGGGCGAGGAGTTCCGCGTCGAACTCGCCGCGCCTGACGGCTCGTCGTGGACGTACGGGCCCGAGGACGCGGCCCAGCGCGTCACCGGGCCCGCGCTCGACTTCTGCCTCCTGGTCACCCGGCGCGCCCACCGCGGCGACCTCGCCCTGCGCGCCGATGGCGCCGACGCCGACCGCTGGCTGGACATCGCCCAGGCGTTCGCCGGACCGCCCGGCGCGGGGCGCGCGCCGAAGGGCGGGCGGCGGTGACGGCCCCCGGGCCCCTGCGCGTCGGCAACGCCTCCGGCTTCTACGGCGACCGCTTCGACGCCGTGCGGGAGATGCTCACCGGCGGCCCCCTCCACGTCCTGACCGGCGACTACCTCGCCGAGCTGACCATGCTCATCCTCGGCCGCGACCGCCTCAAGGACCCCGACCTCGGCTACGCCAAGACCTTCCTGAAGCAGATGGAGGAGTGCCTGGGCGAGGCCCACGACCGGGGCGTGCGCATCGTCACCAACGCGGGCGGCCTGAACCCGGCCGGGCTCGCCAAGGCCCTGCGCGCGGCGGCGGCCCGCTTCGGCCTGCCCACGCGCGTGGCGCACGTGGAGGGCGACGACCTGGGCGCCCGCTTCCCCGGAGCCCTGACCGCCCACGCCTACCTCGGCGGCTTCGGCATCGCCGAGGCCCTGCGCGCGGGCGCCGACGTCGTGGTGACGGGGCGGGTCACCGACGCCGCCCTCGTCACCGGGCCCGCCGCCGCCCACTTCGGCTGGGTCCCGGACGCGTACGACGCGCTCGCGGGCGCCGTCGTCGCCGGGCACGTCCTGGAGTGCGGCACCCAGGCCACCGGCGGCAACTACGCGTTCTTCACCGAGCACGACCCCGCCGCGCTGCGCCGCCCCGGCTTCCCGCTCGCCGAGGTCCACGCCGACGGCTCCAGCGTCATCACCAAGCACGACGGCACCGGCGGCTTCGTGGACGTCGGCACGGTCACCGCGCAGCTCCTCTACGAGACCTCAGGCGCCCGGTACGCGGGCCCCGACGTCACCGCGCGCCTGGACTCCGTACGGCTGCGGCAGGACGGGCCCGACCGCGTCCGCGTCGAGGGCGTCACCGGCGAGCCCCCGCCCCCCGCCCTCAAGGTCGGCCTGAGCCGCCTGGGCGGGTACCGCAACGAGGTCGTGTTCGTCCTCACCGGGCTCGACGTCGACGCCAAGGCCGAGCTGGTCCGCGCCCAGGTCGAGGACGCCCTCGGCAGCGTCAAGTCCCGCCCGGCCGAGGTCCGCTGGGAGCTGGCCCGCACCGACCACCGCGACGCCGCCACCGAGGAGAGCGCGAGCGCGCTGCTGCGGCTCGTCGTCCGCGACCCCGACGCGGCGGCGGTGGGCCGCGCCCTCAGCGGCGCCACCGTGGAGCTGGCCCTCGGCAGCTACCCGGGCTTCCACGTCACGGCCCCGCCCGGCAAGGGCACGCCGTACGGGGTGTTCGAGGCGGCGTACGTCCCCGCGGGCACCGTACGGCACGTGGCGGTCCTCCCGGACGGACGGCGCGTGGACATACCGGCGGCGGCCGTGACCCGCGCCCTGGCGGACGCCGAACCGCCGCCGCTGCCCGCGCCGTTGGCGTACGAAGGACCGACCCGCAGGGTCCCGCTCGGGTACGTGGCGGGCGCCCGCAGCGGCGACAAGGGCGGCGACGCGAACGTGGGGGTGTGGGCGCGCACCGACGACGCCTGGCGCTGGCTGGCCCACCGGCTGACCGCCGACGCGTTCAAGGAGCTGATCCCCGAGAGCGGGCCCCTGGAGGTCACCCGGCACCTCCTGCCGAACCTCCGCGCCCTCAACTTCACCGTCCACGGCATCCTCGGCGAGGGTGTCGCCTCGCGGTCCCGCTTCGACCCCCAGGCGAAGGGCCTCGCCGAATGGCTGCGGTCCCGGTACCTGGACATACCGGAGGTGCTCCTGTGACCGTCCTCGCGTCCGCGCTCGACACCGCGAGCCCCGAGTACGCCGCCCACCGCGAGGCCATGCTCGCCAAGCTCGCCGAACTCGACGCCGAGCAGGCCAAGGCCCTGGAGGGCGGCGGCGAGAAGTACGTGCGGCGCCACCGCGGGCGCGGCAAGCTCCTCGCCCGGGAGCGGATCGAGCTGCTCCTCGACCCGGACACGCCCTTCCTGGAGCTGTCGCCGCTCGCGGCCTGGGGCAGCGAGTACCCCGTCGGCGCGTCCATGGTGACCGGCATCGGCGTCGTCGAGGGCGTCGAGTGCCTCATCACCGCCAACGACCCGACCGTGCGCGGCGGCGCCAGCAACCCCTGGACGCTGAAGAAGGCCTTCCGCGCCCACGAGATCGGGCAGGCGAACCGGCTCCCCTCGATCCACCTCGTGGAGTCCGGCGGCGCGGACCTGCCCTCGCAGAAGGACATCTTCATCCCGGGCGGCGCCCTTTTCAAACACCTCACGCAGGCCTCGGCTGCGGGCGTCCCGACGATCGCCGTGGTCTTCGGCAACTCCACCGCGGGCGGCGCGTACGTCCCCGGCATGTGCGACCACGTGATCATGGTCAAGGAGCGTGCGAAGGTGTTCCTCGGCGGCCCGCCCCTGGTGAAGATGGCCACCGGCGAGGAGAGCGACGACGAGTCCCTCGGCGGCGCCGAGATGCACGCCCGCACCTCCGGCCTCGCCGACCACCTCGCGCAGGACGAGCACGACGCGCTGCGCCAGGCCCGCCGGGTCGTGGCCCGCCTCAACTGGCGCAAGGCGTACGCCGATCCGCCGCCCGCCGAAGCCCCGAAGTACGACCCCGACGAACTCCTCGGCGTCGTCCCCGGCGACCTGCGCACCCCCTTCGACCCGCGCGAGGTCGTCGCCAGGATCGTCGACGGCTCCGACTTCGACGAGTTCAAGCCCCTGTACGGGACCTCGCTCACCACCGGCTGGGCGCGCCTGCACGGCTATCCCGTGGGGATCCTCGCCAACGCCCAGGGCGTGCTGTTCTCCGCGGAGTCGCAGAAGGCCGCGCAGTTCATCCAGCTCGCCAACCAGCGCGACATCCCGCTGCTCTTCCTGCACAACACCACCGGCTATATGGTCGGCAAGGAGTACGAGCAGGGCGGCATCATCAAACACGGCTCGATGATGATCAACGCGGTGTCCAACTCGCGGGTCCCGCACCTGTCCGTCCTCATGGGCGCCTCGTACGGAGCCGGGCACTACGGCATGTGCGGCCGTGCCTACGACCCCCGCTTCCTCTTCGCCTGGCCCAGCGCCAAGTCCGCCGTCATGGGCCCGCAGCAGCTCGCGGGCGTTCTGTCGATCGTGGCCCGGCAGTCGGCGGCGGCGAAGGGGCAGCCCTATGACGATGAGGCCGACACGGCCCTGCGCGCCATGGTGGAGCAGCAGATCGAGGCGGAGTCCCTGCCGATGTTCCTCTCCGGGCGGCTCTACGACGACGGCGTGATCGACCCGCGCGACACCCGCACCGTCCTCGGCATCTGCCTGTCGGCCCTGCACACAGCCCCCTACGAAGGCGCGCGCGGCGGCTTCGGCGTCTTCCGCATGTGAGAGGCGATGCCCGTGATATCGAAGCTGCTCGTGGCCAACCGGGGCGAGATCGCCGTCCGGGTCTTCCGCACCTGCCGGGAGCTGGGCGTCGCCACCGTCGCCGTGTACTCCGACGCCGACGCCGGCGCCCTGCACGTCCGCGCGGCCGACGAGGCCGTACGCCTGCCCGGCGCGGCACCGGCCGACACCTATCTGCGCGGCGACCTGCTCGTCGCCGCGGCCGGGGCGACGGGCGCCGACGCGGTCCACCCCGGCTACGGCTTCCTGTCCGAGAACGCCGCGTTCGCCCGCGCGGTCACCGATGCCGGGCTCACCTGGGTCGGGCCGCCCCCGCAGGCCATCGAGGCCATGGCCTCCAAGACCCGCGCCAAGGAGCTGATGGGGCTCGCGCCGCTGTCCCCCGAGGACGTCACCGAGGCGGACCTGCCGGTCCTGGTGAAGGCGGCGGCCGGCGGCGGCGGCCGCGGCATGCGCGTCGTACGCGAACTCCACCACCTGACAAGCGAGTTGGCGGCAGCGCGGGCCGAGGCCGCGAGCGCCTTCGGGGACGGCGAGGTGTTCGTCGAGCCGTACGTGGAGGGCGGGCGGCACGTGGAGGTGCAGCTCGTCGCCGACGCGCACGGCACCGTGTGGCCGCTCGGGACGCGCGACTGCTCGCTCCAGCGCCGCCACCAGAAGGTCATCGAGGAGGCCCCGGCGCCCGGCCTTCCCGACACGCTCGTCGAGCGCCTGCACGCCCTCGCCACGCGCGCGGCCACCAAGGTCGGCTACCGGGGCGCGGGCACCGTCGAGTTCCTCGTCGCCGCCGACGGCACCCCGCACTTCTTGGAGATGAACACCCGCCTCCAGGTCGAGCACCCGGTCACCGAGGAGGTGTGCGGCCTGGACCTGGTCGCCCTCCAGCTCCGCGTCGCCGAGGGCCATGCCCTGGAGGGGCCGCACCCGCCCCGGCCCGTCGGGCACGCCGTGGAGGCCCGCCTGTACGCGGAGGACCCGGCGGCCGGCTGGGCCCCGCAGACCGGCACCCTGCACCGCCTCGCCGTACCCGACGGGGTGCGCCTGGATGCGGGGTACGCGGACGGCGACCAGGTCGGCGTGCACTACGACGCCATGCTCGCGAAGGTCGTCGCGCACGCGCCCACGCGCGCCGAGGCCGTCCGCAAGCTCGCCGGCGCCCTGGAGCGGACCGTCGTCCACGGGCCCGTCACCAACCGGGAGCTGCTCGTCCGCTCGCTGCGGCACCCCGAGTTCACCGCCGCCCGCATGGACACGTCGTTCTACGACCGGCACCTGCCCGATCTGACCACGGCCGACGCGGGCCCGCAGGTCCGCCACGCCCCGCTGGCCGCCGCCCTCGCCGACTCCTGCGGCCGCTCCCGCTTCGGCGGCTTCCGCACCCTGCGCTCGCAGCCGCAGGTGAAGCGGTACCGCCGCGTGGCCGACGGCACCGAGCACGAGGTGCGCTACACCCACACCAGGGACGGCCTGCGGGCCGAGGGCGTCCGCGTCCTCACCGTGGCCCCCGAGCGGGTCGCCCTCGAAATCGACGGCGTACGACGGGAGTTCACGGTCTCGCGCTACGACGACACCGGCCGGGTTTACGTCGGCAACGTGGCCCTGGTGGCGCTGCCCCCGCTCCCGGAGCCGACCGTCCGGCAGGAGCCCGGCTCGCTGCTCGCGCCCATGCCGGGAACCGTCGTCCGGCTGGCCGAGGGGCTCGCCGAGGGCGCCGAGGTCACCGCGGGGCAGCCGCTGATCTGGCTGGAGGCCATGAAGATGGAGCACCGCGTCACCGCCCCCGCGTCCGGCACGCTGACCGCGCTGCACGCGGAGCCGGGCCGGCAGGTGGAGGTGGGCGCGCTCCTCGCCGTCGTACAGGAAGTCGTACAGGGACAGGAAGCAGAGCACACGTCTCGGGAGGAAGTCTCAGCATGACCGGCATGAGCACAGTCCTGGAATCCGAGGAACACACCGCGCTGCGCGCCGCCGTCGCCGCGCTCGGCCGCCGCTACGGCCGCGACTACCTGACCCGCGTCGTGAACGAGGGCGCCCACCCCGACGAGCTGTGGGCGGACGCCGCCAAGCTGGGCTACCTCGGTGTGAACCTGCCGGAGGAGTACGGCGGCGGGGGCGGCGGCATCGGCGAACTCTCCATCGTCCTGGAGGAGTTGGGTGCGGCGGGCTGCCCCCTGCTCATGCTGGTGGTCTCCCCGGCGATCTGCGGCACGGTCATCGCCCGCTTCGGCACCGACGAGCAGAAGCGCGCCTGGCTCCCCGGCCTCGCCGACGGCAGCCGCACCATGGCGTTCGGCATCACCGAGCCGGACGCGGGTTCCAACTCGCACCGCATCACGACGACCGCCCGCAAGGACCCCCGGACCGGCGACTGGCTCCTGACCGGCCGCAAGGTGTTCATCTCGGGCGTCGACATCGCGGACGCCACCCTCGTCGTGGGCCGCACGGAGGACGCCCGCACCGGGAACCTGAAGCCGTGCCTGTTCATCGTGGACCGGGACGCGCCGGGCTTCGAGCGGCGGCCCATCCCCATGGAACTCAAGGCGGCGGAGAAGCAGTTCGAGCTGGTCCTCGACGACGTACGGCTGCCCGCGGGCGCGCTCGTCGGCGACGAGGACGCGGGCCTCCTCCAGCTCTTCGCGGGCCTCAACCCCGAGCGGATCATGACGGCCGCGTTCGCGCTCGGCATGGGCCGCTACGCCCTCGCCCGCGCGGTGGAGTACGCGAAGGACCGCACCGTGTGGAAGATCCCCATCGGCGCGCACCAGGCGATCGCCCACCCCCTCGCGCAGTGCCACATCGACCTGGAGCTGGCGGGCCTGATGACGCGCAAGGCCGCGCAGCTGTACGACGGCGGGGACGACGTGGCGGCGGGTGAGGCCGCGAACATGGCGAAGCTCGCCGCCGCCGACGCCTGCGTGAAGTCCGTCGACCAGGCCGTGCACACGCTCGGCGGCAACGGCCTGACGGCGGAGTTCGGCCTGGCCTCGCTGATCGTCGCGTCCCGGGTGGCCCGGGTCGCCCCGGTGAGCCGCGAGATGATCCTGAACTACGTCTCGCACCAGACCCTGGGCCTGCCCAAGTCCTACTGATCCCCGGCGAAGGGAAGCGCCCATGACCGTGGTGACCGTCTCAAAGCCCGAACGGGGCGTCGTGACCCTCACCCTCGACTCGCCCGCCAACCGCAACGCGCTCTCCGCCGACCTGGTCGCCGAGCTGGCGGCCGCCCTGGAGCGGACCCGGGCGGACGACGGGGTGCGGGCCGTGGTCCTCACGCACACGGGCTCGACCTTCTGCTCGGGCGCGGACCTGCGGCAGCCGCCCGACCCTGCGGCGTTCGTGGCGCTGATGCGGGGGATCCTGACCCTGCCCAAGCCCGTGGTGGCGCGGGTGCGCGGGCACGTGCGGGCGGGCGGCCTCGGCCTGGTGGCCGCCTGCGACATGGCGGTCGCGGGCGGTCCGGAGTCTTCGTTCGCCCTGACCGAGGTGCGCATCGGAGTCGTCCCCGCGGTGATCTCGATACCGCTCCTCGCCTGCCTGGACGCGCGGGCCGCCGGCCGCTACTTCCTCACCGGCGAGCGCTTCGACGCGGCGGAGGCGGCCCGCATCGGCCTGGTCACCGCGTACGACGACGACGTCGACGCGGCCCTCGCGCCCGTCCTGCGAGGGCTGCGCGAGGCGGCTCCCGGGGCACTCGCGGACACGAAGAAACTCCTCACGGCTAAGGTTCTGACCGCATTCGACGAGGAGTCGGACGCCGTCATCACCCTGTCCGCGCGCCGGTTCCGCTCGGCCGAGGCACAGGAGGGCATGGCGGCGTTCCTGGAACGACGGGAGCGCCCATGGGTGCTGTGACGGAGGCCGACCGCTCACCCAAGCAGGATCGCAGCCGGGCCACCCGGCAGCGGCTCCTGGAGGCGGCCGTGGCGTGCCTGGCCGAACACGGCTGGACCGGCT
Source organism: Streptomyces sp. NPDC045778 (assembly GCF_056431945.1). Lineage (NCBI taxonomy): Bacteria > Bacillati > Actinomycetota > Actinomycetes > Kitasatosporales > Streptomycetaceae > Streptomyces > Streptomyces sp. NPDC045778. The sequence continues at coordinate 73,390 of NZ_JBWKJZ010000022.1, forward strand.
CGACGGTCACCGTCGTGTCCGAGCGCGCCGGGGTGTCCCGGGGCGCGGCCCAGCACCACTTCCCGACCCGCGAGGACCTCTTCACGGCCGCCGTGGAGTACGTCGCCGAGCAGCGGTCGGCCGCGCTGCGCGGCCTGTTCCCCGAGGGGACCCGGGCCGCCGACCGGGCCGCGGTCGTCCGCGCCCTCGTCGACCTCTACACCGGCCCGTTGTTCCGCGCGGCCCTCCAGCTGTGGGTGGCCGCGTCCAACGAGCCGCAGCTGGGGCCGCGCGTCGCCGAGCTGGAGGCCCGCGTGGGCCGCGAGACGCACCGCATAGCCGTGGACCTCCTCGCCGTCGACGAGGCCAGGCCCGGGGCCCGCGAGACCGTCCAGGGCCTCCTCGACATGGCCCGCGGCCTCGGCCTCGCCAACCTCCTCACGGACGACGCCCCGCGCCGCGACCGGGTGGTCCACCAGTGGAGCCACCTGGTCGCGGGGGCCCTTGAGCAGCCCGCGCGGGGCGCCCGCGAGGGGCTCAGCCCGTGATGTCGGCGTAGCCCTCGATGTCACGCGGGCTGCGCGCCGCGGGCCCGACGTACCGGGCGGAGGGCCGCACGAGCCGCCCCGTCCGCTTCTGCTCCAGGATGTGCGCCGACCATCCCGCCGTACGCGCGCACGTGAACATGGACGTGAACATGTGCGCCGGCACCTCGGCGAAGTCCAGGACGATCGCCGCCCAGAACTCCACGTTCGTGGCAAGCACCCGGTCGGGCCGCCGCGCGTGCAGCTCGTCGAGCGCCGCCTTCTCCAGGGCCTCGGCCACCTCGAAGCGCGGCGCGCCCAGCTCCCGCGCGGTCCGCCGCAGGACCCGCGCCCGCGGGTCCTCGGCCCGGTACACCCGGTGCCCGAAGCCCATGAGCCGCTCGCCGCGGTCGAGGGCCTGTTTCACGTACGCCACGGCGTCGCCGCTGCGCTCGATCTCCTCGATCATGCCGAGCACCCGGGACGGCGCGCCCCCGTGCAGCGGGCCCGACATGGCCCCGACGGCCCCGGAGAGCGCGGCCGCGACGTCGGCGCCGGTGGAGGCGATGACCCGCGCGGTGAACGTGGACGCGTTCATGCCGTGCTCCGCCGCGGACGTCCAGTACGCGTCGACGGCCTGGACGTGCCGCGGGTCGGGCTCTCCGCGCCAGCGCCGCATGAACCGCTCGACGACGGTCTCGGCCTTGTCGATCTCCCGCTGCGGCACCATCGGCAGGCCCTGCCCGCGCGCGGACTGGGCGACGTACGACAGGGCCATCACGGCGGCCCGCGCGAGGTCGTCACGGGCCTGTGCCTCGTCGATGTCGAGCAGCGGCCGCAGGCCCCACACGGGGGCGAGCATGGCGAGCGCGGACTGCACGTCGACGCGGATGTCACCGGAGTGGACGGGGATCGGGAACGGCTCCGCGGGCGGCAGGCCCGGGTTGAACGCGCCGTCGACGAGCAGACCCCACACGTTGCCGAAGGAGACGTCACCGACCAGGTCCTCGATGTCGACGCCCCGGTAACGCAGGGCACCGCCCTCCTTGTCCGGTTCGGCGATCTCCGTCTCGAACGCGACGACTCCTTCAAGTCCGGGTACGAAGTCGGACATCAGGCGGCTCCTCATGATGTGGACGAGATGTGTACGACAGAGGCGTGTGACCAGTGGTCCCGCGATGCTCTGGGGTAACCCGGTGATGCCCCGCGCGGCCGGAGGTCACCCAACCGGGACGGTTTCGGCACGATAACCCTTGGTGCCACCCTCCGCGATGGACTGCGGCACTCAGTGCCACACATCACCTCATGGAGGGGCGCGCGGAGGGCCGCGCGCCCGCCGACTGCCGCTTCGTGCCCCGGCATTCGTATACGGCAAGATGACCGCGTGACCGAGTCCCGCGCAACCGCCTCCGAGTCCGCAGCAGCCGTAGACCTGGCCGCCATGCGTGCGCAGTACCTCACCGACGGCATCGCCGAGGCCGACTTCCCCGACGAGCCGTTCCAGCAGTTCGCGCGCTGGTTCCAGCAGGCGGCCGCGGAGGCGGCGGACCCGGCGGGGGTGCTCGCCGAGTCGAACGCGATGGTCGTGTCCACGGTCGACGCCGAGGGCCGGCCCAGCTCCCGCACGGTGCTCCTGAAGGGCTTCGACGAGCGCGGCTTCGTCTTCTTCACCAACTACGAGTCCCGCAAGGCCCGGGACATCGCGGGCAACGCGCACGTGTCGCTGCTCTTCCCCTGGCATCCGATGAGCCGTCAGGTGATCGTGACCGGGACGGCGGAGCGCACCGGGCGCGAGGAGACCGTCCGCTACTTCCGCAGCCGGCCGCACGGTTCCCAGCTCGGCGCCTGGGCCAGCGCGCAGTCCTCCGTGATCGGCTCCCGCGCCGAACTCGACGCGGCGTACGCGGAGTTGGCCGCGCGCTACCCCGAGGGCGAGCAGGTGCCCGCGCCGCCGCACTGGGGCGGGTTCCGGGTCCGCCCCTCGACGGTCGAGTTCTGGCAGGGCCGGTCCAACCGGCTCCACGACCGCCTGCGCTACTCCCAGGAAAACGGAACCTGGACACTCCACCGCCTCAGCCCCTGACCCTCGGCCCCGGGTCCCTGGGGCGGGCCTGGACTGCGCGGTGTTGCTTGGGGGTGGGGTTTGCTGCGGGGCCGCGCGGTGCTGCCTGGAGTTGGGCTTTGCTGCGGGGGCTGCGTGGTGTTGCTTGGGGTTGGGCTTTGCTGCGGGGGCTGCGTGGTGTTGCTTGGGGTTGGGCTTTGCTGCGGGGGCTGCGCGGTGTTGCCTGGGGTTGCGCTTTGCTGCGTGGTGCTGCCTGGGGCCGTGCTTCGCTGCGGGGATTGCGCCGTGCTGCCTGGGGCTGCGCCGCCCTGGGCCCCCGCTTCGGCCCGGGTGCCCTCCGTGCCACGGGGCGGTCCCACCACCCGCCCCCACCCGAGGGCAGGGCCTACGGGCCCCGGCAGAGCCCCAGCATCGACGCCGGCCCGGCGAAGCCGGGAAGCGTGACCGGGGCGCCTCCCGTGCCACGGTCCAGTCCCACCTACCCGCCCCCACCCTGGGCAGGGGGTACGGCCCCGGCCGTGCCCACGTGGCGAAGCCGGGAAGCAGGGCCTGGGCGCCTTCCGTGCCACGGTCCAGTCCCACCTACCCGCCCTGGGCTGGGGCTCCGGCCCCCGCCGTGCCCAGGCGGCGAAGCCGGGAAGCCCGGCCCGGGCTCCGCCGCGTCAGGGGACAGTCCCACCACCCGCCCTCACCCGGGGGCAGGGCCTACGGGCCCCCGGCAGAGCCCCAGCTTCGACGCCAGCTCGGCGAAGCCGGGTAGCGCGGCCCGGGCGCCTCCCGCGCCACGGGACAGACCCACCCGCCCGCCCCCACCCTGGGCAGGAGGTACGGCCCCTGCCGTGCCCAGGCGGCGAAGCCGGGAAGCCCGGCCCGGGCTCCGCCGCGTCAGGGGACAGTCCCACCACCCGCCCTCACCCGGGGGCAGGGCCTACGGGCCCCCGGCAGAGCCCCAGCTTCGACGCCAGCTCGGCGAAGCCGGGTAGCGCGGCCCGGGCGCCTCCCGCGCCACGGGACAGACCCACCCGCCCGCCCCCACCCTGGGCAGGAGGTACGGCCCCTGCCGTGCCCAGGCGGCGAAGCCGGGAAGCCCGGCCCGGGCTCCGCCGCGTCAGGGGACAGTCCCACCACCCGCCCCCACCCGGGGGCAGGGCCTACGGGCCCCCGGCAGAGCCCCAGCATCGACGCCAGCTCGGCGAAGCCGGGAAGCGCGGCCCGGGCGCCTCCCGCGCCACGGGACAGACCCGCCCGCCCGCCCCCACCCTGGGCTGGGGCCCCGCCGTGCCCACGCGGCGAAGCCGGGTAGCGCGGCCCGGGCGCCTCCCGCGCCACGGGACAGACCCACCCGCCCGCCCCCACCCTGGGCTGGGGGTGCGGCCCCCGCCGTGCCCAGGCGGCGAAGCCGGGTAGCGCGGCCTGGGCGCCCTCCACGCGACGGGACGGTCCCACCCCCCGCCCCCACCCTGGACAGGGCCCATGAAGCACCCAGTCGCAAGCGCTCCGCGTCGGGGCCAACCCGGCAAAGCAGGGGAGATTCGGGTGGGCGGGTGGGAGAACCCGCCGCGGTAGCGGCGGCACCACCCACCCAGCCGCACGATCCCGAACCGCCAGGAGAGGCCCCACTCGGCCGGGGGCCCGGGGCACCCCGCCGCAAGCGCCACGCCCCGAGCCCGGGCAGGCGAAGCCAGGGCGGAAAACCCGCCGCGGTAGCGGTGGTATCACCCACCCGGCGGCAAGCGCCACGCGCCGGGCCAGCCAGGCGAAGGCCGAGGCGTCACGGGCGGGCGGGTGGGGGAACACCGCCCAGCCGGGGGCGAGCGTCACGCGTCGGGCCCGGGCAGGCAAGGCCGAGGCGTCACGGGCGGGCGGGTGGGGGAACACCGCCCAGCCGGGGGCGAGCGTCACGCGTCGGGCCCGGGCAGGCAAGGCCGTGGCGTCACGGGCGGGTGGGTGGGAGAAGGCCGCCCACCCGGCGGCAAGCGCCATGCGTCGGGCCCGGGCAGGCAAGGCCGAGGCGTCACGGGCGGGTGGGTGGGAGAAGGCCGCCCACCCGGCGGCAAGCGCCACGCGCCGGGCCCAGGCAGGCAAGGGTCGAGGCCGTCACGGGCGGGTGGGTGGGGGAAAACACCGCCCAGCCGACGGCAAGCGCTCCGCTCGGCCCCAGGAAGCCACCAGCCACCAAGCCCCGCAGCTCGCGCAGGCGAGGCCGGGGCGCCCGGGCCGGGGCCCGGAGGGCGGCGGGCCTAGCCGGCGGGGAGGAGGCTGTCCAGGAAGGGCTCGATGGCCTCGCGCCAGCCCGACGGCCGGTCGTAGTGGACGAGGTGCCCCGCATCGGCCACCTCCGCATAGACCCCTCGCGGCAGCACCCGCACCATCTCCTGAGCCTCCGCCCGCCCCAGCTCCCCGTCGAGCCCGCGGACGACGAGGGCGGGGCACCGGACCTGCACCAGCTCCTCCCAGTGGGCGTCGTACACCCACGTCTCGCGGGACTTGAGCATCTGCGCGGGGTCGAAGACGGGCCGCCAGCCGTCCGGGCCCTCGGCCATGACCTCGGCGAAGAAGGCACCTCGCGAGGGGTTGGGCCGCTCCACCCAGGGGTCGTCCTCGCCGAACCACTTGCGGACGTCCGCGAGCGTCGCGAACGGCACCGGCCAGGACTTGAACCAGGCCTCCCACTCCCGCTGCGAGGCCGCGCCGAGGGCGGAGGCCCGCATGTCGCAGATGATCAGGCCGCGGACGAGGTCGGGGCGGCGCGCGGCGAGCTGCCAGGCGGTGAGGGCGCCCATGGAGTGGCCGATGAGCACGGCGGGGGAGAGGGCGAGCTGCTCGAGGGCGGCCTCGGCGTCGTCGACGTACGCCTCGCGGGTGTACGGGCCGTCGGCGGGCTTCTCGCTGCGGCCGTGGCCGCGCTGGTCGATGGCGACCGCGCGGTGCCGCTCGGAGAGCCAGCGGGCGGTGCCCGCCCAGTGCGAGGCCCGGCCCATCAGCCCGTGCAGTAACAGCACGCCGCCCCGCCGCTCCGCCTCCCCGGATTTGGGAGGGTCGGCGTACTCCCAGGCCGCGAGGCTCACGCCACCCGCTCCGGTCACGTCGATGCGCCGCACCATGGTCCCAGGCACCCCCCTTGGTTCCGCTCGGGTTCTCAGCTCACGCACCCCGGCACGCTATCGAACTATCATTCGAAAGCGGCCGTCTTGCCGCCAACACCCCTCGTTCGGGTGACCATGCTCAAGGATTGACCGCCGTCGCCGAGGGGAGATCTTCATCGGGAGGCGGGCCGCTCGGGGAGACCGGCCCGAGGGGGATGACCCTGAGCGCTCGGGGCTCTGGGTCAGCACAGGGGAGGACAGGCCCCGGCGCCGCGAGGTGCCGGGGCCCTCTGCTGTCCGGACGCCGCGCACCGCGCAGGCGCCGCGGCCGGGCCGCCGGGGGCGCGAGCGGCGCACGCGGGGCAGCGGGCGCGCGTGGCGTGCCCGCCGCGCACCGGCCGCCCGCCGCCGCGCACTTCGGACGTACGAGCCCTGCCGCGGGTCTCCGGGGCGCCCGGGGCCATGCCCCGCGTACCCCTGTTCACCAGCCGGGCACATCGTCTGTCCCCTCTCCGGCCGTACGGTCAGGACCCGGTGGCCACTCGGCCAAGTCCCGGCACCGGCACGGTCAAGAGCCCTCAAGTCATATGCCTCTCGCGACAGCGTCGCACGCAAATCGTCCCGGCGCTGCGATTCGGCACACTGAATCTTGGACTCCGGCACGTCTCCGGTCACGTCTCCGGCCCGCCTCAAGTGCCGCTGTGGTAACGGCCGTCGACACCCGTGCCGAGGCGGGCCGGAGCCCGGTGCGCCGGTCTCAGCGCTTGGCGACGAAGACGTGCGAGGCCACGTCCGCCGCCAGCTCCGCGGCTTCGCCGCTGCTGCCGACGAGCACACCGCCCGCCGACTCCGTCACGCTCACCACGGAACCGGGCTGCACGCCCGCGCGCCGCAGCGTGTACATCAGCTGCGCGTCCGTCTGGATCGGCTCGCCGATGCGGCGCACCACGACCGTCTTGCCGTCCGTGCCCGGGTCGAGGTCGATGAGGGAGACCATTCCCTCGTCCAGGAACGGGTCGGCGCCGTCCTTCTCGCCCAGCTCTTCGAGGCCCGGGATCGGATTGCCGTACGGCGACTCGGTGGGGTGGCGGAGCAGCTCCAGGACGCGGCGCTCGACCGCCTCGCTCATCACGTGCTCCCAGCGGCAGGCCTCGGCGTGCACCTGCTCCCACTCCAGGCCGATCACGTCGACCAGGAGGCACTCGGCGAGGCGGTGCTTGCGCATGACGCGCGTGGCCAGGCGGCGGCCCTCCTCGGTCAGCTCCAGGTGCCGGTCGCTCGCGACGGCCACCAGGCCGTCGCGCTCCATCCGCGCCACGGTCTGGCTCACCGTCGGGCCGCTCTGGTCGAGCCGCTCGGCGATGCGGGCGCGCATGGGGACGACACCCTCCTCCTCCAATTCGAGGATGGTGCGCAGGTACATCTCAGTGGTGTCAATAAGCCCCGACATGGGTCGCCCCTCAGAATTCGCTCGTGCGCTGGCCCTGCCCTCAATTCTGACCCATACCACCGACAACTGGGCCGCGCCGGGTGAAGAGGCGCTGTGAGCCCGTATTGACAGGGCGCTGGTTCAGACCGCACCGTGATCCGCGACACGACGGGACGCGGCGGGACGAAGGGGTTTCGCGGATGACCAACGGTACGCGGGACGGCGGCGCGGAAGGACCCGGTGATGCCGGGCTCGCCGGGCGGTACCTGGACGCCGCGATCGGGCTCCTGGAGCGGGTGCGCGACGAGGAGGCCGCCGCGATCACCGCCGCGGGCGAGCTGATCGCCGACGCCGTCGCCGCCGACGGGCGCCTCTTCGCCTTCGGCGCCGGGCACTCCTCGCTGGCCGCGCAGGACGTCGTCTACCGCGCGGGCGGGCTCGCCCTGATGAACCTGCTGTCCGTGCCGGGCGTCGTCGGCGTCGACGTCATGCCCGCGACCCTCGGCTCCGCCCTGGAGCGGGTGGACGGCCTCGCGGGCGCCGTCCTCGACTCCAGCCCGGTGCGGCCCGGCGACGTCCTCGTGATCATCTCCCTGTCCGGGCGGAACTCCCTGCCCGTCGAGATGGCCGTGAACGCCCGCGCGCTCGGCCTGAAGGTCATCGGCGTGACCTCGGTGGCGTACGCGCGGGAGACGAAGGCGCGGCACGCCTCCGGCACCTTCCTGAAGGACCACTGCGACGTCGTGCTCGACTCGAAGATCGCCGTCGGCGACGCGGAGCTGACCCTGGACTCCGTGGATGCGCCCTTCGGACCCGCCTCCACGATAGTCGCCAGCGCGTTGATGCAGGCCATGATGGCCACGGCGGCCGCGGGGCTCGCGGGGCGAGGGATTCAGCCCCCGTTGCTCCGCTCGGGGAACGTGGACGGGGGCCACGACTGGAACGGCCGCGTCTTCCAGGAGTACGGCGACCGGATCTTCTACCGCCACTGACCCCCCGGGCCGCAGCCGCCGCGAGGGCGGCCCCTAGGCCCCTAGCCCCATAGCCCCCTAGCCCCCGAGGGCCGCCGCCAGGTCGAGGGCGGCGGCGATGCGGGCGGCCACGCTCTCCGCGTACACCGCGTCCGCCCGCTCGAACTGCGTCCGGGCCCCTCCTCGTAGAAACGTCACGACACCCACCGTCCGCCCCCGGCTGCGCAGCACCGCGCACAGCGCGTGCACGGAGGAGTCGGGCCACTGGCGGGCCGCCGCCCACTCGCGGGCCCGCTCGGGCGCCGCGAGCCCCGCGCTGGCGCGCACCGAGCCGGCCCGCTCCACGCACTGCGCCGCCGGGTGCCCCTCCGGATAGCGCACGGGAAGGCCGGCCTTGTCGGCGGGCAGGCAGGGCCCGGGCGACCCGGCGGGCGTCGCCGCGGCCCGGACAAGGCGCACCGCGGGCTCGGTGGCGGTGAGGAGGTCGATCAGGGCGTGGTCGGCGAACCCGGCGAGGGCGAAGTCGAGCTGGACGGTGGCGGCCTCCATCGGGTCCTCGCACTCGGCGGCGGCCCGCGCGGAGCGGTGCAGTTGCTGCGAGCGGAAGCGCAGCTTCGCGGCCTCCTGCTCGGCCCGCTTGGCGTCCGTGACGTCCCGGAAGAGCCAGCCGACGCCCAGCGGCACCGGTTCCTCCGCGAGCGGCGAGCCGAGCCGCAGGAAGCCGCTGCGCCAGCACCGGCGCTCGGCCTCGCCGCCCTCGCCGCGCGCGGTCACCCACATCTCGGCGGGCGCGGGCGGCGCGCCCTCGGCCAGGACGTGCGCGAGAGCGCTCTCCAGCTCCTCGACGCCCTGGAGCAGCACCTCGCCGAGGGGCCGCCCGAGCAGCGCGGTGCGGCCGATGCCGAGCAGCCGGGCGGCGTGTTCGTTGACGACGGCGGGCCTGAGGTCGGCGTCGACGAGGACGACGCCCCAGGCGGCGTGCTCGAACAGGGCCTCGCTGAGGGCGATGGACCGCTCCAGGTCGATCTGCGCGTGGACTTCGCTGAAGGCGCAGTACACCCCGGCGGGCTTGCCGTCGCCGCCGCGCACGGCCGCGGACTGGGTGCGGACGAGGACGCGTCCGCCGCCCTTGGTGAGGAGCGCGAACTCGTGCACCTGGCGGCCGGGGGCGTGCATGGCGGCCAGGAGGCGCTCCTCGACCTCCTCGGCGTCGGCGGGCCGCACGGCCCACCCGGCGAACCCGCGCCGCCCGACGGCCTCGGCGGCGGACCAGCCGAGGATCCGCTCCGCCTCGCGGTTCCAGTGCGTCACCACGCCGTCGGAGTCGAAGGCGCACAGCGCCGCGTCCATCCCGTCGAGCAGTGCCGCGAGCAGTTCGGCGCCGCCGGGCTCGGGCTCTTCCGGGCCCAGTTCGTCCGTCGTCCCGCTCTGTCGGGAAGCACTCACCTGGAACCCCCTGCAGGCCACGTTCTCTTCCGCATGAGCTGAGTGTGCTGCACGTCAGATCATTCAACTCGAACGTGACGCGGACCACAGTAGGTTCCCGGAAGTTGAGGCAAATCGTTGTGAGTCCCGGCACGCGGAAAAACAGTTGAACGCCCCCGGATCGGTTCCTAGGGTGGGTGTTACTTCGGAGAGGAGGTGGTTCGGCAGATGTATGGAAACCGGACGGAAGAGGTGGCTGCGGGCTAGCGGCCCGCCACCACGCTCAGTGCGGTGCCGGACCAGCGCGTGAGACAGGCGCGCAGCCGGCCAATCCACAGCAGTCACCCGACCCGCGAGCCGCCGGTACGTCCGGCCGGCTCCTCCCGCCCCCAGGGGCGAGGGGGACCAGGCTCGCGGGTTGCTGTGTTTTCCGGGGTCCGCGGGATCTACGGGATCTACGGGATCTACGGGATCTACGGGATCTGCGGGATCTGCGGGATCTGCGGGATCTGCGGGATCTACGGGATCTGCGGGATCTGCGGGTGCACGGGTCACCCCTTGCTGACCGCCGTCAGGATCTCCGGGAGCCGCGCGGCCACGCGGGGCGCCGCCAGCCGCAGGCCGAGGACGGTGACGGCGGCGCCGTAGGCCGCGCCGACGGGCAGCAGCAGCCAGGACCAGGAGCCGCGGCCCGACGCGTGCAGCCAGATGGCGAGGGTGAGCGCGGGGGCGCACAGGGCGGCGGCGCAGAGCATCCCGCCGAAGATGGAGATCCACGCGAGGCCCGCCTGGCCGGGCGCCACGTTCTTGTAGCCCTCCTGCGGGATGGAGTACGGGAAGCGGGCCGAGGACCAGGCGCCGGTGGCCAGCATGGCGCCGAGCAGCGCGCAGGAGAGCCCGAGTGCTTCGGGCAGGGCGTGCCAGGCGCCGAGGAGCGCCGTGGTCAGGACGGTCACGAGGACGGCGTAGGGGAGCGTGACCACCAGGAGGGCGTAGGCGCGGGCCCGCAGTTCGTCGTACGCGTCGCGCGTCGATGCGATGGTCATCGCCACCATCCAGAACGCGGAGGTGTCCTGGCCGAACTGGTTGTACATCTGGACGCCGAGCATGCCCGCGGCGAAGCAGGCGAAGTAGACGGATCCGGTGCCCTGGAGGGCGTTGAAGAGCGGCACGATGAGGCCGATGGCGAGGGAGGTGACCCAGGCGGCCTTCGTCTTCGGGTCGCGCCACACATAGCGCAGGGTGCGCTCCATGACGGTGCCGGTGCGGCCGGGCGGAAGCAGCCCGGCGAGGCCGCGGCCACGGCGGGTGCGGGCCGGCTCGGCCGCGGCGAGCGTGGAGCCGTCCGGGGCGGTCATCAGCCGGGTCAGGCTGCGCTGCCACAGGCGCAGCAGGAGGGCCAGGGCCGCCAGGGACAGGGCGAGTTGGGCGGCGGCGGGGCCGTAGCGGGCCTCGCCGGTCTCGTGCACGGCCGACAGGGCGGAGGCCGGCGGGATCCAGGCGACGACGTCCGCCGCCGGGTCCAGCTCCCCGAGGCCCGCGTCCGACGAACCGATGCGCTGCGCCCCGAAGTTGACGAGCTGCGCCCCGACGGCGATGACGAGGCCGCTGAGGACGGCCAGGTCGCGGCCCTTGCGGCTGGTGAGGAGGCGGACGTTCGCGGCGGCGACGGCGCGGGCGAGCGCGACGCACAGCAGCAGCACGAGCGGCACGGCCACCACGCCCACCGCGACGGCCGCGCCGCCCCGCGCCACCGCGATCACCGCGCCGAGCGCCAGGCACAGCGTGAAAAGGGGCCCGATGCCGACGAGGGAGGCGACGAGCAGCGCGCGTACCAGGGGACGCGGGCGCAGCGGCAGCATCACCAGGCGGGTGGGGTCGAGGGTCTCGTCGCCGCTGGGGAAGAACAGCGGCAGCACCGCCCAGCCGAGCGCGAGGACCGCGACGAGCAGGACACAGACCGTGGCGGCGTGCGGGTCGCCGCGCAGCAGGACCAGGCCGAGGAGCTGGAGCGCGGCGACGAGCAGGGCGATCACCGCGGACGCCACGTAGGCGGCGCGGCGGCCGGTGGACTGGCGCAGGCCGTTGCGCAGGAGCGAGAGCTTCAGTCGTACGAGGACGGGGACGAGCCCGGTCGCGACGGGGGCGGCGGGCGCGGTGGCGGGGCCGGGCGCGGTGGCGGGCGGGCGCGTCATCGGGTGCCGCCGCCGAGCCAGTCGAGGTCGGAGCCGGTGTCGCGGCCGTGCGCGCCGACGAGTTCGAGGAAGGCCTGCTGGAGGGAGGGGGCGTCGCCGCGGACCTCGGCGAGCGGGCCTTGTGCGCGGATGCGGCCCGCCGCCATGACGGCGACCCAGTCGCACAGGGACTCCACCAGTTCCATGACGTGGCTGGAGAAGACGACGGTGGCGCCGGACGCGGTGTACCGCTCCAGGACGCCGCGGATGATCTGCGCCGACACCGGGTCGACGCCTTCGAACGGCTCGTCGAGGAAGAGCACTTCGGGGTTGTGCAGGAGCGCCGCGGCCAGGCCGAGCTTCTTGCGCATGCCGGTGGAGTAGTCGACGACGAGCTTGTGCTGGGAGCCCGCGAGGTCGAGCACGTCCAGGAGCTGGGTCGCGCGCTTGTCGACCTCCGTGCCCGCCAGGCCGCGCAGCCGCCCGGTGTACGCGAGGAGTTCGCGTCCGGACAGCCGCTCGAACAGGCGCAGACCTTCGGGCAGGACGCCGATGCGGGCCTTGACCTCGGCCGGGTCCCGCCACACGTCGTGGCCGACGACCTCGACCGTGCCCTGGTCGGGGCGCAGGAGGCCGGTGACCATGGAGAGGGTGGTGGTCTTGCCCGCGCCGTTCGGGCCGACGAGGCCGACGAACTTGCCCGCGGGCAGGGTGAGGTCGACCCCGGCCACGGCGACTTGCGTGCCGAAGGCCTTCCACAGGTTCTCTACGCGTACCGCCGCGTGGGTCACGGGTGCCCCTTTGCCGTCGCCGCCGTCGTCCGTGTGCGCACGATACGTCGGTGACGCGGGACCCGGTTCCTACCTCCGGCGGGCCTCCCGGCCGCAGGCGTAGGCCAAGGGGGAGATGATTTCCTCCGCGTCCGGGAGCCAGCGGTTGGCCGCGGTGGGGCGGCAGGCCCACTGCACGGCACCGGAGGCGCCGAAACGCGTGGGCGGCGCGGCCACGTACGCGCCCTCACCGAGGGTGACGAGGTCGAGGGTCGCGGGCGGCCAGCCGAGCTTGCGGACGAGGTCGGGAACCTTCGCGGCGGCGCCGGGAAGGACGAAGAACTGCATGCGCCGGTCGGGCGTGCACGTGACCGGGCCGAGCGTCAGCTCCATGCGCTCCATGCGGGCCAGGGCGAGGAACCCGGCGGTCTCGGGGACGTCGACGGCGTCGAACGTACGGCCTGTCGGAAGCAGGATCGAGGCGTTCGGCTGCTTCGACCAGAGGCGCCGGGCGACGGTCGCACTGCCCGTGGCCTGCGTGGGCCAGTCGTCGCGCACGGCGTGCGCGCCGGGCGCGGGGCACGCGGCGTCGCCGCACGAGCAGCGCCACGTACCGTCGACGGATTCGAGCCAGGCGCCGGGGAAGACGTCCCAGTGCCGTTCCTCCGCGTACCGTACGGCTGAATCCTGAAGGGCCTCTCCGCGCTGCTTCGGGATCTGCGCGGCTGACGTGACTCCGATGGTCTCTTCCACGGAGACCTCAACTTCCGCTCGTCAGCTCCGGTTACGGCCCGTCATGTGCGCGGGGGAGGAGCATCGTTCCCGCTGCGGGGCGCATGGGTGCACGAGTGGGGGCGCGCATGGGCAAGGGGGTCCGAGCGCGGGTAGCCACGTCCAGGGGCAGTCGGAGTTCACCCAAGTTCACCCGGCTCGCTGACGTGTGACGCGTTGTGCCATGTTGCGATGTATTGCGATGCCTTGTAGCAGGGTGTGGTGCGTTTGTGGGTGTTTGTGGTGCATCTTCCGGTTGTTTCCCGGGCATTGATCATCTGGGCGGCTCGGACGGACCAGTCCGGGACCGTTCCTCATTCGCCATTCGACCCGAAGTACCAGATGGTCCACGGTGCACACAGGGGGTACGCCATGGCCGCCAGGCCACTCGTCGCGCGGCAGCCCAATGAACGGCTGCAAGCACTCATTCAGGAAGCCGGCTGCTCGAACGCCGGTCTGGCCCGCCGCGTCAACATGTGCGGGGCGGAGCACGGTCTCGATCTTCGTTACGACAAGACGTCGGTGGCGCGCTGGCTGCGCGGGCAGCAGCCGCGCGGGCGCGCCCCCGGCATCATCGCGGAGGCGCTCGGCCGCAAGCTGGGGCGCACGGTCACGATCGACGAGATCGGCATGGCGAACGGCAAGAACCTCGCCTCCGGTGTGGGCCTTCAGTTCTCGCCCACCGTTCTCGGCGCGATCGAGCAGGTCTGCGAGCTGTGGCGCAGCGACGTGGGGCGCAGGGACTTCCTGTCCGGCTCCTCCGTGGCCGCGTCCGCGCTCGTCGAGCCGAGCCGTGACTGGCTGATCTCGTCACCGGACCCGCAGGTGGGCCGGACGGCCGGGCCGCGCGTGGGCCTGTCGGACGTGGCGGCGGTCAAGGCCATGACGGAGGCACTGACGCAACTGGACCACCAGTACGGCAGTGGACACGTGCGACCGGTCGTCGTGCACTATCTGAACTCCGTCGTCTCCGGGCTGCTCGCGGGCTCGTACCGGGAAGCGGTGGGGCGCGAACTGTTCGCGGCCGTGGCCCGCCTGACGGAGCTGGCCGGATACATGGCGGTGGACACGGGCCAGCCCGGCCTCGCCCAGCGGTACTACATCCAGGCCCTGCGCCTGGCCCAGGCCGCGGGCGACCGCGGGTACGGCGGCTATGTCCTGGCGGCGTCGATGAGCCACCTCGCCGCCCAGCTCGGCAACCCCCGCGAGATCGCGCAGCTCGCGCGGGCGGCGCAGGAGGGGGCGCGCGGGCGCGTCACCCCGCGCGCGGAGTCCATGTTCTACGCGGCCGAGGCCCGGGGGCACGCGCTGCTCGGCGACGCCCGGTCGACGCAGGCCGTCGCGGGTCGCGCGGTCGAGGCGATGGAGCGGGCCGTCGGCGGCGAGCAGTCCGGCGACGACCCGGTCTGGATCCGCCACTTCGACCAGGCCTATCTGGCGGACGAACTGGCGCACTGCCACCGGGACCTGGGGCAGGCGGACGCGGCGGCCAGGCGCGCGGAGGAGGCCCTCGCCGGGCATCCCGAGACCCGCGCGCGGCGGCGCGCGATCGGCCTCGTGCTGCTCGCCACCGCGCAGGTGCAGCGGCGTGACGTGGAGCAGGCCTGCCACACCGGCCTGAAGGCCGTGGAGCTGCTCGGCACCCTCCGGTCGAACCGCGGCGCGGAGTACCTGGACGACTTCCAGCAGCGCCTTGAGCCGTACCGGGAGGAGCCGGTGGTGCGGGAGTTCGGCGCCCGCGTCGAGCTACAGGCCGCCTGACGTCGGCGGGAGGCGCGCGTGGGGCGACCGGTCACGCCCGCTGTGGCCGTCGCGCCCCGTGAACAGCGTCTCCCGCGCAACTTCCGTTACTCCCGCGGCGTCTGTGACAAAGGCGTCGTCCGAGTGCTCTGAGCTGCGTGGCAGACGGCCACAGGGACCCGGTAGCGTGAGCCGACGTTCCGAAGGTCCCCCATAAGTAGGAGTCCCGGTGACGCAGCAGAGCGGTCAGGGCGCCGCGTCCTCCGACCCGCGGCAGCCCGCGGAGCGGCACGCCCACGAGGGCATCGTGCTGCCCGCGGACGGTGGCGAGCCCCTGATGCCCGGCGGCCACCAGGCGGCCCCGCCGGTCGGCAGCCCCTGGGGCGAGCCGTGGGGTCCGGAGACCCCCCAGCCACCCGCGGGCACGGGCCCGTCCTGGGGCGAGGGCCAGGCCTGGGCCGCCCAGGACGACACGCCGCGCCCGACGGGCGGGGTGCCGCTGCCCCCCGAGGGCGCGCCCCTGCCGCCCGCCGCGCCGCCGCAGCAGTCGTACGGGGGCGGGCCGGGAGCCCTGCCGCCGGAGCAGCACGGGCAGCCGCTGCCTCCTCCGGGGCAGGGCGGGCGGACCTACGGCGAGACGTTTCCGCCCGCACCGCACGGCGGGCCGCTGCCGCCCGTCGGGCAGGACGCGTACTTCCCGTCGCCGGGACAGACGCCGGGGCAGGCACCGGGCCCTGCGACGGGGCAGGCACCGGGCCGGCCGATGAGCCAGCCGATGGGCTCGCCCGGTGGGCCCGACGCCCAGGCCACGCAGTACATACCCCCGGTCGCCCCCGGCGCGCTGCCGCCCGAGATGCCCGCGGGCGACGCCACGCAGTTCCTCGGGCGGGCCGACTCCACGCAGTTCCTCGGCGGCGCCGCGGACGTCGTACCGGAAGAGCCCGCCTTCCACGGCGACAACGCGCCTACCCAGTTCATCGCCCCCGTCACGGACGAGGGCCCGGCCGCCCCGCCCGCGGCTGCCGGGGGGTACGGCGAGCGGCAGCCGCCCGCCGAGTTCGACAGTCTCTTCCGCCGGGAGCCGGAGGGCGCGTCCTCGACCCAGCAGATGCCCCTCGTCCCGGCCGCCGCGGCGGCGCAGGACCCGGTGCCGGAACCCGCCTCGCGCCGTAAGGGGCGCACGGGATCCAAGACCCCGCTGCTCGTCGCCATCGGCGTGGCCATCGCCGTGCTCGGTGTCGGCGCGGGCGCGATGATGGCCGGGGGCGGCGGCGACGCGAAGGCGGAGAACGCCGACAACGAAGCGCCCCTCGCCACGACCTCGTCGAAAGCTCCGGACGACAAGAAGAGCACGAAGCCGTCCCCGTCGCCCGACCCCGTCAAGCGGCAGGCCGCCGCCCTCGACAGGCTCCTCGCGGACAGCAACGACAGCCGCGAGTCCGTGATCAGGGCCGTGCGCAACGTGGGCTCGTGCAAGAACCTGCGCTCCTCCGCTGCCGACCTGCGCGACGCGGCCAAGCAGCGCAACGGCCTGGTGGGCCGCCTGTCCGGGCTGACCGTCGACAAGCTGCCGTCGAACGGACGCCTGACCGCCGAGCTGAACCGCGCCTGGAAGGCCTCCGCTTCGGCCGACAACCACTACGCCGCCTGGGCCGACCAGGTCCGCGGCAAGAAGGGCTGCCACAAGGGCCGCGCGCGCACCACCCCGCAGACGGCGGCGGGCAACCGCGCGAGCGGCGAGGCCACCAAGGCCAAGCGCCAGGCCGCGGCCCTGTGGAACGCGATCGCCGACAAGCACGGCCTGACCAAGCGGAACCCGACGCAGCTCTAGGCGGGGCGCCAGGTCAGCGGACGGACTCCAGGGTCTGCTGCACGTTCACGAACGACCTGCGCGCCACCATCAGGCGGCCGTCGCGCACCACCTGGAAGGTCACGTCCGCGTTCACCAGACGCGGGTACTCGCCGGCCGCGAGCATGTCCTTGAAGCGCCAGCTCAGCATGGGCGTGAGGCCGCCGGTGTCCACGCGCAGGCCCTGATCGAGGGTCTTGCGCAGGGCGCGCGGCGTCACCTCCGCGCCGTTCAGCGACTCGACCGCCTGCCGCAGCACGGTGTACGCGATCCAGGTCGTCTGCACGCCCGCGTCCGAGGCGTCCACGCGGGTGTCGTCGAAGGCGTGCTCGCGGATCACCTCGCGCATCGGCTCCCAGCGCTTGTCGTCCTCGGCCGGATACCAGCCGGTGACGTACGCGCCCTCGTACGGGCCGTCGGCGCCGCCGGTGCGGTCGAGCAGGGACTGGTCGACGCTGCCGAGCACGGAGGCGGTGCGCACCGCCGGGTAGCCGTCCTCGACGCGCCGGAAGGAGTCGAAGAACGTGTCCGTACGGGCGCCGAGCGCCGCCGCCACGCAGCCCTTCTTGCCGCCGCGCGCGGAGCTGCCGAGCGCCTGCCGCGCCTGCGCGGTGTAGTCCGTGGCGTCCTCGGGCGCCCGGATGTCGGCGGAGGCGCCGCGGTGGCCCTGGGCGAGGCCGGAGTCGAGGAGCTTGGAGAGGTTGTCGCCCGCGGTGGTGTCCGGCCGCACCAGGGACACGCGGTCGCAGACCCCGGCGAGCTGGCGTCCGTTGCCCGCGAGCAGCGCGGGCTGGCCGCCGTTGACGGGGTAGGACAGCGGGCTGGAGAACTCCTCGTCGGTCAGGCCGTAGCCGCCGATGTACGGGATGCCCGCGACCTCCAGCGGGGACATGAAGGACCGGGCGTGCTGGCTGTACGAGCCGACGACCGCGGCCACGTCCCGCTCGACGGCCTTCCGGGCGCATCCGGCGGCCTCCACCGGGTCGTTGTGGTCGTTGCAGGTGATGACCTTGAGCTGGTGGCCGTCGAGGCCGCCGTTCGCGTTCACCCAGCGGGCGAAGGCCTCGGCCATCGCGGGCATGCCCGGCTTGTTGGTCGCCCGGGTGCCCTCCGGCGCCCAGGTCATGACGGTGATGGGGTCGTCCCCGGATCCCCCCGTGGTACCGGGGATGACCCCACAGCCGGCCGTCAGGGACGCACACGCCGCCAGGGCCGCCGCGCTGAGCACGGCCTTTCGCGCTCGGTGCGCGGTCTCGGCGGGGCGGGGGAGGAAGACGCGTCGCAAGGCGGCCATGGACCGGCACGATGCCGCGAGGGGACCAACCGAGGAGTGACGCTCACCCAACAGACCGTGACGAACGCGTGAACGGGTGGGGCCCCCGATGAGGGGAGGATGTGGGAACGTACGATCGATGACCGTGCAAGGTTCGGAGAACTCTTCCCGTCGCGGCCGTCGGTCGAGGACCATAGGCGCCATGCCAACGAACGACATGCCGTGGTGGCGCTGGCGCAGCAATGTGCGCTCGGCGCTGCACATGCTCTCCGACCAGGAGTTCCAGCGGGAGTGCTGGCTCGCGGGGCGCGAGGAGTACGGCGACGTGACGGACGCCGTGTACCGCCTCGTCGAGGATACGTGGCTGGACAACTGGTCCGCGGAGAAATACGTCGGGACGATCTTCCGCGACTCCCAGGAGGCGGCCCTCGTCGACGTGGCCGTGCTGCGGGTCCTGCGGATCATGCACGAGGTGGGCCCCGACGCCGCGGTCGCCGCGTATCTGGACCACCCCGGGTGGCCGGAGGCGGTGCGGGCGGCGCGGGACGCGCACGTACGGCTCGCCACCGGTGACGACGACGACCCGGACAGCGCGCCGCGCACCCTCGAGGTCCTCCGGATCCTCACGCGGTCGGCCTGAGCCACCGCGGTACGGGGTCGGTACGAGGCCAGGGAGTCCGCCCGGATATGGGACCCTGGGCGGATGAACGAGCAGCCCGCCGCCGCGAGCGAGAAGCGCACCGACCGCACGACCGACCGTGCCGAGCAGTACGTCCTCACCCTCTCCTGCCCGGACAAACAGGGCATCGTGCACGCCGTGTCGAGCTACCTGTTCATGACCGGCTGCAACATCGAGGACAGCCAGCAGTTCGGCGACCACGACACCGGGCTGTTCTTCATGCGGGTCCACTTCTCGGCGGAGTCACCCGTCACCCTGGACAAGCTGCGCGCGAGCTTCGCCGCCATCGGTGACTCCTTCCACATGGACTGGCAGATCCACGCGGCGGACGAGCGGATGCGGATCGTCCTGATGGTGTCCAAGTTCGGCCACTGCCTGAACGACCTGCTCTTCCGCTCCCGCATCGGCGCCCTGCCGGTGGAGATCGCCGCCGTCGTCTCCAACCACACGGACTTCGCCGAACTGTCCGCCTCGTACGGGATTCCCTTCCACCACATCCCGGTCACCAAGGACACCAAGGCCGACGCGGAGGCGCGCCTCCTTCAGCTCGTCCGGGACGAGAACGTCGAGCTGGTCGTGCTCGCCCGCTACATGCAGGTGATCTCGGACGACCTCTGCAAGCAGCTCAGCGGGCGGATCATCAACATCCACCACTCGTTCCTGCCCAGCTTCAAGGGCGCGCGGCCGTATCACCAGGCGCACGCGCGGGGCGTGAAGCTGATCGGTGCCACCGCGCACTACGTGACCGCGGACCTCGACGAGGGGCCGATCATCGAGCAGGAGGTCGAGCGGGTGGGGCACGAGGTGACTCCCGCGCAGCTGGTGGCGATCGGGCGGGACGTCGAGTGTCAGGCGCTTGCGCGGGCCGTCAAGTGGCACGCGGAGCACCGCATCCTCCTGAACGGCCACCGCACGGTCGTCTTCGCCTAGCCCCTCCGCCGCTACCGCGGCGGGTCTTCTCCCACCCGCCCACCCGTCAATCCCCGGCTTTCGCCTGCCCGGCCCCGACGCGGAGCGCGCTCGTCCCCGCTGTGGGCAATCGTCCCGCAGGGCGGGACGGGTGGGCACAGCCCTCGGCGCCGCGCAACTGTCCCGCCAGGGCCGGGGCCCCGGCCCGCCCCGCGGGAGGGTGCGTTACATGCGGCTCAGGGACGCTGCGGCGAAGAGGACGTCCCGGATGGCCTCGCGGTCGCCGACCTGGCCTGCGGCCGCCTCCTCGGGGGACACGTGGCCCGCGGCGAGGCGGCAGAACTCCACCCCGTCGAGCGCCACATGCGCGACCTCCAGGTCGGCGGAGCCACTGGCCCCGGGGGAGTCGAGGGGGATCAGCCACTCCCCGCCCCCGACGCCCTCGACCTCCAGGCGCAGGCTGCGCCCCGGCGCCCCCGCGGCCACCAGCTCCCGCGGCGGACCCGCCCGCCCTGCCCGCCGCCGCTCGGCGAGCGTCGCGGGCAGCAGCCGCGCCGCCAGGTCGATCATGTGGTGCAGATGCCGGGGCGCGGGCGGCTCGTACGGGTAGTCGACGGCCTGCGCGATGTCCTCCGCGTGGATCCAGCACTCGAAGGCCCGCTCCAGCATGGAGTCGCGCAGCGGCAGTTCGATCCGCAGGGCCTGTCCGCCGGGCACGTCCGGCGCGACCCCGTACGGCACCGCGAGCCGCCCGGACCCGCCGCCCGCGAAGGACACTGTGCGGATCAGCTCGTGCGTCTGGTCCCGCCAGGGCCCGCGTACCGCCCGCGTGGGCGGGAACTGCGACGCGCGCCAGTACGCCTCCGTGCGCTCCGCCGGTTCGAGGCTCGGCGGCGCCCCGGCGCCCAGCGGGTCGTCGAGGCCGAGCGCGGTGCCGACCAGGCCGTCGACGGCGAGGAGGTGGGCGATCACCCCCGCCACGGTGGTCTTGCGGGTCACGGGGTGGTCGTCGTCGAACCAGCGCAGCCGCACCGGCGCGTGCCACTCGGAGTCCCCGATGTCCTGGAGCAGCGCGTCGAGCCGGGCGGTCTCCGCGTCGTACGGAGCGGCCCACTCCGGGAGCGGGATGCGGGGCGGGCGCCGCCCGAGGCAGCTCGCGAGGACGCGGGTGCGCAGGCCGGGGTCGAGGTCGAGGCTCTCCTCGGGGTGCAGGAGCCCGACGGCGTCCCGCAGCCGCAGCGCCTCCTCCGCGCACGGCCCGCAGTCGCCGAGGTGCTCCTCGACGGCCCGGGACTCCGCCGCGGAACAGGCGGCGAGCGCCCATGCCCCGAGGAGGGACTTCAGGACGTGGTGGTCGAGGAGGAGGGGCTCGGCGGACGCTCCCGAAGGCGCCTCGCCGGACCCGGGGTCGGGCCCGACGTCGGGCAGGGGCACGCCGGTGTCCTCCACGGACGCGCGCGGAGCCGGTATGCGCGGCTTGCCGACACCGCCGTCATCGCGCGCGCCACCCCGTGCGTCGTCCCGTGCGTCTCCCCGCTCTTCGTCTCCGCTGCCGTACGGATCGGGGCGGCCCGGCCAGTTCACAGCGCTCTCCCGTACCCGTGCGCGCCGTGGCCGTGATCGGACGGTTCGTCGCCGAAGGCCGTCGTGGTGGCGTCGTGGGCGGTGGACAGGAGCTGGAGGCCGAGGCGCAGCCTGCGGCGGGCCTCGTCCTCGGTGACGCCGAGGTCGGCGGCGGTCTGGCGGTAGTCGCGCCGCTGGAAGTAGGCCAGTTCGAGCGCGGCGCGCAGCGGGGCGGGCATGGCCGTGGCGATGTAGTCCGCGCGGGCGGCGGCGGAGGCGCGGCGCACCTTGCGCTCCAGTTCCTCCGTGGTGCCCGCGCCGCCCCGGGCGAGCGCGGCGGACTCGGTCTGGCGCAGTCGGCGTACGGCCTGCTGGTGGGCGAGCGTGGCGATCCAGGAGCGCAGCGGACCCTGCTTGGGGTCGTACGCCTCGGGGTTCTCCCACACGTGCGTGAACACGTCACGCGTGATGCGGTCGGCCGCCGCGACGTCGCCGAGCACGCGGTGCGCGAGGCCGTGCACGAGCGAGGCGAAGCGGTCGTACAGCTCTCCGAGCGCCGCCGCCTCCCCGTGCGCGAGCCGCTGCTGCATGCGGCGGTCCCAACGACGCGGCGCGTCCTTCGGCATACGGCCCCCTCGTGCGCTCGCCGTGCTCACCTTCACCGTTGAATCGAATGTAGTCGGCGTCCCCGTGGACGCACCTGCCTTTCCCCGGGCTTTCCGGCTCTTTGCGGCAACGCGGGGCTTCGGGGGGGCCGTGGATGATATTGACCGGCTCGTCCGCAAAGCCCCCTTCTCGCGCCCGGCGGGGACTGGTGTTTCATGGAACGACGGTGGGGCAGCCGCGAAGCAGGGAAGCGGAAGGGTTTCGGTGGGTTCGGTGGACGAGAGGCGTGGCACGTGACGCTGAAGGTTGCCGTCGGCGAGCAGCAGGGCTGGGCCGTGCTGCGGGTCTCGGGTGAGATGGACCTCCTGACGTCGCCGATGCTGCGCCAGCGGGTGCACGAAGCGGTGGCGGAGGGCCGCCGCAGCCTGGTCCTCGACCTGTCCGACGTGCTGTTCTGCGACTCCAGCGGGGTGGGTGTGCTGATCGCCACGCGCCGCCTGATGCGCTCGTGCCGGGGGCGGCTCCGGCTGATCCTGCCCGCCCAGGGCGCGGTCGAGGGCTCGCACGTCAACCGGGTCCTCGCGGCCCTCGGCGTACGGCGCCTCTTCGAGGTGTACCCGGACGCGGTGCGGGCCGTGGACGACGCGGCGGAGCCCTTGTCGGCGTAGGGCCCGGGGGAGAAGCGGAACCCCGGCCGGCGTGCGGCCGACGGGAGAAGCGGAACCCCGTCTACCCGGCAAGATCAGCTTCCTGATACAACCGTTCCGAGCGGACGCGGCCCATCCTCGCGTCGGCGCCGCCGCCGGGCCCGGGCGCGTCCGCGACACACCCTTGTCGCAGAATTCCCGCGGTCTTGGTACAAGCGCCGCTTTTCCGCCTCCCGGCGGCCGACGGCGTCGTACGCTCGCTGGACAGATACCTGAAGGACGTCCGGCACGGCCCACGGCCGCGCCGGAAGACTCCACCGCATGAGAAGTGAGGCGGCCCGAACACCATGGACAGTGCCGAGTACGAGCGTAAGATCGCGGCCCGTTTCGCCACCTTCGACCAGGACGGCAACGGCTACATCTCCCGTGAGGACTTCAGCACGGCGGCCGCTGCGCTGCTCGCCGAGTTCGGGGTGACCGCGCGGTCCGAGAAGGGTCAGGCCCTGTACGTCGGGGCCGAGGCGTTCTGGCAGGGCATGGCCGGGATCGCCGACCGCGACGGGGACCAGCGGATCACCCGGGACGAGTTCGTGGGCGGGGCCGTGAAGCGGCTCCGGGACAACCCGGCGCGGTTCGCGGAGATCGCGCGGCCGTTCCTCCACGCGGCGTTGTCCTTGGCGGACGGCGACGGGGCTGTACAGGGGGCGGATGTGGAGCGGGCCCTGCGGGCGCTCGGCGTACAGCGCGAGATCGCCTCCCTGGCCGCGCAGTCCCTCGGGCCCGTGACCGAGGAGCAGGTTCTGGCCGCGTTCGCGTCGTACTTCACCGTCCCCGAGTAGGGGGCCTCGCCGCCGCTTCGCGGCGGATTTCTCCCACCCGCCCACCCGTGGCTCCCGGCTTCGCGGGCCGGGCCCCGGCCGCCGTCTTCAGTCCGCGTACCGCTCCCGCAGTTTGTACTTGAGCACCTTCCGCAGGGCGTCGTTGCGCGGCAGTTCGTCCACGAGTTCCAGCTGTTCGGGGAGCTTGTGGACGGACAGGCCCACCGCGCGCAGGTAGGCCGTCGCCTCGGCGATGGTCAGGCCGGTGGCGCCGGGGGCGCGTTCCACGACGGCGCAGACGCGTTCGCCGCGGGTGGGGTCGGGCAGGCCGATCACCGCCACGTCGGCCACGGCGGGATGGCCGTGCAGTAGGTCCTCGATCTCCTTGGCGGAGATGTTCTCGCCCTTGCGGATGATGACGTCCTTGGCGCGGCCGGTGAGCACCAGGTGCCCGGAGGCCAGGACGTGCCCGAGGTCGCCGGTGCGCAGGAACCCGTCGGCGTCGAAGGCCTCGCGGGTCGCCGCCGGGTCGAGATAACCCTGGCAGACGGCCTCGCCGCGCAGCCGCACCTCGCCGTCCTCGCCGGGCGGCAGCACCCGGCCCGCGGTGTCGGTGACACGGATCTCCATGCCCGCGGGCGGGCGGCCCTCGGTGGTGGCGAGGTGTTCGGGGCTGTCGTCGGGGGAGCCCATCGTGATCATGGGTACTTCGGTCATGCCGTAGCCGTGGGTGAGCCGGCAGCCAAGCTCGCGGACCACGGCGTGGTACAGCTCGGGCGGCTTCGGGGCGCCGCCGCCCGCGAGCAGCCGGAGGGTGGGGATGAGGGGCCGGGCGGGGTCCTTGCGCTGTTCGGCGAGGAACATCGAGTAGAAGGCGGTGGAGCCGCCCGCGACGGTCACGCCGTGCCGCCGGTAGCCGTCGAGGGCGTCCGGCAGCGCGAACCGCTCGAACATCACGGCGGGGAAGCCGTACAGGAGCAGCATCACCGTGTAGTCGGGCCCCGCGATGTGCGCGAAGGGGAACGCCATGGAGCCGACGTCGTCCGGCGAGAGCCTGAGGGCGTGGGCGAGGCACGCGCCGCCCGCGGTCAGCGAACGGTCCGTGTGCAGCACGCCCTTGGGGTCGGACGTCGTGCCGGACGTCCAGTAGATCCAGCGTACGGCCGTGCCGTCGCGCGGCGGCTCGGGCAGCACGCCCGGGTCGCCTTCGGGCAGGTCGTCGTACGCGGTGAAGACCCCGCGCGCGCCGAGGCGGCGGGCCAGCGCCGTGTGGTCGAAGCCCCGCCAGACCCCGGGCACCGCGAAGAACTCGGCCTTCGACTCGCGCAGCGCGAAGCCGACTTCGCGGTCGCGGTGGAAGGGGATGACGGGGGACTGGACGGCGCCGAGCCGGGCCAGGGCGAAGGAGAGCACGGCCGTCTCGATGCGCGTGGGCAGCTGCCAGGCGACGACGGTACCGGGCCGTACGCCCCGCTCGTACAGGCCCGCGGCGACCTGTTCGCAGCGCTCCCGCAGGCCGTCGAAGGTGAGGGTGCGGTCGTCGCCGGGGTCGTCGGCCGCCTGGATGAGGGCGGGCGCGCCGGGCGTGAGCGCGGCGCGCCGCTCGAGCAGCTCCCACAGGGTGCGGCTCGCGGCGAGTGCGTGGGCGGTGTCGGTCACGGGGAGCCCCCTCGGACGGCCGGACGACGGAACGGTCCGGCGGCACCCATGACTGACGGGCCGTCAGATCGTGGGCAGAGCGTAGGGCGCCACGCCTTGTCGGTCCAGAGGCGCGGGGCTAGCCTGCCACCTGACACTCCATCAGAAACTGTCGAGGCGGGTGACCCCGATGGACCTCTCGTACACCGAGGACGAGGAGGACTTCCGCGCCCGCCTGCGGGGCTGGCTCGCCCAGGTGCTGCCCGAGCTGCCGCCGCGGCCCGACCCGCTGGACTGGCCGGGGCGGCGCGCGTACGACACCGGCTGGCAGCGCGCGCTGTACGACGCCGGGTACGCGGACGTCCACTGGAAGGCCTCGCCCACGCTGCGGATGATCTTCCTGGAGGAGAGCGAGCGCGCCGGGGCGCCCTACGTGGGCGCGAACTTCGTCGGCCTTCTGCACGCCGGGCCCACCATCGCCGCCGAGGGCACCTCCGAGCAGCGGGCGCGCTGGCTGGCGCCGATCCTGCGCGGCGACGAGGTCTGGTGCCAGGGCTTCAGCGAACCGGACGCCGGGTCCGACCTGGCGTCGCTGCGCACCCGCGCGCGGCGCGAAGGCGACCACTACGTGGTGAGCGGCTCCAAGGTCTGGACCTCGCACGCCGAGGTCGCCGACTGGTGCGAACTCCTCGTGCGGACCGACCCCGAGGCACCGAAGCACCGGGGCATCACCTGGCTCGCCCTGCCGATGGACGCGCCGGGCGTCACAGTACGGCCGCTGCGGACGCTCGCCGGGTCCACGGAGTTCGCGGAGGTCTTCCTCGACGAGGTGCCCGTGCCCGTCGCCCACCGGGTCGGCGCCGAGAACGACGGCTGGCGCGTGACCATGGTGACGCTGTCCTTCGAACGCGGCACCGCCTTCGTCGGAGAGGTGGTGGCCTGCCGCCGCGTGCTCGGCGAACTCGCCCGTGAGGCCCGCGTGAACGGCCGCTGGGACGACCCGGTCCTTCGCCGCAGGCTCGGCCGCCTGAGCGCCGAGTTCACCGCCCTGTGGCGCCTCACGCAGCGGAACGTGAGCGAGGCCCAGCGCACCGGCGGCGTGCCCGGCGTGGGCGGCTCGGTGTTCAAGCTGCGCTACTCGCACGCCCGTCAGGAGCTGTACGAGGCCGCTGCCGATGTCCTTGGGGACGGCGCCCTGGATCTGGACCACGCCTGGACGCGGGAACGGCTCTCCTCGCTGTCGTACACCATCGCCGCGGGCACCTCGCAGATCCAGCGGAACATCGTGGCCGAGCGGATCCTCGGACTGCCGAAGGGGCGGTGACGGCCGACGTGGACCTCCAACCGGACGACGACCAGCGGGCGTTGCGCGACGCCTTCCGGGCACTGCTCGACCGCCGCTTCGGGCGCGACGCCCTGCGGGCCGCCGTGGCCGCGCCCGGGCTCGACCGGACGCTGTGGCGGGCCGTCGGCGACGCCGGGTTCTTCGCCCTGCGCGTCCCCGAGGCGCGCGGCGGACTGGGCCTCGGCCTGCCCGCCGCGGTGCTCCTGTTCGAGGAGGCCGGGCGGGCGCTGCTGCCCGGGCCCCTGGTGACGACGTTCCTCGCGGCGGGCGAGGTCGAGGGAGCGGCGACCGGCGAGAGGGTCGTGACCGCCGTGGACGGCACGCTCGTGCCCTGGCTCGACGAGGCCGACGTCGTCCAGGGCGACGCCACCGGCGCGCGGCCCCTGCGGTCCGTGGACCCCCTGACGCCGCTGCACCGCGTCCCCGGCGAGCGGCCCGCATCGCCGTGCGCCGCGCTGCTGCACGCCGCCGAACAGCTCGGCTCCGCCTGCCGCACCCGCGACCTGGCCGTCCAACACGCCTGCGAGCGGGAGCAGTTCGGGCGGCCCATCGGCGCCTTCCAGGCCGTCAAGCACCTCTGCGCCGACCTGCTCGTCCGCACCGAGGTCGCCCGTGCCGCCGTGTACGCCGCCGCCGTCACGGGCGATCCCGGTGAGGTCGCCGGGGCCGGGCTCCTCGCCGACGACGCCGCCGTACGCAACGCCCGCGACTGCCTCCAGGTGTACGGCGGCATGGGGTTCACCTGGGAGGCGGACGTGCATCTGCACCTCAAGCGGGCCTGGGTGCGGGCCGGACTCGGCACGACGGCGGCCCGCGCGGAGGAACTGCTGGCCGCCGCGCTGTGACGCGGCGGGCGGGTGTCGCCCCCGGGGCGGGCGTCGCGCCGGGGAGCCGGGTCGCCCGTTGGGGTCGTGTCGTCACGCGGTGCTGGCAGGCGCCTTGATCGACGTGAGAAACCCGGAAACGGCGTGAAGGCTACTGAGCGTCGATATCGGGTTGTGTCCTACGCGTGACTCGTCGCGACGCGGAGTCGGCGTCCGGCTCCGGTACCTTGTGTCAGATGCGAGTGGTCCTGAGGCCGAGCCGTGCCGGAGTTGCCCCCGAGGTGGCTCCGTGCCTGGTGGCGCGCTCCACTCGTCGCACAGGACGCGGCCGAGCGCCCGCCTGTTCGACCCCCCGCGGCGCGCGTCGCACAGTATGCCGCACGCGTACTCCTTCGCGCTGGAATATGCCCGAAGCGCTTGTTGGGGTGTCTGTACGTCAACCATGCTGTGTCCTCAGGGGCTCACGTTCCGTGACCCTGTGGCGTCACGAGGCGTTGTGTCCGCCGGTTCGGATGGTGTGAGCGGTGCAGGTGCTTCAAGTTCAGCTGGAAGTCGGACCGGACCCCGCGGAAGTGGGGCGGGCCCGGAGATGGGCGCGATCACGGCTCGCCGGGTCGGGCATAGCGGTGGACGAGCCGCTGGCCGAGACGCTCATCCTGCTGATCTCGGAGCTGGTCACCAACGCCGTTGTGCACACGGGCTGTCCGGCCGTCCTGCGCATGCTGCTCCCCGGCGTGCCCGCCAGTGAGCCGGGCACGGTGCGCGTGGAGGTCACGGACCGCAGCACGCGCCCGCCGCGGCCCCGGCACGCCGAGGGCGACGAGACCAACGGGCGCGGGCTCGAACTCGTCGACGGGCTCGCCGACCGGTGGGGCTGGCAGCCGGAGGGCGGCGGCAAGCGGATCTGGTGCGAGGTCGACCGCTGCGACGCCGCCGCCGCTTCGGCCTCGCGGTACGGAGAGGTCGCACTCGGGGTGCGCTGACGCCTCGACCGCGGCAGGGCTGGATCACCGTGCGGCACCCCCGTGCCGGTGTGCCCCCGGTGTGCCCGCGCGTGCGCCGTCACGTGCCACGATGCGCGGCCGTGCGCAGGCGGTGCAAAACCGGCATACTCCATAAATCCCCGAACAGGTGTTGACGTACGGTACTCGTCTGATCACGCTTGTGTGCAGCGATTCGCCGCGAGGGGACGTCGAGGGGCGGTGGAGCCTGTGGCCCGGTCCTTGACGAGGTGCGGTTCGCGATTCGGCGTCGCGCTCCTTTCAGGGCAGAAGGGGGGCGGGGCTCGTACGCCGGAGCCGGATGGCGGCGCGCGGTCATGCGCTCGGGGCGGAGCGCCGACGCGCCGCCACCCGAACTCCGTGCGGGGTCAGAAGACGGCGACCGGTGCCACCGGGGTGCCCGTCGCGCCCGTGAACGGCTCGGGCATCGCCACGAGCAGGAAGCCGTGGCGCCCCTCTTCTCCACAGGCTGTGGACAACTCTTCGAGATTCCAGTTCTGGCCCTGGAGCATGCCCATCTCCACCAGGTGCAGGGCGTGCACCGGCAGCCACAGGTTCTCGATCTCCGGCGGGAAGATCTCGAAGGTGAGGGTGTCGTTGGCGACGGCCGCCACGTCCCGCGCGTGGAACCACTCCGGGGCGCGGCAGGAGAGCCCGGGCGACGGCAGTGCGTACGCGTGCTTGTCGCCCGCCAGATACAGCTGGATCTGGCCCGTGCGGACGAGGACGACGTCCCCGGGGCGCACGGTGACCCGGCCGAACTCCTCGGCCAGGGACAGGTCTTCGGGCGTGACCGCGTGGTCGCCGGGCAGCCGGCCGAGGCCGTGGGCGCGTGCCACGTCGAGCAGGACGCCGCGCGAGACGAGGTGCGGGACCTTCTCGATGCCGCTGAAGCGGGCGCCCTCGTGGGCGGTGACGCTGTCGGCGGGGCGGCCGTTGTAGAGCAGGCCCGAGTGCGAGGCGTGCGGGAGCGCGTCCCAGTGGGTGGCCGCCTGGAGCCCCATGGTGACCGCGTCGTCGCTGGTCGCGACCGTGCCGGGGCCGAAGAGGCGCTGGTTGATCTGCACCATCGTGTGCAACGGGTTGACCCGGCCGGGGATCAGGCCCGCCTGGACGCCGTCATGGCGCAGCGGAAGGGCGAGCGGCACGCGGCGGCCCGTGCGCACGGTGGCCGCGGCCTCGCGCACGACCTCGTCGGTGATCAGGTTCAGGGTGCCCAGTTCGTCGTCGGCGCCCCAGCGGCCCCAGTTGTTGACGCGCTCGGCGAGCCGGTGGAACTCGGGCGGCATGGCCGGCAGGTCCGGTCCGCGCAGCGAAGCCGACATGGGTCCTCCCCGGGGCTTGTCCATTCGTGTCCGACGGGCCATAGAATCTAACGGTCCGTCAGAAACCGCGGGAAGGGGCCGGTGTGGGGAACTTCTTGGCAGGCAAGGTGGTCGCCGTGACGGGCGCCGGACGCGGCATCGGCAGGGCCGTCGCCCTCGCCGCGGCGGCCGAGGGTGCCCAGGTCGTCGTCAATGACTACGGGGTCTCCGTGGCGGGCGGGGAGCCCGCGAGCGAGATAGCCGACGCCGTGGTCAAGGAGATCGAGGCGGCCGGGGGCGAGGCGGTGGCCGTCGCCGACGACATCTCCACCATGGCGGGCGGGCAGCGCGTCGTCGACGTGGCCCGCGACGCGTTCGGGCGGCTCGACGGGGCGGTGTGCGTCGCCGGGATCCTGCGCGAGCGGATGCTGTTCAACATGACCGAGCGGGAGTGGGACCCGGTGCTCGCCACGCACCTGAAGGGCACCTTCACCGTCTTCCGGGCCGCGTCCGCCGTGATGCGCGCCCAGCGCTCCGGCACCCTCGTCGGCTTCACCAGCGGCAACCACCAGGGCTCGGTGGCGCAGGCCAACTACAGCGCGGCCAAGGGCGGGATCATCTCGCTGGTGCGCAGCGCCGCGCTCGGCCTGCACAAGTACGGCGTGACGGCCAACGCGGTGGCGCCGGTGGCGCGCACCCGGATGTCGGCGAACGTCCCCATGGAGCTGACGGAGATCGGCGAGCCGGAGGACGTGGCCGCGTTCGTGGTGTACCTGCTGAGCGAGCGGGCCAGACGGGAGCGGATCACCGGGCAGGTGTACACCGTCGCCGGGCCCAAGATCGCGGTGTGGGCGCAGCCGCGCGAGCTGCGGGCCGCGTACGCCGACGGCGGCTGGACGCCTGAGCGGATCGCGGACGTCCTGCCCGGCACGGTCGGCACCGATCCGATGCCGCTCCTGGAGCGGGTGGAGGCGATGGCGCGGGCGGCGGCACAGGGCGCCCGGCCCAACGCGGGGCCGGCTGCCCCGCCCGGCCCGGCGCCCGGCCGGTCCGGCTCCGGCCCCACCGCCTAGGCCCGGCCGTGGACTTCGCATTCGGGCCCGAGGACGAGGAGTTCAGGGCCGAGGCGCGGGAGTGGCTGGGCGCGCGTCTGACCGGCGACTTCGCCGGGGCGGCGGGGCGCGGCGGGCCCGGCGGCGAGCACGAGGGCCCCGGCCTGCGCCGGGAGTGGGAGCGGGAGTTGGGGCGCGGCGGGTGGATCGGCATCGGCTGGGACACGGCTCCGGGCGCGTACGGCAACCGTACGGCCTCACTCACCCAGCAGGTCGTGTGGGCCGAGGAGTACGCGCGCGTGCGGGCGCCCGGGCGCTGCGGCCACATCGGCGAGAAGCTGCTGGCGCCGACGCTGCTCGCGTACGGGAGCCGGGAGCAGCAGAACGCCTTCCTGCCGGCCATCGCGCGCGGGCAGGCCCTGTGGTGCCAGGGCTACAGCGAGCCGGGCGCGGGCTCCGACCTCGCGGGCGTCCGCACACTCGCCGAGCGCGACGGGGACACGTACCGGATCACCGGCCAGAAGGTCTGGACCTCGCTCGCGCACGAGGCCGACTGGTGCTTCGTGCTCGCGCGCACCGGGCCCGCCGGGGCGCGGCGGCACGAGGGGCTCTCGTTCCTGCTGGTGCCGATGGACCAGCCGGGGCGGATCGAGGTGCGGCCGATCCGGCAGCTGACCGGGACGGCCGAGTTCAACGAGGTGTTCTTCGACGGGGCGCGCGCGCGTGCCGAGCACGTCGTCGGCGGCGAGGGGGCGGGGTGGCGCGTCGCGATGGGGCTGCTCGGCTTCGAACGCGGCGTGTCGACGCTCGCCCAGCAGATCGGCTTCGCCGAGGAGCTGGCGGGTGTCGTACGGGACGCCGTGCGCGCCGGGGCCGTTGACGACCCGGTCCTGCGCGAGCAACTGGTGCGGCTGTGGGCGGAGTTGCGGGTCATGCGGTGGAACGCGCTGCGGACCCTGGGCGGTGGTGAGCCCGGCGCGCCCAGCGTCGCGAAGCTCCTGTGGGGCGGCTGGCACCAGCGGCTCGGGGAGCTGGCGGTGCGGGTGCGCGGGGCGCTCGGCGCCGCGGGGCCCGGCGACTGGTCCGCGGGGGCGCCCTACGAACTCGACGCGGCCCAGCGGCTCTTCCTCTTCTCGCGCGCCGACACGATCTACGGCGGCTCCGACGAGATCCAGCGGAACATCATCGCCGAGCGGGTGCTCGGCCTGCCGAGAGAGGCCCGGGGGCCTCGGTGAGGGGTGTGCGATGAGGGGCGTGGTGTTCGACGGGCGGAGCGTGGAGGTCGTCGACGATCTGGAGGTGCGGGACCCGGGGCCCGGCGAGGTCCTGGTGGCCGTCGCGGCGGCCGGGCTCTGCCACAGCGACCTCTCGGTGCTCGACGGGACGATCCCGTTCCCGGTGCCCGTGGTGCTCGGGCACGAGGGCGCGGGTGTCGTGGAGGCCGTGGGGCCCGGCGTCACGCACGTCGTGCCCGGGGACCACGTGGCCCTGTCGACGATCGCGAACTGCGGGGCGTGCGCCGAGTGCCACCGAGGGCGGCCCACCATGTGCCGCAAGGCGATCGGGATGCCCCGGCAGCCGTTCACGCGGGGCGGGGCGCCGCTGTACCAGTTCGCGGCGAACTCCTCCTTCGCCGAGCGCACCCTCGTCAAGGCCGTGCAGGCCGTGCGGATCCCCAAGGAGATCCCGCTGCCGTCCGCCGCGCTCATCGGCTGCGCGGTGGTCACAGGGGTCGGCGCGGTCCTCAACCGGGCGAAGGTCGCGTACGGGGACTCCGTCGTCGTCATCGGCGCCGGGGGCGTCGGGCTCAACGTGCTCCAGGGCGCGCGGATCGCGGGCGCGCGGCCGGTCGTGGCCGTCGACGCGAACCCGGCCAAGGAGGAGGCCGCGCGGCGGTTCGGCGCCACGCACTTCCTGACCGCGGCGGAGGGTGTGGCCCAGGTCCTGCCGGCCGGCGCGGACCACGTCTTCGAGTGCGTGGGCCGGGTGGACCTGGTGCGGCAGGCCGTGGACCTGCTGGACCGGCACGGGCAGGCGGTGCTCCTCGGGATGCCGCCCGCCGCCGCCGAGGCGTCCTTCGTCGTCGCGTCGCTGTTCCTGGACAAGTCGATCCTCGGCTGCCGGTACGGGTCGGCGCGGCCGCAGCGGGACTTCGCGCTGTACGCGGAGCTTTACCTGGCGGGGCGGTTGCTGCTCGACGAGCTGGTGACGCGTACGTACGCGGTGGAGGACTTCCCCCGCGCCCGCGCGGACGCGGAGGCGGGGCGGGTGGCGCGGGCGGTGGTGGTGTTCTGAAGCGGCCCGGCCCCCCTGCCCCAGCCGACCCTCGCCCCCCCCCAGAGAGGAACCCCATGGCCGGACCCCGGATCCACCACACCACCAGGCGCCACGTCACCTGGATCACCCTGGACCGGCCCGAGGTGCGCAACGCGCTCGCCCCGGCCGACCGGGACCACCTCGTCGGCCTGCTGGACGAGGCCTCCCGCGCCCCGGACACCCGGGCCGTCGTCCTCACCGGCAGCGGCGGGGCCTTCTGCTCCGGCGCGGACCTGCGCGGGGCGGGGGCCGGGGGCGAGCGTGTCGCGGGCGACATCGCCCGCACGCTGCGGGACGGCGCCCAGCGGCTGATCACCGCCGTCCTCGACTGCGAGAAGCCCGTGGTCGCCGCCGTGAACGGCACCGCCGCGGGGCTCGGGGCCCATCTGGCCCTGGCCTGCGATCTGGTGCTCGCCGCCGAATCGGCCGCGTTCATCGAGGTGTTCGTGCGCAGGGGGCTCGTGCCGGACGGCGGCGGGGCCTATCTGCTTCCGCGCCTCGTCGGGCCCCAGCGCGCGAAGGAGCTGATGTTCTTCGGCGACGCGCTCGGCGCGGCCGACGCGGGGCGCCTCGGGCTCGTCAACCGGGTCGTGCCGGACGGCGACCTGGAGGAGACCGCCCGGGCCTGGGCGGAGCGGCTGGCCTGCGGGCCCACCCGGGCTCTCGCTCTCACCAAGCAGCTTGTCAACGCGTCCTTGGAGTCCGGGCGTGCCTCCGCGCTGGCCGCGGAGGCCTCCGCCCAGGAGATCAACATGGGTACCCGGGACGCGCGGGAGGGCGTCGCCAGCTTTTTGGAGCGCCGTTCCCCCACCTTCGAGGGGCGTTGAGCGCTTTGCCAGGTGTGCGTCCGCGGGTTCGTCGTGGCTGGTCGCGCAGTTCCCCGCGCCCCTTTGGGGCTCCCTGGGGACCGCCTCTTCCAATCTGACGGGCCGTCAGCTTCAATGGGGGGCGTGATGGGACACGCGGGAATGGCGGCCACGGTCGTGCGCTACCTCAGGTCGGTGGGGGCCCCGACGGCGGTGGCGGTCGACGCCGTGCCGCGGCCCCGGCTGCGGGCCGTTCGTGAGGGGGAGCGCGCGCCGCTCGACGCGGCCGAGTTCCGCCGTGTGCTCGGTACCTTCGCGACCGGCGTGACCGTGGTGACGGCCCCTGGTGACGCGCCCGCGGGCTTCGCCTGTCAGTCCTTCTCCTCGCTCTCCCTGGACCCGCCCCTGGTCTGCTTCATGGTGGGCCGTACGTCCACGACGTGGCCGCGCATCGCCCGCGCGGGCGTCTTCTGCGTCAACATCCTGGGCGCGGACCAGGCGGACCTGTGCCGGGCGTTCGCGGTCAGCGGCGCCGACAAGTTCGCGGGGGTCTCCTACGACGCCGCACCCGTGACGGGCTCCCCGCGCCTCGCGGGCGTACCGGCGTGGATCGACTGCACCGTGCACGCGGTGCACACCGGAGGCGACCACCTCATCGTGGTCGGCCGGGTGGAGGCCCTGGACGCGGCGGACCGGGAGGCGGCCCCGCTGCTCTTCCACCGGGGCCGGCTGGGCTGAGCCTCACACCGCGGATGTGCCGCGCCGGATCACGAGGGACATCAGGGCCGCCGCCGCGCACAGGGCGCCGGAGGCGTACCAGACCACGTCGTACGAGCCGAAGACGTCCCGGGCCACGCCGCCGAGGAATGCCACGAGCGCCGCCCCGACCTGGTGCGAGGCGAGCACCCAGCCGAAGACGATCGCGCTGTCGGCCCCGTAGTGCTCGCGGCACAGCGCGAGCGTGGGCGGCACTGTGGCCACCCAGTCGAGCCCGTAGAAGACGATGAAGAACAGCATCGGCACGTGGACGCTGGGCGCGAGGAGGATCGGCAGGAATACCAGCGAGATGCCGCGCAGGCCGTAGTAGACGGCGAGGAGGCGGCGGGCCTCGAAGCGGTCGGTGAGCCAGCCGGAGGCGATCGTGCCCACGACGTCGAAGACGCCGACGACGGCGAGCAGCGAGGCCGCGGCGGTGACCGGCATGCCGTGGTCGTGCGCGGACGGCACGAAGTGGGTGCGGACGAGCCCGTTGGTGGATGCCCCGCAGATGGCGAAGGTCCCCGCGAGCAGCCAGAAGGGGCCGGTGCGGGCCGCGTCGAAGAGCACCCGGACGGTGCGCGCGGCGGCGCCCCGCGCCGGCTCCGGCTTGGGTGTGAACTGCCCGCCGTACGGGGCGAGTCCGACGTCCGCGGGGTGGTCGCGCAGGAGCAGCCACACGAACGGCACGACGACGAGCGCGGCGAGCGCGACCGTCACGGACGCCGGCCGCCACCCGTGCTCGTCCACGATCCACGCGCACAGCGGCAGGAACACCAGCTGGCCGGAGGCGCCCGCGGCCGTCAGGACGCCGGTGACCAGGCCGCGCCGCTTCACGAACCAGCGGTTGGTGACGGTCGCGGAGAAGGCGAGCGCCATGGATCCGGTGCCGAGGCCCACCAGGAGGCCCCAGTAGAGCATCAGCTGCCAGCTCGCGGTCATCCACACGCTGAGCAGCGCGCCCGCCGCGACCAGGCCGAGGGCGCTCACGACGACCTTGCGGATGCCGAAGCGGTCCATGAGCGCGGCGGCGAACGGCGCGGTGAGCCCGTACAGCGCCATGTCGACGGAGACCGCGAAACCGATCTCGCCCCGGGACCAGTCGAACTCCTCGTGCAGGGGGTCGATGAGCAGCCCGGGCAAAGAGTTGAAGGCCGCGCCGCCGATGATCGTCACGAAGGTGACGGCGGCGACGAACCAGGCACGGTGGACGCGGGGCGCGCGCCGTCCCGGGCGCTCGGTGGGCTCGGTGCCGTCCGCCCGGGCGGAGGTCTCGGTTGTCTGGGTCACGTCAGCCAGGATCGGGTGCGGGCATGGGGCGATCGAGTGGCCGGAGGGACAGCGTTCGCTAGGATCGGGCCATGGCCGAGCAGCGGGTACGCGGGGGCGGGCGGAAGCGGCGGGCACCCGGCCCGCACCGCGTCGCCGTCCTCGTCATGGACGGTGTCATCCCCTTCGAACTGGGCATCCCCCAGCGCATCTTCGGCCGCGCGCGCGATGCCGGTGGGCGGCGCCTGTACGAGGTCGTGACCTGTTCCGCGCGGCCGCCCGGGCCGGTGCGCACGGACGCGGACTTCGCCGTGGTCGTCGAGCACGGGCCGGAGGCGCTCGCGACGGCCGACACGGTCGTGGTGCCCGCATCGCACGAGCTGGGGCCCGTGTACGAGGAGGGCCGCCTCACGGAGGAGCTGGCCGCGGCCTTCGCCCGCCTGCGGCCCGGCACCCGCATGGTGTCGATCTGCACGGGCGGCTACGTCCTGGCGGCGGCGGGCTTCCTGGACGGCCGCCCGGCGACCACGCACTGGGCGCACGCGGAGCACTTCCAGCGGCTCTTCCCGCGGATCGAGGTCGACGCGGACGTGCTGTTCATCGACGACGGCGACGTGCTCACCTCCGCCGGGGTCGCCGCGGGCATCGACCTGTGCCTGCACGTGGTGCGCCGCGACCACGGCGCGGCCGTCGCCAACGACGTGGCCCGCTCCACGGTCGTACCGCCGCACCGCGACGGCGGGCAGGCGCAGTACGTCCAGCGCCCGGTGCCCGAGCCGCAGCTGGCGACCACGACCACCGCGCGGGCCTGGGCGCTCGGGCGCCTCCACGAGCCGCTCCAGCTGCGCGACCTGGCCGAGCAGGAGGCGATGTCGGTGCGCACCTTCACCCGGCGCTTCCGCGAGGAGGTCGGGGTGAGCCCCGGCCAGTGGCTCACCCGGCAGCGGGTGGAGCGGGCCCGCCACCTCCTGGAGTCCACGGCCCTCTCCGTCGACCAGGTCGCCCACGAGTCCGGCTTCGGCACGGCCCAGTCGATGCGCCAGCACCTCCAGTCGGTCCTCGGCGTGACGCCGACGGCCTACCGCCGCACGTTCCGCAGCGCGGACGAGGGCTGAGCCGCGTGCCGCGCGCTCACCCGCAGCGCGCGAAGGCGTCCAGGGCTCCCGTACCCGCGCTCACCCGCAGCGCGCGAAGGCGTCCAGGGCTCCCGTACCCGCGCTCACCCGCAGCGCGCGAAGGCGTCCAGGGCCACCGCGCCCTGGCCGCGGCCGAGGACCATCAGAGGGTTGATGTCCAGCTCCGCGAGCCGCCCCTCCAGTTCCAGGGCCATCCGCTGGACGCGCAGGACGACCTCGACCAGGGCGTCGAGGTCGCACGGCGGCGCCCCGCGCACCCCGTCCAGGAGGGCCCGGCCGCGCAGCTCGTCGAGCATCGCGCGGGCCTGGTCCTCGCCGAAGGGCGGCACGCGGACCGAGGTGTCGCGCAGGACCTCCACGAGCACCCCGCCGAGCCCCACCGTCACGGTGGGCCCGAAGAGCTGGTCCTGGCTGACGCCGACGACCATCTCGACGCCGCGCTCCACCATCTGGCAGACCAGGATGCCGTCCAGGTCGATGTCCTCGTAGCGGGCGATGTCGGTGAGGTCGCGGTAGGCGTCGCGGACCTGGCTCGCGGAGGTGAGGCCGACCCGGACGAGGCCGAGTTCGGTCTTGTGGGCGATCCGCGCCCCGGAGGCCTTCATGACGACGGGGTAGCCGACCTGCCCGGCGGCGCGCACGGCCGCCGCCGCGCTGGTCACGAGCTGCTCGCGCGGTACGCGGATGCCGTACGCGCGCAGGAGCTGCTTCGCGGCGTGCTCGCTGAGCCGGTGGCCCGGGCGCATCAGGGCCTCGGCCTTGCGGTAGGAGGGCGAAGCGGTGCGCGGGGCCTCGTCGAAGGGGGAGCGGTAGGCGGTGGTGAAGCGGTGGTGGTCCAGGTAGGCGCGTACGGCCGTGACGCAGTTGCCGAAGGTGCGGAAGGTGGCGACGCGGGACGAGCCGAGCAGCGTCGTGCGGTAGGCCTCCTCCGTGCCCACGGGGGAGCCCCAGATCACGCAGATCAGTTTGTCCGTCCGCTCTGCCGCGGCGACCAGGTCCTCGGCCAGCTTGTCGCTCATCGGCGGGAACGGGCCGGTGATGGGGCAGATCAGGACGCCGATCGCCGGATCGGCCAGGATCGCGTCGATGATCTTGCGGCCGCGCCAGTCGCCGACGGGGTGGCCGCCGTTGTCGACGGGGTTGGAGACGTTCAGGTCGTGCGGGATCCACTGGTGCAGCTCGGTCTGCTTGGGCTCCGGGAGGGCCGGGAGGCGCAGGCCCGCCGCCGTGGCCAGGTCGGCGAAGTGCGCGCCCGTGCCGCCGGAGATCGAGTAGACGGCCACGCCGTCGGCGCGGGGCGGCCGGGCGCGGGCCAACAGGGCCGCGGTGTCCTGGAGTTCGTCGAGCCCGTCGACGCGGATCACGCCGAACTGCCGCATCGCCGCGTCCACGACCGTGTCGGCGCCGGTGAGCTTGCCGGTGTGCGAGGCGGCGGTGCGGGCGCCGGTCTCGGTGCGGCCGACCTTGACGGCGACGACCGGGACGCCGCGCCGGGCGGCCCGGTCGGCGGCGAGCAGGAAGGCGCGGCCGTCCTTGAGGCCCTCCACGTACGCGGCGATGGCGCCGACCTCCGGCCGCTCGGCGAAGTAGGAGACGAAGTCGGCGGTCTCCAGGTCGGCCTCGTTGCCGGTGGGCGCCCAGTGGGAGAGGCGGATGCCGAGGTCCTGGAGGGCGAAGAGGGGGCGGCCCTGGTGGCCGGACTGGGTGATGAGGGCGATGGCGGGGCCTTGAAGGTCCTCGCGGAACTCCTCGAAGGCGTTGAGGTTGGTGTTCGGGCCGAGCAGGCGCAGGCCCGAGCGGCGCACGGCGGCGGTGAGCCGGGCCTGCGCGGCGGCGCCCGCCTCGCCGGTCTCGGCGAAGCCGGAGGCGAAGACCACCGCGAACCTCGCCTTCGCATCGGCGAGTTCCTCGACGACGGGTAAGGGGTCGCCGACCAGGACGACCGCCACGTCCACGGGCCCCGGCAGGTCCGCGACCGAGCGGACGCAGGGGATGCCGAAGACGGCGGTCCTGCTGGGGTGCACGGGGTACAGGCGGGCGCCGACGCGTGCCGCCCAGGCGACGAGCTTGCGGGTGATGCCGGCGTGGGGCCGCCCCTCGCCGTCCGACGCGCCGATGACGGCCACGGACTCCGGGTGGAAGAAGCGGTCGAGGTCGGGGACGTCGGCGTACAGCGGCCGTCCGCTGACGTCCAGGTCACCGGGGGCGGCGGCACGGCCGTGGACACTGGCGGCGGGCAGGTTGCCGCAGGCCACGGCGCGTGCGCGGCGGGGGTCGGAGGTGAAGGTGCCGTACGTCGATCCAAGCATCGGTACGCCCGCTCCTGTGTGACAGCGACGACTGGACCGGCCGGGGCCCGGTGGGAGGGGCCGCGGGCGGCTGCGACAGTGCCGAACTAAAACTGACGCTTAGTCAGATTACTGAACTGACGCCCTGTCAGGAATGGGGCCGCGGGCAAAGTCCGGCGGGCGGCGGACCCCGCGTCCGGGGCGCGGCAGGGCTCCGCGTCCGGCGCACGGCAGGGCTCCGCCCGGCGGGGCGCGTGGGGCCGGTGCGGTGGTTGGGCACCCGCCCTTCCACGGAACCGCACAAACCGC
Source organism: Streptomyces sp. NPDC045778 (assembly GCF_056431945.1). Taxonomy (NCBI): domain Bacteria; kingdom Bacillati; phylum Actinomycetota; class Actinomycetes; order Kitasatosporales; family Streptomycetaceae; genus Streptomyces; species Streptomyces sp. NPDC045778. The sequence goes on from NZ_JBWKJZ010000022.1 coordinate 112,709, forward strand.
CGGCTGCCAAGAGTGCCTCGGCGCTCCGCTGGGGTTGCCGCGGTGGGTCGTTGGTCGCCTGCGGGTTCGTTGGGGCTGGTCGCGCAGTTCCCCGCGCCCCTTTGGGGCGCTCCCGTACCGCAGCGGACTTCGCCCCGCTGCTCAGGTCGACGACCGTGCCACCGCACGGGCGATTTTGCTTGCGTCCCTCGCCAGCTCCCGGAGTGTGCCGCTGATGGGGGTGGTGAAGCCGGTGAAGTACAGGTCCGGGGCCTCCGGGGCGGTGCGGTGGCCGTGTGCCCGGGGGCGGCCCCGGGCGTCGAGTACGCCGAGGTGGCCGAGGAGGGGCTCCAGGGCGCGGCGGTAGCCGGTGGCGGCGATGACGGCGTCGGGGCCGACGCGGCTGCCGTCGGCGAGGAGCACCTTGCCGCCCTCGAAGGACTCGACGGCGGCGACGGGCTCGACCCGGCCCGCGCGCACCGCTGCGATGAGGCCGACGTCCTGCACCGGGATGGCGCCGTCGCGGGCGCGCGAGTACAGGCCGGTGGCGGGGCGTGGCAGGCCGTGCGCGGACAGGTCGGGCACGCTGACGCGGGCGACCGCCCGGCCGAGCCGGTCGACCACCGGCACGGGCAGCCTGCGGCACAGGATGCCGGAGCGCTGCGCGGGCCAGCCCGCGGTGGAGCGGCGCACGATGTGCGGCGGGGTGCGCACGGCGAGGCGGACGCGTGCGGCGCCGCCCTCCACGAGGTCGACGGCGATCTCCGCGCCCGTGTTGCCGACGCCGACGACGAGGACGTCCTTGCCGGCGTAGGGGGAGGGCTCGCGGTAGGCCGAGGCGTGCCGGAGGTCGCCGGGGAAGGTGTCGGCGCCCGGCCAGTCGGGGACGTGCGGGGTGTGGTTGTGGCCGGTGGCGACGATCACCGCGCGGCCGGTCAGCTCCCGTCCGCCGGTGGCCCGCAGGAGCCAGCCCCCGCCCTCCGCGCGCTCCAGGCGGGTCACCTCGACGCCGGTGACGACGTCCAGGTCGTGGTATGCCGCGTACTTCTCCAGATAGCGGACCACGTCGTCACGGGAGACCCAGCGGCCGAACGAGCGCGGCATCGCGAGGCCCGGCAGCGCGGAGAGGCGGCGGGTGGTGTGCAGACGGAGGCGGTCGTAGTGGCCTCGCCAGGACGCGCCGACGCGGTCGGACTTCTCCAGGACGACGGCGCGTACGCCACGGGCGCGCAGCGCGGCCGCGACGGCGAGGCCGCCGGGGCCGCCGCCGACGACGTACACGGGGCGGGCCGGTCCTGGCCTGTCCGGGAGGGGCCGGTCGGTGCTGGGGGGTGGTGGGTTCGAGTCGGCCATGACGGGAGAGTAACCACGCCGTCACTTGATGGGTGACGGACAAGTCCGAAACCGGTTGCGAATTGATCACGTACGACGGGCTCTTGCGCGCGGGCTGACCGGTGCGCTGAACTGACGTACCGTCAGGTCCACTTGGGCGGCCCCGCTGATCAGGAGAGATCCCCGCATGGACACCAACTGCCCCCAGGGCCCTGCACGGCCCCCCACGTCCCGCGCCCGCCGCTCCACGCGCCGGCCGGGGAGGCGGTGGCGCCGGAGCGAGAAGGGCCGGTTCGCGCGGGGAGCGGGGTGCCCGCGGTGACCGCCGAGGGACGACCCCGCTTCGACCTGCCCGAAGTTGACGCCTTCAGCAGGACCTACTGGGACGCCGCCGCCGAGGGGCGCCTGCTGGTCCGCCGCTGCCACGCGCCCGGCTGCGGGCGCGCGCACCACTACCCGCGCGAGTTCTGCCCGTACTGCTGGAGCGAGGACGTCACCTGGGAGCGGTCCCGCGGCCTGGCCACGCTCTACACCTGGTCCGTCGTGCACCGCAACGACCTGCCGCCGTTCGGCGCCCGGGTGCCGTACACCGCCGCCGTCGTCGACCTCGCCGAAGGGCCGCGGATGATGACCGAGGTGGTGGGATGCGCGGCGGCGGACCTGCGGATCGGCATGGCGCTGCGCGTGCGGTTCCGGCAGGCGGGGGACGGTGTGACGGTACCGGTGTTCGGCCCCCGTGACGCCCGTGATGAGAACATGCCGCATGACCACAGTGCCCACCGGACGCTGGCGGCTGACGGCTGACCCCGCCGAGTTCCTCGACCGCGCCCGCGCCCACCTGCACGCCGAGCCCGCGCTCAACACCGCCCTGCTGACCGTCGCCGACACCCTCCGCACCCGGGGCCCGCACGTGTACGGCGACGCGGACCCGGTCTTCGGCTGCCTGGACGCGGGCGGGACCGTGCGCGGGGCCTTCCTGCGCACTCCGCCGCACCGGGTCGCCGTCAGCCCCCGCACGGCGGACGAGCCCGGGGCCCTCGACTCCCTCGCGGGGGAGCTGGCCCGGATCGCGCCAGAGCTGCCCGGGGTGATGTCCGACCGCGCCGCGGCCGAGGGCTTCGCGCGGGCCTGGCAGGCGCACACCGGGGACGCCGTCGAGGAGAACCTGCGCCAGCGCCTGTACCGGCTCGGCACGCTCACGCCGCCCGGGCCCGTGCCGCCCGGTGCCGCGCGCGTGGCCGTGCCGGGCGACCGGGAGCTGCTGGCGAGCTGGCACCGGGCGTTCATGGCCGACCTCGGGCAGTCCCGGCTGATGGACCCGTACCAGTGGGCGGACGCGCGGCTCGCGTACGGCGGCGTCACCCTCTGGGAGCTGCCCGACGGCACCCCCGTGTCCATGGCGGGCGCGACCAGGCCCGTGGCGGGGCAGATCCGCGTCGCCCCGGTCTACACCCCCGCTGGGCACCGCGGCCGCGGCTACGCGGGCGCCGTCACCACCGAGGTCACCCGGGCCGCGCTCGCCGCGGGCGCCGGTGAGGTGCTGCTCTTCACCGACCTCGCCAACCCCACGAGCAACGGCCTGTACCGGCGGATCGGCTACCGGCCCGTGCGGGACTACGCGCAGTTCACCTTCACGCGGAAGCGGTGAGCTGCTTCACGTAGCGGTGGCACGGGACCCGGATGGGGCCGCTCGCGCTCGCCGCCAGGTACTCGAAGAGGCCCTCGTCGCGCCAGCCGTGGCGTTCGTAGAAGCGGCGGGCGCGGGCGTTGCCGTCGACCACCGCGAGCCACGCGCGCCGGTGGCCCTTGGCGGCCACCACGCGCTCGGCCTCGGCGAGCAGCGCGGCGGCCACGCCCGTGCCCCGGTGCGCCCCGGCCACGTAGACCTGCTCGACCTCGTCGTCGACCACCATCACGAACCCGGCGAGCACCCCGTCGACGACCGCGACCACCGTGTCGTCGACGCGGCGCGGGGCGCGCAGCACGAACGACTGCGGGGTGCGGACCGTGAGCAGCGCCTCCGGGACGTGCCCCAGGTGGCCGTCGCTCCAGCCCGCGTGCCAGATCCGGGCGACCGCCGCGGAGTCCTCCGGGCGCGCGGGGCGCAGGACGAGCCCGGCGTCCTCTCCGGTCACGCCTTCCTCTTCGGTCACGGCCACAGCAACTCCCTCAGCCAGGCCCCCTGTTGTTCCGCCGCCCGGTACCGGAGGCGTACGTGCCGCCGCCGGGCGTCCCCTTGGAAGAACTCCACCTCATCGGGGGCCAGTACGTACAGTGTCCAGCTCGGCGCGTCGGCGTCGGGTCGCTCGGCCGCCCGCTCCCAGGCGGCCTCCGATGCGGCAGTCAACTCGGCGCGCGAGGCGAGGACTTCGCTCTGGTGTCCGACGAGCGCCGCGGCGAGCGCCCCCGTCGTCCGCGCGTGCAGGTCCGCGAGGGCCTCGGCGTGCGGGGCGGTGGCGACCGGGCCGCGCAGCCGGATCTGGCGGGCCTGGGCGGGCCAGTAGAAGTGCAGGGCCGCGTACGGCCGCTCCGCGAGCTGGCGGCCCTTGCGGCTGAGGTCGTGCGAGGCGAAGTGCCAGCCCGCCGGGTCGGCGTCGTGCAGCATGACCGTGCGCGCGTCGGCGCGGCCCGCGTCGTCCGAGGTCGCCAGGGTCATGGTGTGCGGCTCGGTCTGGCCCGCGGCCACGGCCTCGGCGAACCAGTGGTGGAAGAGGGGGAGCGGGGCGTCGGGCGTGGCCGCAGGGTCGAAGGCGGGGAGTTCGGTGTTCCACACCTTCTGGGATCTGAGCAGGGCGCGGAAGCGGTTCGTGGTCGTCATGGCTCGATTGTGCGCCCCACGCTGGGCGCTGGGCCGGAGCTGCCTCGGTGCCCCGTCGGTCGCCTGCGGGTTCGTCGGGGCTGGTCGCGCCCGCGCGGCGGAGCCGCATGTCGACACGGGCCCGCGCCCCTTTGGGGTGCTCCTCAGCCGCGGGCGAGTATCACCGTGGCCGATGAGCAGAACCAGCCGCCCGTGCCGGAGGCCACCGCCAGTTCCGGGGGGTGGCCGTCGGGGCGGTGGACCTGGCGGTCGGTGCCCGCTTCGCCGCGCAGTTGGCGGACCGCCTCCACGAGCAGGAACAGGCCCCGCATGCCAGGGTGCTGGGCGGAGAGCCCGCCGCCGTCGGTGTTGGTCGGCAGGCCGCCGCCGCGCAGCAGTCGGCCCTCCTCCACGAACGCCCCGCCCTCGCCCTTCGCGCAGAACCCCAGGTCCTCAAGGGTCACCAGGGTCATGTAGGTGAAGGCGTCGTAGATCTGCGCGACGTCGATGTCCGCGGGGCGTACCCCGGCCCGCGCGAAGGCGAGCCGCCCGCTGACGGCCGCGGGGGAGACGGTGAAGTCCCGCCACTCGGACATGGTGGTGTGTGAGACGTGCTCGCCGGTGCCGAGGACCCAGACGGGCCGGGGCGCGCAGTCGCGCACGAGGTCGGCGGCCGCGAGCAACACCGCGCAGCCGCCGTCGGAGCGCAGACAGCAGTGCAGCTTGGTGAACGGGTCGGCGATCATGGGCCCGCCGAGCACGTCGTCGACCGTGATCGGCTCCCGGAACATCGCCTCGGGGTTCGTCGCCGCGTTGGCCCGCGCCTGCACCGCGACGGAGGCCAGCTGTTCGAGCGTGGTGCCGTACTCGTGCATGTGGCGCCGGGCCGCCATCGCGTACTTGGCGATCAGCGAGTGCCCGTAGGGGACCTCGAACTGGAGCGGGCCGCCCGCCCCGAAGGACAGGTTTCCCGTGCGGCGGCCCGCCTTGACGTCCGCGCGGGCCGTCGAGCCGTACACGAGCAGGACCGCGTTCGCGTGGCCCGCCGCGATCGCGTCCGCCGCGTGCGCCGCCATGACCTCCCAGGTGGCGCCGCCCACGGCGGTGGAGTCCACCCAGCGCGGGCGGAGCCCCAGGTACTCCGCGACCTCGACGGGCGCGAGCGTGCCGAGCCCCGCGGAGGCGAGCCCGTCCACGGCGTCGCGGTCGAGCCCGGCGTCGGCGAGCGCCCGGCGGGCGGCCTGGGCGTGCAGGGCGTAGGGCGTGACGCCCTCCACCCGGCCGCAGTCGGCGAGGGCGACCCCCACGACGGCGACCTTCCTGGTTCCTGTGCGCGAGGGGCTCGGCATGGATCTGACGGTACATCAGATAAGTGTCCGGGCGGGAGGCCGTCGCGGGCCTGTGCATCTGCCGTGCGCGGTCCTAGCATGTCGGCCCGCCGTCGTACATGACGGCCCGTCAGCTACGGGTGTGCCGCCCGGGGAGGAGCCCGCCGATGGACGCCGCCTGCACCGTGGAGCAGGACGAGATCCGCCGTGCCGTGCGCGAGGTCGTCACCAAGCGCCGGGCCGCCGCCGGCGTCCGGGCCGCCGTGCGCACCCCCGCCGGGTACGACGCCGCGCTCTGGGGCGCCCTCGCCGGGCGGCTCGGCCTTCCCGGGCTCGCGCTGCCCGAGGAGTACGGCGGCGTGGGCTGCGGGGTCACCGAACTCGCCCTCGCCGGGGAGGAGCTGGGCCGGACCCTCGCCCCCGCCCCGCTGTTCGCCACCGCCGCGCTCGCCGCGCCGCTGCTGCTGCGCCTGGGGACCGCGCGGCAGCGCGCCGCGCTGCTTCCGGGCCTTGCCTCGGGTGAGGTGACGGCCGCCCTCGCCGTGCCCGGGGCCGCGCTCGCCGCGGCACTCGGCCTGACCGGCGGCAACGGCGGCGACTGGGCGGGCGGGGGCCGCGCGGGCGGTGTCCAGGCCTCCGCGGCCACCGGGGCCTGGCGCCTGTACGGCCAGGCCGACCAGGTCCTCGACGGGCACAGCGCGGGGCTGCTCCTCGTCGCCGCGCACACCGGTGGCTTCGCCCGCTCGCGCACCCTGTTGTTCCTCGTACGCGGTGACGCCCCCGGGCTCGTCCGCACCCGGCGGACCGTGCTCGACGAGACGCGCGCGCAGGCCCGGGTCGAACTCCGTGACGTGGAGGCGGAGTTGCTGGGCGACGACGGCGGTGAAGACGTGCTCCCGGCCCTCGCGGACACCGGGGAGAGGGCCGCCGCCGTGCTCGCCGCCGAGGCGGTCGGCGCCGCGGACGAGGCCCTGGCGCGCACCCTCGGCCACGTCAGGGAGCGCGAGCAGTTCGGCCGCCCGATCGGTTCGTTCCAGGCGGTGAAGCACCGCCTGGCGGACGTGTACGTGACGGTGTGCGCGGCACGCTCGGCGGCGTACTACGCGGCGTGGGCGGTGGGGGCGGTGGACCGGGACGCGGCGGGCGCGGCCGGGGCGGCGGCGCCCGGGCCCGCCGGACCCGCCGCGGGGCTCGCGCTCGCCTGTGCCCTCGACGCGCTGCGGACGGCGGCGGCCGAGGCCGTCCAGCTGCACGGCGGCACCGGCTTCACCTGGGAGCACGACGCGCACCTGTTCTTCAAGCGGGCGTCGGGCGACGAGCTGCTCTTCGGCCCGGCGCACCGGCTGCGGGCGCACGCCGCGGAACGGGCCGGACTGTTCGCGGGCGGCCCTGAGGGACGGGCCCCCGTTCGGGTGGACCGGGCCGAGGGGGTGGCGGTCTGATGGCCGCGCCCGGCGTCCGGTTCGTACGGAAGGTGTCGTCGACCCGTGCCTTCGCCCGGGTCGCCCCGCACGTGGTGCCCGCCGTCGACCGCGCGGTGCACCGGCTCACGCGCGGAAGGGTGCTCCTGAGCGCGCGGATGCTGCCGGGCCTCGTGCTCACGGCGCGGGGCGCCAGGAGCGGGCTCGCCCGGCGGACGCCACTGGCCTGCCTGCCGCGCGGCGACGGGAGCTGGCTTCTGATCGGCTCCAACTTCGGCCGCCCCGCGCACCCGGCGTGGACCGCCAACCTGCTGGCCCACCCGGACGCCGAGGTCAGCTGGCGCGGCCGGGACGTACCGGTGCGGGCCCGGCTGCTCACGGGCGACGAGCGGGCCCGGGCGTGGGCCGACGCCCTGGAGTTCTGGCCGCCGTACGCGGCGTACCAGGCGCGGGTGGAACGGGAGATACGGGTGTTCCACCTCGAACGGAGGGAAAACGGAGGGAAAACGGAGGGAAGGGGGAAGGGGGCGCAGCCCCGTCTGGCGCGGCCCGGATGGCCGCGCCGGGGGTGACAGGACTGTTCGGGGCTGCCGCCGCTACTTCGTGGGCTTCTTGCCGGTGACGCCCATATGGACCAACACGGCCAGGTTCGGCTTCAGTTCGGCCTGTTTGACGCCCCATGTCTGGAATCCGCGCTGGTGCGACGCGACCGCGGCGAGCATGGCGACGAGGGAGCCGGCCATCGCGGCGGGGCTCACGTCCTTGTCGACCTTGCCCTTGGACTGAAGCTCCTTGACGGTGTCCGCAAGGGAGTTGTTCACCGAGTTGAGGATCTTCATCCGGATCTTGTAGAAGCGCTTGTCCCCCTCGGCGGCACCGAGGTCGACGACCCGGAGGATCGCGTCGTTGCGCCGCCAGAAGTCGAGGAAGCCGTCGACGAGGTCCTGCGACGTCTGCCAGCCGGCCTTGCCGGCCCAGGAGCGGCCCTCCAGGAGGTGGGTCAACTCCGCGCCCTCGGTGGCCATTTGCTCGGCGATCTCCAGGACCGCGCCTTCGACGTCCGGGAAGTACTGGTAGAACGTCGCAGGTGAAGTGCCCGCCTTCCGGGCGACGTCGATGACCTTCACGTCGCGGTAGGGCGAGGAGCTGAGCATCTCGCTCAGGCAGTCGAGCAGTTTCTGACGTGTCGCCTGACCACGTCGACCGGCCACTCGGCCGTCGACGGTTCGTACCTGTCCTGTCATGCCGTCAGCTTACCGAGGGGTGATCGGAGCGCGATTCGACCGAGTGCAAATGGGGTTGGAGCGGTGGCACAGGGGTGCCGGAGTGCGCCGGAGAGCGCCCGGGGCTCACGGTGTGCGCCGTCCGAAAAGAATTGGCCATGTGTTCGATTCCGCGGGCTGCGCGGTGCCGTGGCGCCGGTTAGCTTGACTGTGACGGAGGCCATAGGAAGGCCCTCCCGGTGAGCCGACGGCAAGAGCTGAGGAACGGTTCTATGGAATTCGCGGAAGGCGTCCCCTGCTGGGTGGACGCGATGCTGCCCGACGTGGAGGGCGGCAAGCGCTTCTACGGTGCGCTCTTCGGGTGGACCTTCGACGCCGGCGCGGGCGCCGAGTACGGGCACTACACCCGGGCGAGGCTCGACGGCGAGCCCGTCGCCGCGCTCGCCCCCAAGCCGGACGGGCGCATGCCCACCACCTGGACGGTCCATCTGGCGACGCCCGACGCCGCCACGGCCGCCGCCCGGGTCACGGCCGCGGGCGGGCAGGTGATCACGGAGCCGGTCCCGGTCGGCCCCTTCGGCACGACGGCCCTCGTGGCCGACCCCGAGGGCGCGGTCTTCGGCCTCTGGCAGGCCGGGGAGCACCGGGGCTTCGGCGTGCTGGGGAAGCCGGGGGCCTACTGCTGGACCGAGGTGTACGTACGCGACAAGAGCATGGTGGACCCGTTCTACGAGACCGTCTTCGAGTACGGCGTCTACGACGTCGAGCTGGGCGGCGAGGCGGACGGCGACGTGTTCCGCACCTGGTCGCCCGAGGGCGCAGAGGCCGGGCCCGACACCGCGGTCGGGGGCCGTGCCGTGATGTCGGGGTCGGTGCCCGCCGAGATGCCCGCGCACTTCCTCAGCTACTTCTGCGTGGCCGACTGCGACGCGACGGCCGCCGCGGCGCGCCGCCTCGGCGGGCGGGTGCGGACCGAGCCGTACGACATGGAGTACGGGAGGGTGGCGGTGCTCGTGGACAACCAAGGGGCGGAGTTCGGCATCCTCCAGGAGCGGCAGGTCTGACGGGTCCGGCGCGGGTCTGACGTGCCGGGCGCGGAGCCGGGCGGACCCGGCGGGCCGGGTGGGACGGAAGTTCCCCTTACGGTCCCGCTATGAGGGTTTTGTCCGGAAACACCCCGATGTTGCCCCGGGTTCGCAACCATCGCCCCGGACAGGAAGAATCAGGGTGCGTGCCGCCCGAGCGGCTCGGTGGTGAGACGCTGCACGAGGCCGCCCTTCGACGGTGGCCGGGTACGGGGAGGTGGCAGGCAAGTGGTGGACCAGCTGACGCAGCACGATCCGCGGCGGATCGGCCCGTTCGAGGTCCTTGGGCGGCTCGGTGCCGGCGGCATGGGGCTCGTGTATCTCGCGCGCTCCGCGTCCGGCCGGCGCGTGGCGATCAAGACGGTGCGGACGGAACTCGCCGAGGACCAGCTGTTCCGCGTCCGCTTCACCCGCGAGGTGGAGGCCGCGCGCGCCGTCTCCGGCTTCTACACGGCCGCGGTCGTCGACGCCGACCCGCGCGCCGCCGTGCCCTGGCTCGCCACGGCGTACGTCCCCGCGCCCTCGCTCGAGGAGATAGTGAACGAGCACGGGCCGCTGCCCACCCAGGCCGTGCGCTGGCTCGCCGCCGGGGTTGCCGAGGCCCTGGAGTCCATCCACGGCGCGGGCCTCGTGCACCGCGACCTGAAGCCGTCCAACGTCCTCGTCGTCGAGGACGGCCCGCGCGTCATCGACTTCGGCATCGCGTCCGGCGTCTCCAACACCCGCCTGACCATGACGAACGTCGCGGTCGGCACCCCCGCCTACATGTCGCCCGAGCAGGCGAAGGACTCCCGCAGCGTCACCGGCGCCAGCGATGTGTTCTCGCTCGGCTCCACCCTCGTCTTCGCCGCCACCGGGCACGCGCCCTTCCACGGCGCCAACCCCGTCGAGACCGTCTTCATGCTCCTGCGCGAGGGCCCCGACCTGGAGGGCCTGCCCGACGAACTGCGGCCGCTCATCGAGTCCTGCATGCAGATGGACGCCACGCTGCGGCCCACCCCGAACGACCTCCAGGCCCAGCTCGCCCCGCACCTGTTCGCCTCGGAAAGCTCCGGCGACGACAGCGGCACCGCGTCCGCCTGGCTGCCCGAGCGGGCCGTGGCCCTCATCGAGGCCCGGCGCGGCGGCCGGCCGCCCGCGCGCGCCGCCGCCACCGCGGGCTCCGCGGGCCGCAACAGCCGCGCCGGGGCCGCGTCCGCGCCCGTGTCCGTGCCGCCCCCGCCGCGGCAGGCGCCCGCCATGCCCGCGCACGCCCCCTCGCAGGCGGCCCCGTCCGCGCCCTCGCACGCGGCCTCCCGGGCGCCCTTCCACGGGGGCGCGCCCGACGCCGGGCCCGTGCGGCTCGCCGGGGCCCCGGTGCCGATCGGGCCCGGGCCGCGGGTCGCGGAGGCCCGCGCCGCCACCGTGCCGCCGCCCTCCGGGCTCGCCGGGTCCTGGTCCCGCTCCGCGACGCCCGCCCCGGCCGCGCCGCCGCGCGCCAACGGCACCGGTCCCGCCGCCGCGCCCACCGGAGCGGGGGCCGCCGCGGGCGGCGCCTGGCGGCCGTGGCGGTTCCGTATGTCGAACGACGTGTGGGGCACCCCCGCCGTCGCCGGGAACCTCGTGTACGTCACCTCCTTCGAGGTCCACGCCCTCGACGTCGGCACCGGGCGGCGCAGCTTCAAGACCCGCGACGTCGCCTGGTCCATGGCGGTGGCCGACGGCCGCGTGCACGCCTCCGACGGCCCCACCCTGTACGCCCTCGACGGCTCCGACGGTTCCGACCTGTGGCGCCTGTCCACCGACGCCTGGGTGTACGCCCTCCAGGCCGACCGGGGCACCGTCGTCACCGCCACGCGCGGCGGCGGCGTCCAGGGCTGGGAGGCCGCGAACGGCGAGAAGCTCTGGGAGATCACCGGCGCCCAGACCGAGTTCGAGACGCCCGAGGCCGCGCCCGTCATCCGCGACGGCACGGTGTACGTCTGGAAGGACGCGCGCCTGCGCGCCGTCGACGCCCGCAGCGGCATCGAGCGCTGGTCGTACCCCATCGGCGACGCCGCTTCCTGCGGCGGCGTGCCCGTCCGCGTGAACCAGGCCGCCGACGGGTTCGTGTATGTGGCCGCGGGCACCCGCGTCCTCGCCCTGGACGTCGCGTCCGGCCACGTCCGCTGGCACTTCGAGGCCCCGGCCGCCTTCCTCTGTCCGCCCGCCTTCGCGCCCGGGCCCGCCGTCACCGGCGGCGGCGTGTACCTCGCCGACTACCTGGGCACGGTGTACGCCCTCGACGCCACGGACGGCCGCGACCGCTGGCGCATCGCGACCGAGTCCCGCTCCTCCGTCGACCCCGTCCTGGTCGCGGACGGCCACGTGCACGTCGGCAGCGGCAAGGGCCTCTACACCCTCGACGCCGTCACCGGCACCCCCAAGTGGCGCTTCCAGGCGGGCGGCGAGGTCGTCGGCTCACCCGTCGTCGCCGACCGCCGCATCCACTTCGGCGCCACGGATCACTTGTTGTACACCCTCAAGGCCGACGACGGCCGCCTCCGCTGGAAGCTCGCCACCGGCGGCGAGATCACGGGGGCGCCCGTGGTGCGGGACGGGGTGGTGTACGCGTGCAGCAAGGACCGCTGCGTCTACGCGCTCGACGCGGAACGAGGCACAGCCACAGCCCGCTGACCCCCCGCCCCGGGCCGGGCGGAGCCACCCCGCCCCACGCGCCCCCGGGCCGGGCACCCCGCCCCCGGGCCGGGCGCCCGGGCCCGGCCCGCCCCCGGCCGGGCGGACGGCCCTGGCCCCGGCCACCCCGCGCTCCGCGCGCCCGCGCCAGTCCCACCCACCCGCCCCCGGGCCGGGCGGACGGGCCTGGCCCACCCCCAGCGCGGGCCCGGCCGGCGCAGGGCACGAGCCCCGGGCGCCAGTGGCCGCGCTCCGCCCGCCCGGGATGGTCCCACCCACCCGCCCCCACCATGGCGGACACGGAGCCCCCACCGGCGCGGACCTGCCACGGCCCGCCCCCCGGGCCCAGGGCCCCCAGCCGGACCGGGCCAAGCTCACCCCGACCGCCCCGAAACCCCGCACCGCACGCGCCCGGGCCGGTCCCACCCAGGCGGAAGCCGCCCCGGCCGGCCAGGCGCAGCCGCCGCGACAGCGGTCACCTCTTCCACGCCCGGGCCGTGGATCTGTAGGTGGGCAGGGGCCAGCGGCCCCTCTACGCTGCCCCCGTGAAGCGACTCATCGTGGCAGCCGGTGGTGGCGGAGACGCGGTGGCGGCGGCGATGCTCCACGCCGCCCTGTACGCGGCCGATGACGAACCGGCGCTGATCCTCACCTATTCCTGGGACCGCCTGCTCGTCGACCCGGTCCCGGGCCCGCACGCGCCGTCCGACTTCACCGGCCTGCGCCAACTCACCCCGCACGTCACGGCAGTTCCCGGCACCGCGGCCCCGAAGCCGCCACGCGCGGCAACCCTCCCACGCCTGGCCGCCGAACTCCCGCATATCTTCGCGCTCATCGACCCTTACGCGGGAGCGGCGGGCGTGGCCCGCCAACTCGACGAACTCACCGCCCACTTCAGGCCGGAGACCATCGACCTCCTGGACGTCGGCGGCGACATCCTGGCCCACGGCGACGAACCCACCCTGCGCAGCCCTCTGGCCGACGCCCTCGTCCTCGCCGCCTGCACCCGTGCCGACGCCGTCACCGGCATCCGCCTCCTGGTCGCGGGCCCAGGCCTCGACGGCGAACTCCCCGCGGACACCCTGCGCCCTCGCCTCGGCCCACTGATCACGACCTTCACGCCCGAACACACCCAGGCGGTCACCTCGGTCCTCAAGTGGCACCCTTCCGAGGCGACGGCCCTCCTCGCCGCCACGGCCCTGGGCGCCCGGGGCCTGTGCGAAGTCCGTGACGCCGGGCTCCCCGTGGCCCTCACCGCCGAGGGGCCCACGGTCCACCAGGTCGACGCAGAGGCGGCGTACTCCGCCAACCGCATCGCTCAAGCCGTCGTCGACACGACCACCCTCGACGAGGCCGAGGAACGATGCCGCGCCGTCGGTGGCACCTCCGAGATCGACTACGAACGCACCAAGGCGCGACGCCTGAACCAGCGACAACCGGCCGTCCCGCACGACCTGCCGGCGCAGGTCAAGGCCTTCGAACAGGCAGCCGTCGCCCGAGGAGCCACGTACACCACCGTCCGCCGGCTCACCGAGGCCCTGGGCCTCACCGCTGAAGCGCTCCAGCACCTCACCCGGCTGAACACCGCGCGCGCCAGTCACCTCCCTGCGACTGTGTGGAAGCTCCGGAGCCAGTGAGTTGCCGGGCCCTAGCGCAGGCGAGGGCTTCCGTCCCGGGACCGGTTGGCGAAGAGGGTCGCCTGTCGCGCAGGGTCCGCGTTGCCCAAGGCGATGAGGTGCGGCGCCAGGGCGAAGGCCTGTGCGCGGAGGGAGTCCTTCGCGGCCCAGAGGGCGCGGACCGTGCCCTGGACGGCCTCGGTGGGGTAGGAGGCGATGATCGCGGCCGAGCGGAGCGCCGCCGGCAGGAGCCCGTCGCCGGGGCACAGCTCGGAGACGAGCCCCACCTCGTACGCCCGCCGCGCGGACATCCGCTCGGCCGTCCCGAGCAGGGCCGTCCGCGCCACCTCCCCGAACGGCATCCGCTGTGCCATGTGGATGGTCTCGTACGCGCTGACCATCCCGTACGTCGTATGCGGGTCGAAGAACGTGGCGTGCTCGGCGGCGATGACGAACTCCGCCTCGCCGAGCAGGTAGAAGGCCCCGCCGCAGGCCATGCCGTTGACGGCGGCGAGCACCGGTTTCCACAGGTCGTTGGCCTTGGGGCCGACCGTGAGCAGCGGGTCGTCGAGGGAGTACGGCGAGGACGGCTGCGGCACGTCGGCCGCCCGGTCGACGCCGGTGCAGAACGCCCGGTCGCCCGCGCCGGTGAGGACCACGGCCCGTACGGTGTCGTCGTGACGGAACTCCCGCCAGGCGGCCGCGAGTTCGGCCGCCAGGGGCAGATCGATCGCGTTGTGGCGCTCGGGCCGGTCCAGGGTCAGGACGGCCACACCGGTCTCCTCGTCCCGCTCGACCCGGAGCCCGCTTGCCGCCGGGCCCGTCACGGCCGCTCCAGGACCCAGCGCGGCACGACGACACCGCCCTGGTCGGCGAAGACCACCTGGACCCGGGCCCCGACGCGGGCCCTGGCGGGCGGCACGGAGTCCAGCGGGGCCCCCGCCCGCGCGATGAGGTTGCCGACCAGCCGGACCCGAGGGGCGTCGGCCAGCTCCACGACGACCGGGAGGTAGGGGGTGAGCGCGGCGTAGGCGGGCAGCAGGGGCGGGTGCGGTACGACGTACGACCAGATCCGGCCCTTGCCGCTCATCCGGTGCCAGCGGGCGGCGAAGGATCCGCAGTGCGGGCAGCAGGGGCGGGGCGGGAAGCGGAGTTCACCGCAGCCTTCCGCCGCGCAGGCCTGGACGCGCAGCTCGCCGCGCGCCGCGTACTCCCAGAAGGGTGCGCCGTCGTCGTCGACGACGGGGGTCAGCAGTTCGTTCATGGTCCTCTCCACTCCTGTGGGGTCCCCCCGGATCCTGGACGGGCCGCTCAGTTCCGCAGCAGCAGCGCCGACGTGGGCACCCCTTCCCCCGCCGTGACCAGGCACGTCGCCGCCCCCGGCACCTGCGCGGTGCTCGTGCCCCGCAGCTGCCGTACGCCTTCCGTGATCAGGTTGAAGCCGTGCACGTACGCCTCGCTGAGGCCGCCGCCCGCCGTGTTGAGGGGGAGCCGGCCGCCGATCTCCAGGGCGCCGCCCTCGGTGAACGCGCCGCCCTCGCCCCGGTCGCAGAAGCCGTAGCCCTCCAGGGAGAGCGGGACGAGCGCGGTGAACGCGTCGTAGATCTGAGCGACGTCGACGTCGTCGGGGCCGAAGTCGGCGTGTTTCCACAGGTGTCGGGCGGCGGTCCAGGCGGGCCCGGAGAGCGGGTCGTCGTTCCAGTAGTTGACCATGCCGTGGTGCTGCGCGGGCAGCCCCTGCGCGACGGAGTGGACGTACACGGGCCGGTGGCGGCAGTCGCGGGCGCGGGCGGCGGAGACGAGGACGCAGGCCAGCGCGCCGTCGGTCTCCAGACAGTTGTCGAAGAGGCAGAGCGGCTCACTGATCCAGCGGGAGGTCATATACATGTCACGCGTGAGCGGACGCTCGTACATGATCGCGGCCGGATTCTGGTTGGCGCGGTTTCGGCAGGCCAGAGCCACGTTGAAGAGGTGATCGCGGCTCGCGCCGTACGTGTGCATATAGCGGCGGGCGAGCATCGCTATCTCGTCGACAGGACGAAGGAGCCCGAAGGGGCGGGTCCACTGGGCGGGCGTCGGGAGCTGGGCCGTGGTGTTCTTCCAGGGGCGCGGGCCGCTGCCGCGCTTGCGGGAGCGCCAGGCGACGCCGACCGTGGCCTGGCCCGTGGTGATCGCGGCGGCGAGGTGGGCGAGGGTGGCGCAGGAGCCGCCGCCCCCGTAGCCCGCCTTGCTGAAGAAGGTCACGTCCCCGGCGCCGATGGCCTTGGCCACCTCCACCTCGTCGGTCTCCTCCATGGTGTACGAGGCGAAGGCGTCGACCTCGGCGGGGGCTATCCCTGCGTCGGCGAGCGCGGCGAGGATCGCGCGGCAGGCCAAGGCCTTCTCGCTCTCGGGCAGTTGCCGGGCGAAGGGGGTCTGCCCGATGCCGACGACCGCGGTGGCGTCCTTGACCGAGGACGTGCCCGCGGGCCTTGTGGCGCGGCCCGGGGGCCGTGTGGCCCTGTCCGTCGCCGCGGGTCCTGTTGAACCCTCGGTTGCCCGTGGTTTTCTGGGGGAAGCCATCCAGGTACCTCCACACGCCTCAGCGGTGCGCCACGCTGCTGACAGCGCGCCAGGCTACAGCTAATCTGACGGATAGTCAGCTACGTGACGGAGGGGGATGGGTGAGGATGCGCGGTGACCTGGAGTGGGGCAGTGTCCCGGGCCTGGTCCGGGCGGCGGTGCGGCGCTTCGGTGACCGGGAGGCGGTCGTCGAGGGCCGCACGCGGGTGACGTACGAGGAGCTGGGCGAGCGCGTCGAGCGGGCCGCCGCCGCGTGTCTGGCGCGCGGGGTGCGGGCCGGTGACCGCGTCGCCGTCTGGGCGCCGAACACCCTCGACTGGATCGTCTCGGCCCTCGGCGCGGTCAGCGCCGGTGCCGTGCTCGTGCCGATCAACACCCGCTTCAAGGGCACGGAGGCGGCGTACGTCCTGCGCCGCTCGCGCGCCCGGCTGCTCTTCGTCACCGGCACGTTCCTCGGTACGTCGTACGTCGCCGCGCTCCGGCGCGCGGCCGGGGAAGGGCCCGGTGAGGGCCCGCTGGCAGGGCTGCCGCACCTGGAGGAGGTGGTCGTGCTCGCCGACGACGCCCCCGCCGACTTCCGCACCTGGAAGGACTTCCTCGCGGGCGGCGACGCGGTCCCGGGCGCCGAGGTGCGGGCCCGCGCGGACGAGGTCGAGAGCAGCTGGCCGTCGGACATCGTCTACACCTCGGGCACCACGGGCCGGCCCAAGGGCGCGGTGATCACCCACGCGCAGACGCTGCGGTGCTACGAGATCTGGAGCGACCTCGCCGGACTGCGCGAAGGCGACCGCTACTTGATCGTGAACCCCTTCTTCCACACCTTCGGCTACAAGGCCGGGATCATCGCCTGTCTGATGCGGGGCGCCACGATGATCCCGCAGCCGGTCTTCGACGTGGACGCCGTCCTCGCGAACGTGGTCGCCGAGCGCGTCTCGGTCCTGCCGGGCCCGCCGACGCTGCACCAGGCGCTCCTCGACCACCCCGGCCGTGACGCCCACGACCTGTCCGCGCTGCGGCTCGTGGTGACGGGCGCGGCGGTCGTGCCGCCACGCCTGGTCGAGCGCCTCCGCGCCGAGCTGGGCATCGCCACCGTCCTGACCGCGTACGGACTCTCCGAGGCGAGCGGCATCGTCACGATGTGCCGCAGGGACGACCCGGTGGAGGTCGTCGCGACGACCTCAGGGCGCGCGATACCCGGCACCGAGGTGCGGGTCGTGTCGATGGCGGGAGAGACGCTGCCGCCGGGCAGCCCCGGCGAGGTCCTGGTCCGGGGCCCGCACGTGATGAGCGGCTACTACGAGGACCCGTCCGAGACCAAGAAGGTCCTGACGGGCGACGGCTGGCTGCGCACGGGCGACGTGGGCGTCCTCGACGCGGACGGCAACCTCCGCATCACGGACCGGATCAAGGACATGTTCATCGTCGGCGGCTTCAACGCCTACCCCGCCGAGATAGAGCAGCTCCTCGGCGTCCACCCCGACGTGGCCGACGTCGCCGTGATCGGCGTCGCGGACGCCCGCCTCGGCGAGGTCGGCAAGGCGTACGTGGTGCGCCGTCCCGGCGCGACGCTCACGCCCGACGACGTCATCGCCTGGTCGCGGCGCGAGATGGCGAACTACAAGGTGCCGAGACAGGTCGAGTTCGTCACCGACCTGCCGCGCAACGCGAGCGGCAAGGTCCTCAAGGGCGAGCTGCGCCGGCGCGGCGTGGCCGGATAACGGGGCTTTCGGGGCGGCCGGCGGCTCAGCCGCCGGCCGCGGCCCGCTCGGCCGCGCTGCGCTCCACGCAGAATTCGTTGCCCTCGATGTCGGCGAGCGTCACCCAGCCGAGCCCGTCCGGCCTGCGGTGATCGGCGACGAGGCTCGCCCCCAGCTTCAGGAGCCGCTCCACCTCCTCGTCACGGGACCGCTCCTGCGGCTGGAGGTCGAAGTGCACGCGGTTCTTCACGGTCTTGCCCTCCGGTACGGAGATGAAGAGCAGGGCCGGCCCCTCGGGCGTGCTCACGAGGGCCTCCGGGTCTCCCGGGAAGTCGTCGCCGGCGAGCGACCCCTCCAGGACCTCGGCCCAGAAGGACGCCAGTTTGTAGGCGTCGGAACAGTCGACTGTGACGTGGCGCACCAGTGTGGTCATGCGCCGGACTATGGAGGGTCGGGCGGTGCCCGGGCCACTGATTTTCCGTCGAGGTGCGACTGCCTGCACGATGAGCATCACCGCGGAGCTGATGATGCGGAGTCTGCAGATGTCGGTAGAGCGGCAGGAAGGCTCTGGGCCTCGCCTGAGGGCTGGATCGCGACGAGGCGGGATCGAGTTTCGTACTCGTCGCCGGCTGCCGGTCGCGATCAGCTCTGCGGGGCGACGGGTATGTGGCCGTCCCCGGGAGGCGCCGGTATGTGTCCGTCACCTGCGAGCGCCGGGCTCGCTGCGCTACCGGCGACGGCGGCAGCCAAGGCCAGTGTCACGAGCATTCTCTTCGACGGGTCATTGAAACTCGTGTGCCAGTAGGGATCCGACAGCAAGTGACACTAGTAGCCCTGCGCGCGAACGTTCGAGTGCTGTGGCGAAAAGTGGACCGAGAACGGCGTCAGGATGCTGCCGCGCTGCTGACGGAGAGTGCAAAAGCCGAGGGGGCCGAGCGGGCGGCTCGGCCCCGGGGGCGCTCAGTTCCGTGGTGGGGCCGGGCTGTGGCTGTCGCCCTGCACGGTGACCTGCCCGGGCTTCGGCGGCGCCGGAGAGTGGCTGTCGCCGAGCGGACTGACCGGGCTGTGGCTGTCCTTCGGTGGTGCCGGAGAGTGGCTGTCGGCGAGCGCCGGGGCGGCTGCGCCCGCCGATGCGGCAGCCATGACGGCCAAGGTGACGAGAGTCCTTCTGGTGCGAGTCATTCCAACTCCTCGGAGGGGGCAGACTTTCAACAAGTGACTCTAGCCGTACAAAGCGGCATATGTTCGAACAAGTCGCACTAAAACTTCGCCAGTTGGCCTGAAAGCGAAGGGCCCCGAACACACCTCGGCCGCGGCGGCTCCCCCTCCGCGCCGCCGCGGCCGATCCCCGTCGGGACGAAAGGATTCAGGTGTTCTTCTTGGGCGGTACCGGCTGGTGGCTGTCGCCCATCGTGGTGATGCCGTCCTTGGGCGGTGCCGGCTGGTGGCTGTCGCCCTGGGTGGTGATGCCGTCCTTGGGCGGTGCGGGCTGGTGGCTGTCGCCCTGCGTGACAGGGTTGGGCTTCTTCTTCTTGGGCTGGGACATGGTGGCGACTCCTGTGACTGCGGGGCTCCGGGACCGAACCGCCCGCTCGGCAACTCCCCCGAGGGTCGCCGAGCGGGCGGTCCAGGGCCGCTCACGATAGCTGTGGGGCCCACGCGACCCGTCTGCCCCCCGACGCGACGGATCGTTGAAATAAGAGTGGCAGCTCGTCATAAACGTTCGATGAACGCCCTGAACGAAGCCCTAGGCCGCGGACACCGGCCGTAGGAGAACACGCACCTGTGCGGCTTCCACGGACCCCGCGCTCTCGTGCAGGGAAAGGGCCTCCCGCCAGCAGGCTCGTGCGCGGTCGGCCTGGCCGAGGCTGTCGAGTGCCTTGCCCAGGACGGTCAGGACATTGGCACGCATCCAGTCGCCGCCGATGCACCCGATGGCCAACGCCTGCTCGGCATGCTGGGCTGCCTGGGTGGCGCGCCGGGCGTCGAGGTGCACCTCCGCGATGCGGTAGTGGGTCGTGCCCTCCCACAGGCGCTGGCGATGCTCCTGGAACATTCCCAGGGCGCCCGTGAGCTGCTCCAGGGCCTCGGCGTACCGACGGTCGTGCCCCAGCGCGATGCCGAGGGCGTACTGGGCGTTGGCGAGGCGGAAGGTGAGGCCCAGTTCGTCGTAGGTGGCGATCGCCTCACGCACCAGGTCGATCGCGCTGGACGTGCGTCCGGTGGAGTCCAGGTTCCTCGAGAGGTTGCACAGTGCGCTGGCAGCACCGGGCCTGTTCCCGTCGGCACGGTAGGCCTCGATCGCGGAGCGCAAGTAGCGCTCGCCGTCCGCGTACCGGTTCAGGAGGTTCGAGATGATGCCCAGCTCGTTCAGCGCGTTGCTGCGGGTCCAGGGGTCGCCGGACACACGGCCGAGCTCGGCGGCGCGCTCCGCCTCCTGAGCGGCGTCCTCAAGATGGCCCCCGCCGTAGAGAACCTGGGTGAGCGTGACGCGCGCCCGCCCGGCCGCGTGCGCGTCCTCGGCCGCCTCGGCGGCTTCACGCGCCGCCCGTGTCGCCGCCTCGTAGCGCAGTGAGCTCGCTCCGGATTCGGACAGGGATTTCGAGGCGAGCAGGAGATCAACGGATCGCCGCATCTCTGAGGCGCTCAGCGACTGCTGTACGCAGGCCAGGATGCAAGCCGCCTCGGAGTGCAGCCAGTCCAGGGCCCGCGACTCGTCCGGGAAGTCAAGCCCCGCTCCCTCGCACACCGCCAGGTGATCCACTGTCCGGTCACCGGGACGCTCGATCGCGTACACGCGGGCCGCCGACGCCAGGTAGAAGTCCAGGAGCCGGGAGAGTGCGGCCTCGCGCTCGCTGGGCGGGAGTTCGTCGCGTTCGGCGCAGGCGCGGGCGTAGAGGCGGACGAGGTCGTGGTAGCGGTAGCGGCCGGGGGCCGCGGACTCCAGGAGTGAGGTGTCGACCAGGGACTCCAGGAGGTCCTCCGCGTCCTCGGGCGCGAGGTCGAGCATCGCGGCGGCGGCCGTGAGGGAGATGTCGGGGCCGTCGGCGAGGCCGAGGAGGCGGAAGGCACGGGCCTGGGCGGGCTCGAGCTGGCCGTAGCCCAGCTCGAAGGTGGCCTCGACGGCGAGGTCGCCCGCCTGGAGTTCGTCGAGGCGGCGGCGCTCGTCGGCCAGCTTCGCGGCCAGGGTGGAGACGGTCCAGGTGCGGCGGGCGGCGAGCCGGGAGGCCGCGATACGGATGGCCAGGGGAAGGAAGCCGCAGGCGGCGACCACGTCGAGGGCCGCGTCGCGCTCGGAGGCCACCCGCTCCTCGCCGACGATCTTCGTGAACAGCTGGAGCGCCTCGTCGGGGGACATCACGTCCAGGTCGACGAGGTGGGCCCCGGCCAGGTCCACCATGCGGGTGCGGGAGGTGACCAGGGCGGCGCAGCCCTCCGTGCCGGGCAGCAGCGGGCGGACCTGGGCGGCGTCGCGGGCGTTGTCGAGCAGGACGAGGACGCGGCGGCCGTCCAGGACGGAGCGGAAGAGGGCGGCCCGCTCCTCCAGGGTGTCCGGGATGTCGGGGTCGGCCGTGCCGAGGGCGCGCAGGAAGGCGCCGAGGACCGTCTCGGGCTCGGCGACTCTGGGGCCCGCGCCCTGGAGGTCGACGTACAGCTGGCCGTCGGGGAAGTGCGGGCGCGCGGCGTGCGCGACGTGCACGGCGAGGGTGGTCTTGCCGACGCCGCCGATGCCGGCGAGGGCGGACACCGCCATGACCCGGCCCTCGGCCGTGGAGAGGATGTCGCTCAGCTCCTTGACGAAGGAGACGCGGCCGGTGAAGTCCTGCACGGTGGCCGGAAGCTGCGCGGGCCGGATGACGCCCGCGGACGGTTCGGCGGCGGGGGCGGAGGGTTCGGCCAGGGCGGGGTCGGCGGTGAGGATGCGCTGCTGGAGTTCCTGGAGGCCGGGGCGCGGGTCGACGCCCAGCTCGTCGGCGAGCAGGCGGCGGGTGTCCGCGTAGACGGCGAGGGCCTCGGCCTGGCGCCCGGAGCGGTAGAGGGCGAGCATCAGGAGTTCGCGCAGGCGCTCGCGCAGCGGGTGCGCGGCGGTGAGGGCGGTGAGTTCGGAGACGGACTCGGCGTGGCAGCCCTGTTCGAGGTCCATGTCGAGGCGCGCCTCGACGAGTTGCAGGCGCCACTCCTCCAGGCGGGTGCGCTGGGCGTCGGCGTACGGCCCCGGCACGTTGGCGAGGGGCTCGCCGTCCCAGAGGGACAGGGCCTCGTTGACGAGGGCGCGGGCCTGGCACAGGTCGCCCTGGGCGCGGGCCCGCTCGGCGGCGGTCCACAGCGTCCCGGCCTCGGCGAGGTCGAGCGCGCCGTCGGCGGCGCGGACGGCGTAGCCGCCGGACTCGCTGACCAGGGCGCCGGGCGGCAGGACCTTGCGCAGCCGGGACGCGTAGGTGCGGATGGCGGCGAGGGCCTGCGACGGGGGCTCCTCGCCCCAGATGGCGTCGATGAGTTCGGACGCGGTGGCCGTGCGGCCGTCGCGCAGCAGCAGGGCGGCGAGCAGCGCGCGCTGCTGCGGCGACCCGGTGGACAGCTGCTGGTCCCCGAGCCAGGCCCGCACGGGCCCGAGCACGCTGAACCGCGCGGTCGGCTGGACGTCCTCCTCGTGGGTCGGGGCAGGTGGGGGCCCGGCCTGGGCCGCGCCGGGCCCCGGCTCCTGGCCCGCGCCAAGCGAAGCGCTTCCCGCCGCCGGACGCCGCTGCTCCGGAACTCGCGGTAGACCGTCCATCGCTCCCCCTGCTGCCCTGCCGCACGCAGTTGCCTATGTCTGATCAAATACGCCCAACTGTGCCCGGCTGTGCCCGGTTCGTGCCTGCTGTGCCCGATACGGGCCTGCCCTGCCCGTACGACGTACTGCGGTGGACAGTTTGCCTTGTCGAGGGCGAATGCGTCAGCCGTGGGAGACGGCTCTCACAGGGTCATCGCACCAGTGACCGGTTTCGGACAACTGACGGATCGTCAGATGCACGCTACCGTGGTCGGCATGGAGACCGTGGAGAGCACTGCGGAGAGCACCCGGGACGCCGCCGTCACCGAGCCCCCGTTCCCCCGGATCATCTCGGTGGACGACCACACGGTGGAGCCCCCGCACGTCTGGCGGGACCGGCTCCCGGAGAAGTACCGCGACCGGGGCCCGCGCATCGTCCGCGCCCCCCTGAGGGAAATGTCCTTCTTGGGCGGCAAGTTCGCCCCGGTGATGGGGGAGAAGGGGGACGAAGGGCCCATCGGCGACTGGTGGGTGTACGAGGACCTGCACCGGCCCCTGACCCGCCTCGACACGGCCGTCGGCTACGCCCGGGACGAGATCAGGCTGGAGGTCATCACGTACGAGCAGATGCGCCCGGGCTCCCACAGCGTCCCGGATCGCCTCGCCGACATGGACGTCAACCACGTCCAGTCCGCCCTGTGCTTCCCCACCTTCCCGCGCTTCTGCGGTCAGACGTTCACCGAGGCCGAGGACCGTGACCTGGGGCTTCACTGCGTTCGCGCGTACAACGACTGGATGGTGGAGGAGTGGTGCGGCCCCGCCGCCCAAGGACGGCTGATACCGCTCACCCTGGTCCCGCTGTGGGACGCGGACCTCGCTGCGGCCGAGGTGCGGCGCAACGCGGCGCGTGGCGTGCGGGCCGTCGCCTTCTCGGAGATACCGCCCCACCTGGGGCTTCCCTCGATCCACACCGACTGCTGGGACCCGTTCCTCGCGGCCTGCGACGAGACCGGCACGGTCGTGGCCATGCACATCGGGTCGTCCAGCAGGATGCCCTCGACGTCGGCCGACGCGCCGCCCGCCGTCGGGTCCACGATCACGTTCGCGAACTGTTGCTTCTCGATGGTCGACTGGCTGATGAGCGGAAAGTTCGAACGCTTCCCGCGCCTGCGCGTCATGTACGCCGAGGGGCAGATCGGCTGGATCCCGTACATCATGGAGCGCGCGGACGTGGTGTGGGAGGAGAACCGCGCCTGGGGCGGTGTCGCCGACAAGGTCCGCAGGCCGCCCTCCGAGCTGTTCGCCGAGCACGTCTACGGCTGCTTCTTCGACGACGCCTTCGGGCTGCGGAACCTCGACGCGATCGGCGTCGAGAACGTCCTGTACGAGACCGACTACCCGCACTCGGACTCCACCTGGCCGAAATCGCGCGAGGTCGGCGAGGCGCAGATGGGCCACCTGGCCCCGGACGTCGTGGAACGCCTCGTCCGTGGCAACGCCATCGACCTCCTCGGCCTCACCCCCGCGGGGCTCTGGCCGGGGCCCGGGGCCTGAGGGGGCCTCTCCTCTCAGTCCTCGACGGGGAGCCCGCTGGTGTCCAGCGTGAACGTGCGGCCGTCGGAGAGCTTGAGGTCGACGGCCGCCCCGTACGGGAACTCGGTCTTCTTGCGGTAACCGGTGGCGCCGGAGCCCTCGTACAGCGTGCACAGCTTCTTGAACGGGTCGAGGATGAGGTACGTCTCGATGCCGAAGCGGCTGTACTTGGCGACCTTGGTGACGTAGTCGTTGTCGTCGGACTCCGTGGACACGATCTCGACGGCGGCGATGACGTCCAGGCAGGTGTACCGCTTGCCGCGAGGCTGCGCGCCCTCGTCCAGAATGGTGATGTCGGGCGCTGACGAGGTTTCGCCGGGGAAATCGATGGCGACGTCGAGGACGAGAGGAACCTGCTCGCCGAGGATGCGCTCGGCCTGGCGGGTCACGTTACGGATCGTGTTCGACTGCACGGGGCTCTGCGGAGTCATGATCACCTTTCCGTCGATGATCTCGACGACGTAGCCCTCGGCGTTGGTCCGCGCTTCCACTTCTCGCCAGAGGCGGTCGAGCACTGTCATCGCCGTCATCCTTCCGTCACCCGCTGACTGGATCTCCCGCGTGCTCCAGACTAGCGGGGCAGCGTGTGCGCACCTCGGGTAATCGTGATCTCACCATGAGTGACATGGGGTGGTCGGCCGGGTTCCAGGCTCCTGGGGTGGGGCGGAGCGGCCGCCCGCCGCAGCCCGGGCGGTTGTCAGTGCCCGGGGGTTCAATCGGGAGCATGGCGATCAAACGTGAGCGGGCCAATGTCGATCCCTTCTCGCACGAGCCGCCCGTGCCGGACGCGGAGCGGGTGGTGCGGGGCGGGGATTGGTACGGAAGGGACCTGTCGGGGGAGGAGTACGAGCGCTTCACGTTCTTCGACACGGACATGACGGAGGCGGTCGCCGAGGGGGCCGTGTTCGACGGCTGCACCTTCGCCGGCGTGAAGTTCAACGCGGCGCGGCTCACCTCGACGGCCTTCACCAACTGCACCTTCAAGCGGTGCGTGTTCTTCGACACCCGGTTCGAGCAGTGCAAGGCGGTGGGCAGCCTCTTCCAGCAGTGCGCGTTCACGGTCTTCGAGGTGCGCGGCGGGGACTGGTCGTTCGTCGCGCTGCCGGGCGCCGATCTGCGCAAGGCCGTGTTCGACGGGGTGCGGATGCGGGAGGCGGACCTCACGGCGGCCCGTCTGGAGGAGGCCGCCGTGACCTGCTGCGACCTGTCGGGCGCGCAGCTGCACAGCGCCCAGCTCATGGGGGCCGACCTGCGCGGCAGCGAGTTGTCGTCGCTCGACCCGCGGACCGTGGCGGTCGGGGGCACGAAGGTCGACCTGGACCAGGCGGGGGTGATCGCCGGGGCGCTCGGCTTCGAGGTGGGCTGAGCCGGAGCGGGCCGGGCCGGGCGCTCGTGACCCTTGTCTGATGATGCGTCAGGTACGACGATGTGGGCCGTCGGCGATGCGGCCCGCCGACGTGCGCGACGGACCGCCCCGCCGGACCGGCGCGCGCATCAGGGCGAGGGATGGAGTTCCTATGGCGCCGGTGCCGGGCACAGCGCGGGTCTTCCCCGCGGACCGTCTCGTCTACGGCATGCAACTGCCCGTGCAGGCCCGCAGCGTGGTCTTCGCCGAGGCGTGGGAGGCGGGCGCGGGCGCGGCGGACCTGGTGGCGGTGGCGCGCGCGGCCGACGAGGCGGGGTTCGCGTACGTGGCGTGCTGCGACCACGTGGCGATCCCGCGGCGACTCGCAGGGGCGATGGGCACGACCTGGTACGACCCCGTGGCCACCCTCGCCCACCTCGCGGCGGTCACCGAGCGCGTCCACCTGCTCAGCCACGTCGCCGTGGTGGCCCTGCGCCACCCGCTGCTCACCGCCAAGCAGTACGCGACCCTCGACCACCTCAGCGGCGGTCGGCTGATCCTGGGTGTAGGGGCGGGCCACGTGCCGGAGGAGTTCGCCGCGCTCGGCGTGGACTTCGGGCGGCGCGGGCCGCTGCTCGACGAGACCGTGGACGCGCTCAGGGCCGCCCTCGGCCCCGAGGAGTACCCCGAACACCACGGCCCCGCCTACGACTTCGCGGACCTCGGGCAGCGCCCGCGGCCCGCCCGGGAGCGGGTGCCGATCTGGGTGGGCGGCTCCTCGCCGGCCGCCGTGCGCCGGGCCGCCACGCGCGGCGACGGCTGGCTGCCGCAGGGCGATCCGCGCGACCGGCTGCCCGCGCGGATCGCGGAGCTGCGGCGGCTGCGCGAGCGGGCCGGGATCACGGAGCCGCTCACGGTCGGCGCCCTCACCGAGCCCCTGTACGTGGGCGAGCCGTCCTGGCCGGTCGGGCGGCGCACCCTGACCGGCGCACCGGAGGCGCTCGCCGACTCGCTGCGCGCGTACGCGGCGATGGGCGTGCACCAGATCCAGGTGCGGTTCCGCAGCCGGAGCCGCAGCGAACTCACCGACCAGATGGCGGCGTTCGGCACACAGGTCGCGCCGCTGCTCGGCTGAAGGGAACCGCGATGGGCAAGCTCGACGGGCGCGTCGTCATCGTCACGGGTGGGGCGCGCGGGCAGGGGGCGCAGGAGGCGCGGCTCTTCGTCGCGGAGGGGGCGAGGGTCGTCATCGGGGACGTCCTGGACGAACAGGGGGAGGATGTCGCCAAGGAGCTGGGGGACGCCGCCCGGTACGTCCACCTGGACGTGGGGAGCGAGCGCGACTGGCGGGCCGCGGTGGAGGCGACGGAGGAGGCCTTCGGCAAGGTCGACGGGCTCGTCAACAACGCGGGCATCCTGCGCTTCAACGAGCTGGTCAACACGCCCCTCGAGGAGTTCCAGCAGGTCGTCCAGGTCAACCAGACCGGCGTGTTCCTCGGCATCAAGTCCGTCGCCCCGCGCATCGGCGACGCGGGCGGCGGCACGATCGTGAACACCGCCTCGTACGCGGGGCTCACGGGCATGGCGTACATCGGGGCGTACAGCGCGACCAAGCACGCCGTCATCGGCCTGACCCGGGTCGCCGCGGTCGAGCTGGCGGGCCGGGGGGTGCGCGTCAACGCCATCTGCCCCGGCGCCGTCGACACCCCCATGAGCAACCCCGCCCACCTCGACCCGGCGGCGGACGCGGAGAGGGCGTCCCGGGGCCTGGACGCGCTGTACCGCAAGCTCGTGCCGCTCGGGCGGGCCGGCCGGGCGGAGGAGGTGGCGCGGCTCGCGCTCTTCCTCACCGCGGAGGAGGACTCGGCGTACATCACCGGTCAGCCGTTCGTGATCGACGGCGGCTGGCTGGCGGGGGTCAATGTGTTCTGACGGGTCGTCAGCCAAGCGCCGTACCGCTCTTGACGCCCCAGATCCCCGGTGGAACAGTCGGAGCACTGAATCTGACGATGCGTCAGAAATGTGGAGGACGGTGACCGCTGTGGAATTCGGGCTCTTCGTACAGGGATACGTCGGCAAGCGGGCGCGGACCGACCCGCTGGCCGAGCACCGGGCGCTGATGGAGGAGACCGAGTACGTCATCGCGGCGGACAAGGCGGGCTTCAAGTACGCGTGGGCCTCCGAGCACCACTTCCTGGAGGAGTACTCGCACCTCTCGGCCAACGACGTCTTCCTCGGCTATCTCGCGCACGCCACCGAGCGCATCCACCTGGGCTCGGGGATCTTCAACCCCCTGGCGCAGGTCAACCACCCGGTGAAGGTCGCCGAGAAGGTGGCCATGCTCGACCACCTCAGCGAGGGACGCTTCGAGTTCGGCAGCGGGCGCGGCGCCGGGTCGCACGAGATCCTCGGCTTCCTGCCGGGCATCACCGACATGAACCACACCAAGGAGATCTGGGAGGAGACGATCGCCGAGTTCCCCAAGATGTGGCTCCAGGAGGAGTACGAGGGGTTCCGCGGCAAGCACTGGTCGCTGCCGCCGCGCAAGGTCTTCCCCAAGCCGTACGGGTCCTCCCACCCGGCCATGTGGTACGCGGCCGGGTCCCCGCCGTCGTACGCGATGGCGGCGAGGAAGGGCCTCGGCGTGCTCGGCTTCAGCGTGCAGAAGGTCTCCGACATGGAGTGGGTCCTTGAGCAGTACAAGACGGCGATCCGGGACGCGGAGCCCGTCGGGGACTTCGTCAACGACAACGTGATGGTGACGTCCACGGCGATCTGCGCGCCGACGCGCGAGGAGGCCGTGCGCACGGCGGTCACCAGCGAGCTGAACTACGTACAGTCCCTGGTCTTCCGCTACCACGACACCTTCCCCCGGCCCGAGGGGATCCCCCGGTGGCCCGAGGTGCTCCCCGCGTACACGGAGGAGATCGTCGAGCTGCTCATCGCCGAGGAGCTGATGATCTGCGGCGACCCGGACGACGTCCTCCGCCAGTGCAAGCGGTGGGAGCAGGCCGGGGCCGACCAGCTGTCCTTCGGGCTTCCCGTCGGGATCTCGGCCGAGGACACGCTGCGGACGATCCGGCTGATCGGAGAGCACGTGATTCCCAAGATCGACACGGATCCCGTGCACCGCACGAGCCGGTTCCGCGCGGGGGCCTAGGCCCCCGGCCCCCTTCTCGCGCTTCGCGCTCGTCCTCAAACGCCGGACGGGCTGGATTCGGAAGGCCTCACGTGATGCTGGACCATCTCATCAAAGGCGCCACCGTCGTGGACGGCACGGGTGCCCCGGCCCGCGTCGCCGACGTCGGCATGAGGGACGGGCGGGTCGCCGTCGTCGCCGCGGGGGTCACCGAGGAGAGCCGTAGCCACGAAGACGCCCGCGGTCTCGTCCTCGCCCCCGGCTTCGTGGACCCGCACACGCACTACGACGCGCAGCTCTTCTGGGACCCGTACGCGACGCCCTCGCTGAACCACGGGGTGACGACCGTCGCGGGCGGCAACTGCGGGTTCACGCTGGCGCCGCTGAATCCCGCGCGGCCCGAGGACGCCGACTACACGCGGCGGATGATGTCCAAGGTCGAGGGCATGTCGCTGGTCGCGCTCGAGGAGGGCGCGCCCTGGTCGTGGCGGTCCTTCGGGGAGTACCTGGACGCCCTTGAGGGGCGCATCGCCGTCAACGCGGGCTTCATGGTGGGGCACTGCGCGCTCAGGCGGTACGTGATGGGGCCCGACGCCGTCGGCGGGCAGCCGTCGGCCGCGCAGCTGGAGCGGATGGTCGCGCTGCTGCGTGAGGCGATGGAGGCGGGCGCCTGGGGCCTGTCCACGACCCAGTCCTCGACGCACTCGGACGGCGACGGCGAGCCGGTGGCGTCCCGGCACGCGCGCCCCGCCGAGCTGCTCGCGCTCGCGCGGGCGGTCGGCGAGCACGAGGGCACCCAGCTGGAGGCGATCGTCGCCGGGTGCCTCGACCGGTTCAGCGACGCCGAGGTCGACCTGCTCGTGGAGCTGAGCGCGGCCGCGGGACGGCCCCTGAACTGGAACGTCCTCACCATCGACGCGGCCGTGCCCGAGCGCGTGCCGCGCCAGCTCGTGCCCAGCGAGCGCGCCCGGAAGGCGGGCGGCCGGATCGTCGCCCTCACGATGCCGATCCTGACCCCGATGAACATGTCCCTCGGCACGTTCTGCGCCCTGAACCTCATCCCGGGGTGGGGGGACGTCCTGGGGCTCCCGATCCCCGAGCGGATCGCGCGGCTGCGGGACCCGGACGTGCGCGCGGCGATGCTGCGGCGCGCCACCGGCGAGGAGGCGGGCGTCTTCCGGCGCCTCACGCACTTCGACCGGTACGTCATCGGAGACACCTACTCCGACGCCAACGCCGGGCTCGCGGGCCGGGTCGTCGGCGACATCGCCGCCGAGCGCGGCCAGGAGCCCTTCGCGTGCCTGGTCGACATCTGCGCCAACGACCGCATGCGGACCGTCCTGTGGCCCATGCCGACCGACAACGACCCCGCATCGTGGGCCCTGCGCGCCGAGACCTGGGAGCACGAGGACGTCCTGCTCGGCGGCTCCGACGCCGGGGCGCACCTGGACCGCATGTGCGGGGCCCCGTACACGACGCGGTTCCTCGGCGACTGTCTGCGCGGCCGCAAGCTGGTCGGCCTGGAGCGGGCGGTGCGGATGCTCACGGACGAACCGGCGCGCCTCTTCGGCCTGCGCGGGCGCGGGCGCGTCGCCGAGGGTTACCACGCCGACCTCGTCCTCTTCGACCCGGAGACCGTCGCCGCGGGCGCCGCGACCCTCGTGCACGACCTGCCCGGGGACAGCCCGCGCCTGGACTCCAAGGCCCTCGGCGTACGGGCCGTGTGGGTCAACGGCGTCGAGGCGATCCGCGACGACGTGGTGACGGGCGCGGTGCCGGGCCGGGTCCTCAGGTCGGGCCGCGACACACGGACGGTGGCCACCAAGTGACCCTCACGGAAAGCCTGTTCATCGGCGGCGACCGGATCGAGCCCGACGGCGGCCACTACGACGTGCTCGACCCGGCGACCGAGGACGTCGTGGGCCGGGCGCCCGAGGCGAGCCCCGCGCAGGCGAGGCAGGCCGCCGCGGCGGCCCGGGAGGCCTTCGGGCCGTGGTCGCGCACGGCCCCCGAGGAGCGCGCGGCCGTCCTTGACCGGGCCGCCGGGATCCTCGAGCGGGACTTCGACGCGCTCGCCGCCCTCGCCCAGGCGGAGACCGGCGCGACGACGGCGACGGCGCGCGGCATGCAGGTCGCGGTCGCCGCCGCCCGCTTCAGGCGGTACGCGAAGGGGGCG
Organism: Streptomyces sp. NPDC045778; assembly: GCF_056431945.1. Taxonomy (NCBI): domain Bacteria; kingdom Bacillati; phylum Actinomycetota; class Actinomycetes; order Kitasatosporales; family Streptomycetaceae; genus Streptomyces; species Streptomyces sp. NPDC045778. The sequence continues at coordinate 143,410 of NZ_JBWKJZ010000022.1, forward strand.
CTCGAACCCGTCGAGACGGCCCTGCCGCCGCAGGTCAACGAGGCGGGACCGCTGGGCCGCGCCGCCGCCGTCGGCGCCGTGGCGATCCGCCAGGCGGTCGGGGTCGTCACCTGCGTCACCTCGTACAACAACCCCTGGGCCAACGCGGTGGGCAAGGTCGCCCCTGCCCTGGCGATGGGCAACACCGTCCTCGTCAAGCCGGCCCCCCAGGACCCGCTGTCCGTCTACCGGATGGCCGCGGCCCTGGCCGAGGCGGGGGCGCCGCCCGGCGTGGTGAACGTCGTCAGCGGTACCTCCGCCGCGGTCGGCGAGGCGGCCGTGGCGGCCGCCGACGTCGACATGGTGAGCTTCACCGGCTCCACCGCCGTGGGCCGGCGCATCGGCGAGGTGTGCGGGCGCGGCATGAAGCGGCAGCTCATGGAGCTGGGCGGCAAGGGCGCGGCGGTCGTCTTCGCGGACGCGGACCTGGACGCGGCGGTCGCCGGGATCGGCACCACGTTCTCCTTCTACAGCGGCCAGATCTGCACGGCGCCGACCCGGGTGCTCGTCCAGCGCGAGGTGTACGACCCGCTCCTGGAGAAGCTGACGGCCTACGCGTCGTACCTGAAGGTCGGCGACCCGCGGGCCAAGGGCACGGTCGTGGGCCCGGTCATCTCGGCGGCGCACCGGGACCGCGTCGAGGGTTACGTGGACCTTGCCCGCAAGGAGGGCGCACGCCTGATCACCGGCGGCACGCGACCGCCGGGCCCCGGCTTCTACGTCACCCCGACGCTCCTCGCCGACTGCGCCCCCGGCATGCGCGTGGTCCGCGAGGAGATCTTCGGCCCGGTCGTCGTGGTCGTCCCCTTCGACGGCGACGAGGACACGGCGGTGGACCTCGCCGACGACAGCGACTACGGCCTGCTCTCCTACGTCTGGTCGGCGGACGTGGCCCGCGCCTTCCGCGTCGCGCGGCGGCTGCGTTCGGGCGGCGTCGGCGTGAACACGATCGCCCGCAACATGGAGGCCCCCTTCGGCGGCTTCAAGGCCAGCGGGGTGGGCCGCGACTGCGGCTCGTACGCGCTGGCCGCCTACAGCGAGACGCAGGCGGTGGTCTGGGCCGGATGAGCACGGGCGTACGGGACCGGGGGACTAGGCCCACCGTGGTCCCCACCTGGTCCCGACGACGGATACGAGCCACCCCGGGCCCCAATTAACTTTCACCGCATGAGACTTGGAGTGATCGGAACCGGAAACGTCGGCCGCGCCCTCGCCAAGGCGTGGGCCGCCGCGGGACACGAGGTGGTGCTCGGCTCGCGTGACCCCGGGGCCAGGAAGGAGACCGGCGCGGAGCTTGGCCTTCCGCTCGTCGGGGTGCGGGAGGCGGCGGACGGCGCGGAGGTGGTCGTGAACGCGACGCCCGGCGCGGACTCCGTGGCCCTGCTGCGCGCCGCAGGCGCCGACGTCCTCGACGGCAAGGTGCTCGTCGACATCGCCGTGGGCTACACCATCGAGCCCCACGGCTTCGTCCTCACCCACCCCGATCTGTCCCTCGGCGAGGAGATCCAGCGGGCCTTCCCCGCGGCCCGGGTCGTCAAGACCCTCTCCACGATGGACTCGGTCACCATGGTCGCGCCCGGCGACCTGGCCGGCGACAGCACGGTCTTCCTCTCCGGCGACGACCCCACCGCCAAGGCCGTCACCAGCACCCTCCTCACCGACCTCGGCTGGCCCACCACCACCCACCTGGACCTGGGCGGCATCGAAACGGCCCGCGCCCAGGAACACTTCGCCCACATGTTCGTGGCCCTCATGGGAGCCCTGGAGACCCATGTCTTCAACGTACGGGTGGTGCCGGTGGCCAAGAAGTGAGCTGAGCATGACGCACACGTTCGAGGGAAGGGAGGCATTTTCCGGGGGCAATTGCCGGTCGCGGGCCTAGCGTTTCCCGCATGGTGAGTTCATCACATGAAGCGATGCACCGGATCTTCCAGAAGGAACCCGGCGTCTTCGGCCGTGCGTTCCGCGCGCTCGATCTGCCTTTTCCGGAGCCGATCGCGGTATCCCTGTTACCCAACGACCTGACCGAGACGGCTCCCCTGGAGCGGCGTGTGGACACGCTCCTGCGCTTCGACACGGAGAAGCAGGGGAGCTATCTCGTCGCCGTGGAGGCGCAGGGCCGCAAGGAGTCCGCCAAGCCCGCGAGCTGGGCCTATTACACCTCGTTCCTCCACGCGAAGTACCAGCTCCCGACCGTCCTGCTCGTCACCTGCCAGGACAAGACCACCGCGCTGTGGGCATCGGGCCCCTTCAGCATCGGCCCGGACAACTGGCCCATGCTCACGATCCGCCCCCTCGTCCTCGGCCCGCACAACGTGCCGGTGATCACCGACGTCGAGTCGGCCGCCAAGGACATTCCGCTCGCCACCCTCTCCGCGATCACCCATGGAAAGGACCCGAATGCCAATGCCATACTGAAAGCTCTCGCTTTCGCGCTGAAGGAAATCGACCTCGAAAACGCGGAGATCTTCTCCGAACTCACTGAACAAGGCCTGGCCAACAGCCCCATCGCCCTTGAGACATGGAGGAAGCTCATGACCGTCCCCCTCTCCTTCTTCCGGTCGGAGACGTCGATGAAGCTGCGCGCGGAGGGGCGCGAGGAAGGACGCGAGGAAGGACGCGAGCAGGGCCGTGCGGAGGAGCGGGCTCAGGCGGTGCTTCAGGTGCTTGAGGGGCGGGGCGTGGCTGTTTCGGGGGCGGTGAGGGAGCGTGTCATGGGGTGTAGTGACCTGGACATTCTCCGGCTCTGGTTCGGCCGTGCGCTGACGGTCGAGTCGGCTGAGGAACTGTTCCGGGCAGACGGCGGCTGACGCTCGGCGGGCGGGCGGGGGGTGCTGTGCACGGCCCCCGCCCGCGTGCCGGTCAGCGGCCCAGGAAGATCGGGTTCGTCAGGGCTCGCATGGGGCCCGGGAGGGGTGGGGCGGGGTGGGGTTTGCGTACCTCGGCGCGTACGTAGGCCGCGTATGAGGGGGTGGTGTGCCATTCGGCGGAGCCGGTGCCCGTGTCGGGGAGGGGTGGGGTCGTGTGCAGGACGCCCTGGTCCGTGACGAAGCGGATGACGCAGCCGGGGGCGCCCTTGACGTCCAGGCGTACGGTCACCGGGGTGTCGGCGTCCACGCGGAGGCGTTCGCCGATGCCCGCGTGCCGGCCCTTGCCGCCGCTCGCGGAGAAGGCCAGCTCGACCTCCCTGGCCTCGGCGATGTAGGAGCGGCCCGCGCGTAGGCCCTCCTGGACGGCCTCGCGGGTCAGGTCGTCGGCGAGGACGACGGTCTGCGGGCGGCCCACCGGGTCCGGGTCGCGGTGGGCGTCGCTGTTGCCCATCGCGGGCGTCCAGCGGCGCCCGCCACGCGCCGCCGCCACCAGGGCGTTGTCCCACTCGGAGAGCGCGACCTCGTCCTCGGGCGAGTAGGCGCCGTTCCACACCTCGACCGCGTCCGCCTCACCGAAGCCGAACTTCCAGTTGCAGCCGACGCAGGTGGCGTGCGGATGGGCGGGCACCACGAGGCCACCGGCGCGGCGGACGGCACGGGCGTAGTGGCCGAAGCGGTTGTCGCGGGCACGGTAGCGCCAGTCGACGAAGGTGCCCGGCTCCGTGCCGATCGCCAGGACATGGCCGTTGCGGGTGGTGATCTCCTCGCCGAGGAGGACCAGGAGATCGTCACCGGCCACCTCGGACCAGTGGGCGTGGGCGGAGTGGGTGTTGTGCTCGGAGGTGTTGACGAAGTCCAGGCCCGCCGCCCGGGCGAGCGCCCCGATCTCGGCGGGGGTGCGGCGCCCGTCCGAGTACCAGGTGTGCAGATGGCAGTCGCCCCGGTACCAGGCGCGGCCCCGCCCCCTGGCCCGCTCCGGCGGGTACTTCGGCTTCGGGGTGCGGCCGGGCGCCCCGTAGGTGAGGGTGATGGTCACCTCGTACGGAAGGCCCTGCGGGGCCACGGTGTAGGGACCGAGCGCGATGTGCCAGCGGCCCGCGCGCACCGGGCCCGGGAGGTAGCCGGGGGTCGCGTCGTCGGCGCGTACGAAGAACTCCGTGCGGGCGCCGCCCGACCAGCCCCGGAAGCCCTTGCCGCCGAGGTCCGTGCCGCGTTCGTCGAAGATGCCGATGTCCAGGGCGTTGCCGACGGTGCCCGCGGGGACGGGCGGCTTCTCGTACGTGTAGGCGACGTGGATCTCGCGTACGCCGCGCGGCACGTCCACCGGCAGGTAGACGAAGTCCGGCGCGCCGACGGGCAGCGTGCCCCGGACGGTCTTCGTCTCCTTGCCGGACCGCCGCTCGGCGGCCCCCGCGTCGTCCGCGAAGCTCACGGTTCCGAGCGTAAGGGCGGTGGCCGCCCCCGTCACGAGCAGCGCCCGTCTGTTCAGGTGGCGTTCGTCCTCGCACATGATGGCTCCCGGAGTCGGTGGCGACGGTGGTGACGAGACATGAGTGGTGCGTGCAACTCTGGTATTCAGCCGTGAACTCCCCTGTAAGGGAAGGGAATCGACAGGTTTCCGCCCGGCGGCGGCGCGGGCGCGCCGGAGCCGCGCCGCGCCCGCCCGGGAGAACGCCCCGACCTGGCGGAAGTGTCTGTAGGTGTCACGTGGTGCCGCTCGTATGCTCAAGGGCATGACCAACAGCGCACAGTCCCCCGAGGCCGGACCCCCCACAGCCAACGCCATGCGGCGGGCCCTGAGGCGGGCGCGGGACGGCGTCGCGCTGGACGTCGCGGAGGCCGCCGTGCTTCTCCAGGCGCGCGGCGCCGACCTGGAGGACCTGGCGGCTTCGGCGGCCCGGGTGCGGGACGCGGGCCTGGAGGCGGCGGGCCGCGCCGGGGTCATCACGTACTCGAAGAGCGTGTTCATCCCGCTGACGCGGCTGTGCCGGGACAAGTGTCACTACTGCACGTTCGTCACCGTGCCGGGCAAGCTGCGCAGGGCCGGGCACGGCATGTTCATGTCCCCCGACGAGGTCCTGGACATCGCCCGCAAGGGCGCGGCGCTCGGCTGCAAGGAAGCCCTCATCACCCTCGGCGACAAGCCCGAGGACCGCTGGCCCGAGGCCCGCGAGTGGCTGGACGCGCACGGCTACGACGACACGATCGCCTACGTACGGGCCATATCGATCCGCATCCTGGAGGAGACGGGCCTGCTGCCCCACCTCAACCCCGGGGTGCTGTCGTGGACCGACTTCCAGCGCCTGAAGCCGGTGGCGCCTTCGATGGGCATGATGCTGGAGACGACGGCCGAGCGGCTGTGGTCCGAGCCCGGCGGCCCGCACCACGGCTCGCCCGACAAGGAACCGGCCGTCCGCCTGCGCGTCCTTCAGGACGCGGGCCGCTCATCCGTTCCCTTCACCAGCGGGCTGCTCATCGGCATCGGCGAGACGTACGAGGAGCGCGCCGAGTCCCTCTTCGCGCTGCGCCGCGTGTCCCGCTCGTACCACGGCGTCCAGGAACTGATCATCCAGAACTTCCGCGCCAAGCCGGACACGGCGATGCGCGGCATGCCCGACGCCGAGATCGACGACCTGGTCGCCACGGTCGCCGTCGCCCGGCACATCATGGGCCCCTCCGGCTGCCTCCAGGCCCCGCCGAACCTCGTCGACGGCGAGTACGGCCGCCTCATCCGCGCCGGCGTCGACGACTGGGGCGGGGTGTCGCCGCTCACCATCGACCACGTCAACCCGGAGCAGCCGTGGCCGCAGATCGAGGCGCTCGCCGAGCGGTCGGCGGCCGAGGGCTTCGAGCTGCGCGAGCGCCTGTGCGTCTACCCCGAGTTCGTGCGGCGGGGCGAGCCGTGGCTCGACCCGCGCCTTCGCCCGCACGTGGACGCGCTGGCCTTGGAGTCGGGCCTCGCGAACCCGGACGCCCCGGTCCGCGGCCGGCCCTGGCAGGAGCCCGACGAGGGGTACGTGGCCTCCTCCGGCCGCACCGACCTGCACCGCACCATCGACACGGAAGGCCGCACCGCCGACCGGCGCGACGACTTCGACGAGGTGTACGGCGACTGGGAGGCGCTGCGCGAGCAGGCCGCGCCCGGCATGGTGCCCTCGCGCCTCGACGGCGACGTCCGCTCCGCCCTCGCCACGGCCGCCGACGACCCGACCCGCCTCACCGACGAGGAGGCCCTCGTCCTGCTGCACGCGGACGGGCCCGCCCTCGACGCGCTCTGCTCGGTCGCGGACGAGGTCCGCAAGTCCGTGGCCGGCGACGACGTCACGTACGTCGTCACCCGGAACATCAACTTCACGAACGTCTGCTACACCGGCTGCCGCTTCTGCGCCTTCGCGCAGCGCCGCACCGACGCCGACGCCTACACCCTGTCCCTGTCGCAGGTCGCCGACCGCGCGGCCCAGGCGTGGGACGTCGGCGCGGTGGAGGTCTGCATGCAGGGCGGCATCCACCCCGACCTGCCCGGCACGGCCTACTTCGACATCGCTTCGGCCGTGAAGGAGCGGGTGCCCGGCCTGCACGTGCACGCCTTCTCACCGATGGAGGTCGTCAACGGCGCGACCCGCACCGGCCTTTCGATCCGCGAGTGGCTCCAGCGCGCCAAGGAGTCCGGCCTCGACTCCGTCCCCGGCACGGCCGCCGAGATCCTCGACGACGAGGTCCGCTGGATCCTGACCAAGGGCAAGCTCCCCGCGGCGACGTGGATCGAGGTCATCAAGACCGCCCACGAGGTGGGCCTGCGGTCCTCGTCCACGATGATGTACGGGCATGTGGACCAGCCCCGGCACTGGCTCGGCCACTTCCGCACGCTCGCCGCGATCCAGCAGGAGACGGGCGGCTTCACGGAGTTCGTGACACTGCCCTTCATCCACACGAACGCCCCCGTCTATCTCGCGGGCATCGCCCGGCCCGGCCCCACCACCCGCGACAACCGCGCGGTGACGGCGATGGCGCGGCTCCTGCTGCACCCCCACATCCCCAACATCCAGACCAGTTGGGTGAAGCTCGGCGCCGAGGGGGCCGCGGAGATGCTGCGCTCCGGCGCCAACGACCTGGGCGGCACGCTGATGGAGGAGACCATCTCCCGCATGGCGGGCTCCGGGTACGGCTCGTACCGCTCCGTGAAGGACCTCGTCGCCATCGCCGAGGCCGCGGGCCGCCCCGCCAAGCCCCGCACCACCCTGTACGGGGAGGTCCCCGAGGAACGCGTCCGGGCGGCCGCCGCGTCGGACGGCCACCTGCCGGAACTCCTGCCGGTCCTGGACGCGTAACCCTCCGAGGCCTCGTACGCGCCGTCCTCGCCGCGCGCGCCGGTTGGGCCGGAGGGCGTCAGCGGCCCAGGTTCGCCCCGAAGTAGGCGCGCTCGGTCGCGGCGCCGAGGGCGTTCGGGCCGAAGGACGTGCTGCCGGAGGCCGTCAGGCCGGACTTCGTGCCCTTGAGGACCCAGGCCGCGCCCACGTCCTGCACGGTGGTGTCCTCCAGGGGCGCGGTGACGGTCAGGTCGGCCTTCTTGTCACCGTCGGCGTCGGAGAGCAGGACGCGGGCGCCGAAGGCGTCACCCGTCTCGGATACGCCGGGCACCGCGGCCGTGGACTGGGTGAAGGCCTGCGCCCCCGTGCCGCTGAGGCCGCTCTTGGCGCCCTTCAGGAGGACGACGCTGCCCGCGTCGTAAGCCTCCGCGGCACCCGCCTTGACGTCCTCGCCGGGGACGCCCACCGCGATGTCCGCGTAGCCGTCGCCGTTGACGTCGGCCGCGGCGAGGTCGGAGCCGAACTGGTCACCGCGGTGGTACTCGCCGTCCGCGCCGGGGACGGGGCCGCCCCGCTCGCCCGCACCGGGCACGCCCGGGCTGTCCTGGGTGATCTTCTTGGTACGGGTGGCGGCGGGCCCGTTCTTGCTGCCGTAGTCGACGCGGACGGTGCCCGCGTCGTCGGACTGCACCTCGCCGTCGCCGCTGACCGCGCGGGTCACGAAGTCGCCGTAGCCGTCGCCGTCCACGTCCGCGACGACGCCTCCACGGGAAGGCTTGAGGGCCTTCGACGAGGTGCCGCTGAGGCCGTTCCTCGTCCCCTTCCAGAAGCGGCTGGCGAACGGCCCGTCCTCGTCGCCGTCGCTGGTGACTAGGTCGTCTACGCCGTCGCCGTTCAGGTCCCCGGCCACCAGATCCAGGAGCCCCGGCTCCGTCGGGACGCGCACGGCCTTCTTCCTGGCCGGCTTGCCCTGGGCCGTGAACGGGCCGTAGGAGACGGTCAGGGTCGCCTGGTCGTCGTCGTGCGCCGGGTAGACCTCGCTCACCAGGTCGCGGTTCCCGTCGCCGTCGAAGTCCCCGGCCGTGATGTTGCCGTAGGCCCCGTTGGGGACTTCGCCGGAGGCCCCGGTCAGACCCGCGGCGGAGCCCCGCAGGAGGACCGCCTTGGTCATGGGGTGCCCGCCGACGACGAGGTCGGTGTAGCCGTCCTTGTCGAAGTCGCCGACGACCAGTTCGCCGCCGAACTGGTCGTCCTCACGGGCGTCACCGGGGACGCCCGGCGTGGTGCGGTCGATGATGCGCGGGTGCGCGCGGTCGGGCCCGTTCTTGGACCCGTACACGACGGCGACGTATCCGGCGCCCTTCTTGTCCCCGGCCGAGCCGTACGCGGCGCCGAACGCGAGGTCGGCGTACCCGTCCTTGTTGAAGTCCGTCACCGGCGCCTTGGGGGGCCTGGGCGCCGCGGACGCGGTGCCCGTCGCGGTGAGTACGAGCGGTGCGGCGACCGCGGCCGCCGCGACGGCTGCGATGAGGGAGCGGCGCACTGTTTCTCCTGGGGTGTGTGTCGTGTGCGTGCGGTTTTCGTTGTGGTGCGTACGGGCCCTAGCGCGCGAGGCGCTCGCCCAGGCGGGCGTCCTTCTCCGGGGCGCCGAGCGCGGCCGGGCCGAAGGACGTGATCCCGGCCGTCGTCACGCCGGTGGCGGCGCCCTTGAACACCCAGGCGGCGCCGGAGTCCTGGTACGTGCCGTCCTCCCAGGGCGCGGTGACGGTCAGGTCGGCCTTCTTGTCGCCGTTGAGGTCCGACAGCAGGATGCCGGCGCCGAACTTGTCGCCCTTCTCGGAGGCGCCGGGCACGGCGGCCGTGGACTGGGTGAAGGCCTGCGCGCCCGTGCCGCTGAGGCCGCTCTTGGCGCCCTTGAGGATTACTGTGCTGCCACTGTCCAGAACGTTCTTTCCAGTCGAGGTGGTGACATCCTCGCCGGGGATGCCGACGGCGATGTCGGCGTAGCCGTCGCCGTTGACGTCGCCCGCGCTGATCGAGGCGCCGAACTGGTCGCCGTCCTCACCCACGCCCGGGACGCCCGGGCTGTCCTGGGTGATCTTCACGGTGCGGGTGGCGGCGGGCCCGTTCTTGCTGCCGTAGTCGACGCGGACGGTGCCCTTGTCACGCTCGTTGTCGTCGTCGAAGGGGCCGTTGTCGCGGGTGACGAAGTCGCCGTAGCCGTCGCCGTCCACGTCCGCGACGGCGCCGCCCACGGAGGCCTTGAGATCCTTGGACGTGTGGCCGAGGCCGGACGCGCCGCCCTTCCAGAAGCGGCTGACGAACGCCCGGTCCTCAAAGCTGTGGCTGGTGACGAGGTCGTCGACGCCGTCGCCGTCCATGTCGCCCGCGACGAACCCGTCCAGGTCGGGAAACCATTCGAACCCGATGTCGTCCTTCCTGGCCGCCTCGCCGCCGCGCGTGAACGGCCCGTACGAGACGGTCATGCCGGGGGGGCCGCTCTCGGGCGTGGCCTTTTCATCATGCGTCACCAGGTCGCGGTGCCCGTCGCCGTCGAAGTCGCCGACGGCCAGGGAGCCGACCGCGCCCGGCAGTCGGGCGGCCGCGTCCGTGAGCCCGGCGGCGGAGCCCCACAGCACCACGGTGCCGCCCGTGCCGGCGCCGACGACCAGGTCGGTGTAGCCGTCCCCGTCGAGGTCGGCGGCGGTCAGCTCGCGGCCGAAGGCCCCGTACTTGCTGACGCCCCCGGGCACCCCCGCGCTGGACCGGTCGACGACCTTCCGGCGTGCCTGGTCGGCGCCGCCCTTCGACCCGTACACCACGGCCACGTACCCGGCTTCCTGCTTCCCGCCGACCGTCGCGTGCGCCGCTCCGAGCGCCAGGTCGGCGTACCCGTCCTTGTTGAAGTCGACGGCCGGGGCCTTGGCCGCCTTCGTCCCGGGAGCGGCGGACGCGGTGCCGGCGCCCGTTGCCAGCGGCGCGGCGAGGGTGGCGGCCGCGATGGCGACGACAAGGGAGCGACGCACTGTTCCTCCTGTGGCTGAGGTGGCCCTTTTGATCAAGGACCGACAGAGAGGAGACAGCCGAGGTGGCGCGAGGGTTGCACGACTCTGAACGAGGAGAAGCGGAAGCCCCGGCTCAGGTGGTGGCGGCGCGGCGGCGCCAGGGCGGGCGGCGGGGCGGGCGGGCCACGATGTCGCCGCCGGTCGACGTGCCGGACAGCAGGACGCGCAGGCGTATCGGGGTCTCCGGGCCCGGGACCGGGGGCAGTTTGACCTCGCCCCGGCTCTTGGTGATCCCGTCCGCGTCGACGAGGACGCCCGGCGGCGTGATCAGCGTCAGATTCCCGCCGATCCGCAGGTCCACCGCGATGTCCAGGGTGCTGTGCGTGAGCACGGCCTCGGTGAAGTCCAGCTTCAGGTCCGTGAACATCAGCCGCACCTCCATCCGGCGCGGCACCTGCCATCGGCCCGTGCGCCTGCCCTCCCCGAAGCGCTGGTCGATCCGGATCACGTCACGCGGCTGCGGCGGCAGGCCTTCCCACGGCAGGTCCGCCGTCAGATCGCGGAGGTCGCCGACGGTCCTGGCCGCGAGCGCCGCCTCCACGCGCTCGTCCAGCTCGGCGGCCGTCAGCCGGCCGTCACCCGCCGCCACCCGGAGGATCTCCACCGCCTGGTCCCGCTCCCGGTGCGACACCCGCAGCTCGGACGCCGCCACGCGGCGGGGCGCGACACCGTCCACGGCCCCGGTGCTTGTATCTGCCATGCGTCCAGTGTGCTCGCGCGCCGCCCGCCCGAGCAACGGCCGGACCCGAAGATCAGGGAACACCCTGACGGATCTCAGGGTCCGGCGCCCCAGGCCATCAGGTCCGCTCGGCGCGGCGGCGGGGAAAGCCCACCGTGTCGACCACCCACTGGCCCATCCGCACCTTGTCCCCGAACACATGCCGCGCGTGGTCGCGGTACTGGGGCTGCCCGCCGATGGTGCCCGGGGCGCTGTGCACGCTGACCGTGCCGTCGCGCGGATCCACGATCACATAGCAGGGCACGCCCATGCGCGGGTAGTCCCGCAGCTTCTTGATGTAGTCGTTCTCGGGGCTGGATTTGGAGACGACCTCGACGGCGAGGTCCACGTCCGGGGCGAACGCGGGCGCGTCGTCGTCCGAGGCCTCGTAGGCGTCCTGGGACATCACGACCAGGTCGGCGGTCCGGTAGAAGCCGAGCCCAGGATGCTCGATCTTGGTTTCCGCCATGGTCACGGCGTTCTCGTCCTGGTCCTCGATCTGCCTGATGAGCAGGCTGACGATGCGGCCGTGCCGTTTGGTCGGACTCATCATGACGATGTCGATCCTGTTGGCCGTGATCTCGGCTCGCACGCGCTCGCCGCGCCGTTCCGCCGCGTCGGCGAAGTCGTCGGCCAGGTCGCGCAGCTGGTAATAGGCCCCCTGAGGCGTCGGCTCGACGGGCTGAGCGCTCACCTCGTACCTCCGTCCGGCCGGACAGGTCCTTACGTCACCCTGCGAGCAGCGTACCGCGAGGGCACGACGGGGCCGTGGCGGACGGTGTCTGGACCAGGATGGCCGAGCCCCGCGGCTCCGGTGCCAGGAGCAGGGTCATCTCGTACGGGCGCGTGCCGCCGTCGGGGGTGGTGAGGGTCGCGGTGCGGGGCGTGAAGTCGGCGACCGAGCGGCAGGCCCACCAGGCGTCGAGTTCGGGGCGCTCGGCGCGCAGCAGGGCGGTCACCTCGTGGCTGCGGGACGGCGCGGGCTCGCGGTCCGCGCGGGTGCGGAAGTGGCGGTACAGGTCCACGGCCAGCGGCTGCCAGGCGGGCAGGACGTGCTGGTGGCCGGGGTCGGTGGCCAGGAGCAGCAGCAGGTTGCGGCGGTCGGCGGGGACGCGGGCGGGGTCGGGCCAGAGCGCCGCGTACGGCTCGTTCCAGGCGCGCAGGTCCAGGGCCGGGTCGAGGAGCGCCGCCGGGGTGGGCCAACTGTTGAGCATGGGCCGGTAGTCGGGCACCGCGGCGGGGGCCGCGTCGAAGGGGGCGTAGCCCGCCAGGGTGAGGGCGTGGCGGTGCGCCGCGGCGTCCAGGCGCAGGGTCCGCGCCACCGCGTCCAGGACCTGCCGCGAGGTGTCGACGCGGCCCTGCTCCAGCCAGGTGTACCAGGCCACCGACACGCCGGACAGCGTCGCGACCTCCTCCCGGCGCAGCCCGGACGTGCGACGCCGGGCGGTGACCGGGAGCCCCACGTCGGCCGGGGCCACGCGCTCGCGATGAGCGCGCAGGAAGCCGCCCAACTCACGGCGGAGCAGAGCCGGGTCCGTCACCCCGGTCGTCGCCGGGCCCTGCGCCGGGGCCGCCGGGCTCGACACGCCCTCCGCCATCCTGTTACCTCCACTCACCCCATCAACACCCCCCTGGCTGCCCCCCATTCCCGCCGCGAGGGTTGCCCCATGACCACCGAGACGCACACCGACCTCACCCCCACCGTCTGGCGCCGCACCAACGACTCCACCAGCTTCGCCGGCCCCCGCACCCTCATCCGCGTCTACACCCCGACGGGGACCCTGGAGTCCGTCACCGCCTTCTACGAGCGGCTGCTCGGCGTGGAGCGGGACATGCGGTTCACGTATCCGCAGAAGCGCCTCGCGCTCGCCGTCGTCGGGAGCTTCCTGCTCGTCGAGGGCGACGAGGAGACGCTCGCGCCGTTCCGGGCCACGGACGGCACGCTGATCATCGACTCCGCGGAGAAGTACCTGGCCCGGCTCGCGACCGAGGAGGGCACGGAGATCCTCGATCCGCCGCACCGCGTCCCGACGGGCACCGGCTTCACCGTGCGGCACCCCGACGGCACGGTCGTCGAATACGTCGAACACCGCCCAACCCCCGACGGGAACTAGGGAAAGCGCACCTTCCGCACAAACCACTTGCCCCCTGAACCCACCGTTCCCGTTCGATTACAGTGCTGCGGAGTCGGACGGCGAGGCACGGGAAAGGGGGTTCGGTGAGTGCCGTAGCAGCCACCGGGGTGTGGGGCCGCACCGAGCAGCAGGACTTCCGCAGCCGGGTCCGCGGCACGCTGCTCGCGGCCGCCGTCGGGGACGCGCTCGGGGCGCCCGTCGACGGCTTGAGCCTGGCGGAGATCCGGGCCGCGCACGGCGCAGAGGGCCTCACCGAACTCGTCGCCGAGCACGGCAGACGCGGCGCCGTGACCGCCGCCACGCAGCTGTCGCTCTTCACCGTGGACGGCCTGATACGGGCCCAGGTGCGGCGCGACACGGGCGCCTGGCACCCGCCGACCGATCTGCACCGGGCCTACCGGCGGTGGGCCGTGACCCAGCGCGACTGGGGGCCCGACGAGCGGCGCGAGGAGGACGGCTGGCTGGCCCGTGAGGAGTGGCTGTACTCGCGCCGCGGGCCCGCCAGGGCCTGCCTCACCGGGCTCGCCGACGACCGCATGGGCACGCTCGACGTGCCCAAGAACCCGGGCGAGCGCGGGGCGGAGGCCGCCGTCAGGTCGGCGCCCTTCGGGCTGCTCGTGGGCTGGGAGCCGCAGCTCGTGCTCCAGCTCGCCGTGGAGTGCGCCGTGCAGACGCACGGACACCCCACGGCCTACCTCGCCGCGGGCGCGCACGCCGTGCTCGTGCACGGGCTCGCCCGCGGGGAGTCCCTCGACGGCGCCGTGCAGCGGGCGCTCTCGCTGCTCGCCGCGCGGCCGGGCCACCAGGCCGTCACCGACGGGCTTCGGCACGCGCTCGGCGCCGTACGGCAGGGCATGCCGAACGCGGCCCGCGTGGAGGAGCTGCTCGGCGACGGCGAGGCGGAGGGCGTGCTCGCCGCCGCCGTGTACTGCGCCCTCGTCGGGGAGGACGTCCGCCACGGCCTCAGGCTCGCCGTCAACCACGGCGCGTCCTCCACGGCGGCGGGCGCGCTGTGCGGGGCGCTGCTCGGCGCGCTGCACGGCGAGACCGCCCTGCCGCCCGGCTGGCTCACCGAACTGGAGGGCCGCGCCACCGTCCTGGAACTGGCGGACGACTTCGCCATGGAGATGACCCAGGGCCCGGCCCTCCACAGCCCGGCGGGCGCGGCCCCGGGCTGGCTGGCGAGATATCCGAGGGCGTGACAGGGGGCGCCCCGCAGGGGCGCGGGGAACTGCGCGACCAGCCACAACAAGCCCGCAGACGAAGAGACGCCCGCTAGGGACCCGGCTTGGAAGGCGCGGCCTCAGCCTGCCCCGGCAGGGGAAGGGCGGCGGCGGAGCCGTCGCCGTCCGTGTTGATCCGTTCGATCAGCGCGTCGCGCTCAGGCGTGTCCTCCGGCTTCACCCAGCCGATGACCACGTACAGGACGAGCGACACCGCCAGCGGTACGGACACCTGGTACTGGAGGGGCACCCCGCCGTCGACGTTCCAGTGGATGGGGTAGTTGACCAGCCAGAACGCGAAGAGGCCCAGGCCCCAGCTGGTGAGCGCCGCCGTGGGGCCCGAGCGGCGGAAGGCGCGCAGCAGGCCGAGCATCATCGGGATGGCGATGGGGCCCATGAGTCCGGCGACCCACTTGATGACGACGGTGATGATGTCGTCGAAGGTGGGGGAGTTGACCTGGGTGGCCACCGCCATGGAGAGGCCGAGGAAGACGACCGTGGTCAGGCGGGCCGCGACGAGCCCGGCGTGGTCGGTCCACCGCCGCGCCCTCCTCGACAGGACCGGTGCCACGTCCCGGGTGAAGACGGCCGCGATGGCGTTGGCGTCGGAGGAGCACATCGCCATGGTGTGGGAGAAGAACCCCACGATGACCAGGCCCAACAGGCCGTGCGGAAGGAGCTGTTCCGTCATCAGGGCGTACGAGTCCGAGCCGTCGGGCTTCGTCGCGTCGACGAGGAGCGGCGACATCCACATGGGGAAGAACAGCACCAGCGGCCACACCAGCCACAGCACGGCGGAGAGCCGCGCGGACCGTGTGGCCTCGCGGGCGTTGGCCGTGGCCATGTAGCGCTGGGCCTGGTTGAGCATGCCGCCGTTGTACTCGAAGAGCTTGATGAAGACGAAGGCGAGCAGGAAGACCGTGCCGTACGGGCCGACCAGCGGTTTCGCGTGGCCGTCCAGCTCGGGGCGGTCCCATACGCCGAAGAAGCCGCCGTAGTCGCCCAGCTCCACGACCACGGCCACGAACATCGCGATCCCGGCGAGCAGCTGGATGACGAACTGCCCCAGCTCGGTCAGGGCGTCCGCCCACAGGCCGCCGATGGTGCAGTAGACGGCGGTGACCGCGCCGGTGATGAGGATGCCCTGGTTCAGGGAGACCCCGGTGAAGACGGACAGGAGGGTGGCGATCGCCGCCCACTTCGCGCCCACGTCCACGATCTTGAGGAGCATGCCGGACCAGGCGAGCGCCTGCTGGGTCGGCAGGTTGTAGCGGTTCTTCAGGTATTCGAGGGGCGAGGCCACGTGCAGCCGCGAGCGCAGCCGGTTGATGCGCGGCGCGAAGAGGCGGGCGCCGATCGCGATGCCGAGCGCGATGGGGAAGGACCAGGTGACGAAGGACGTGACGCCGTACGTGTAGGCGATTCCGGCGTAGCCGGTGAACATCACGGCGCTGTAGCCGGACATGTGGTGCGAGATGCCGGACAGCCACCAGGGCATCTTGCCGCCGGCGGTGAAGAAGTCGCTGACGTTGTCCACGCGCTTGTGGGACCAGACGCCGATCGCGACCATCACGCCGAAGTAGCCGATGAGCACGGCCCAGTCGAGACCGTTCATATCCCCCTCCCGGGGTCCGCCTTGTGAACTCGGTCAACTCCGTTGATCTGCTGGGAAGTTCACCCGTGCGGCGCGGGTACGGCCGGGAAGGGCCCGCTCATCGTCGGTTCGGCCGTGTGGCGCGGACAACCGCCCGCACGGTCAAGAGGAAGTAAAATCGTTCGTGTCAGCGACCTTGGTTCATGTACGTGACCGAGTGAGGGTGCGGGAAACCCCCGGCGGCAGCCGGGGGCCAGGGTGTCTCAGCGCATCAGCTCTCCCGCGTTCACCAGGAGCGACTGGCCGGTGATGGCCCGGGCCCGGTCCGAGGCGAGGAACACGCACGCCTGCGCCACGTCCCCGTCCGTGGCGAGGTCGGGCAGCGCCATGCGCTCGGTGAGCCGCCGCTTCACCTCCGCCTCGGGCACGCCTCCGGCCCGCGCGGTCAGCGTCACGTACGCCTCCACCTGCGGGCCCCACATCCAGCCGGGCTGCACGGTGTTGACCCGGATCCGGTAGGGGCCCAGCTCGCGCGCGAGGGAGTACATCGCCGAAGTCAGCGCGCCCTTCGAGGCCGCGTACGCCGCCTGCCGCACCTGCGAGGGCGCCGCCACCGAGGACTGCGTGCCGATCAGGACCACCGAGCCGCCGCGCTCCTTCAGGGCGGGCAGACACGCCCGGGTCATGCGAAGGGAGCCGAGCAGGTTCACGTCCAGGACGCTCGCCCAGCTGGTGAAGTCCGCGTCCTGGAGCCCGCCGAAGTGGCTGTCGAACGCCGCGACCTGCACCAGCGCGTCGACGCCGCCGAACCGGTCGACGGCGAGTTCCGCGAGCGCCGCGCCCTGCCCCTCGTCGGTGATGTCCGTCGGCCGGTACGCGGTGCGGGCGCCGCCGGGGTCCGCGTCGACCGCGGCCTTGGCGAGGTTGGCCTCCGTGCGCGCGCCGAGCACGGCGTTGCCGCCCTCGGCCACGACGGCCGCGGCCACCTCATGGCCGAGCCCGGCGCCGACGCCGGAGACGATCACGGTCTTTCCCTGGAGCAGCGGCATGCGGGACCTCCGGGCTCTGGCCTTATGTCTGACGGGGCGTCAGAGTATGGGTCCGCGCGGAAGAAGGGGAGAGGCATGGGCGACGACACCCGTTCCACCAAGGCCCGCGCCGAGGCGTACGGCGAACTCGCCGCGGTCGGGCCGTACGGCGTGCGCCCGGGGCACGCGCTGATCACCATGGTCGAGCCGCACCCGGGGCACGAGTTCGCGTACAACCGCTGGTACGAGGACGACCACTACTACGCGGGCGCGATGGCGATGCCCTGGATGTACGCGGGCCGGCGCTGGGTGGCGACACGGGAGCTGCAACTCCTGCGCGTGCCCCAGAAGTCCGCCGTCGCGAGCCCGGTGACGGCGGGCTGCTACCTGTCGACGTACTGGATCACCGAGGGGCGCTACGCCGAGCACATGAAGTGGACCGTCGCCATCAACAAGCGCCTCAACCGCGACGGCCGCGTCCACCAGGCCCGCACGCACGTCTTCACGGCCTTCCAGGACCACGCGGCGACCGTGTACCGCGACGGCGCCGCCGGTCCGCGCGACGTGCACGCCCTCGACCACCCGTACCAGGGGCTCGTCCTGGAGGTCGTCGACGCGGAGGGGCCCGAGGAGCGCGCGCGGTTGCTCGACTGGCTGCGCGCCCGGCACCTGCCCCGGGCGCTCGGGGACTCGCCCGCCGCCCTGGTCACGATCTTCCGGCCGACGCCGCTGCCGGGCGACCGTATGACGTACGTGAAGCAGGTCGAGGGCGTGGACACCAGGCTGACGCTGCTGTGGTTCCTGGAGTGCGATCCGCGGGCGTGCTGGGCGGAGCGCTTCGCGGGGCGCGAGGCGGACGTGGCCGCCTCGGGTCTGGGCCGCGTGGAGCTGCTGGCCCCGTTCATCCCGACGGTGCCGGGCACGGACCGGTACGTCGACCAGCTCCGCTAGCGCGCCGGGGCAAAGGCCGAGCCCCCTCGGCCGGGACGGCGGACCAGTCGAGAGGGCTCTGCGGGTGCAGCTATGCGATTGTCTCGGCGATTGCCTTCACTGGCACGTATCACCCGAGGTCGTGAGACCCTTCACGCACCTCGCCCACGAAGGCGTTCCACGAGTCGGCCGGGAAGGCGAGGACCGGGCCGTCCGTGACCTTGGAGTCCCGCACGGAAATCGCGTGCAGGACGGGGGACTTGACCTCGACGCACGCGCCGTTCCCGGTGGAGTAGGACGACTTGGTCCACGAGGGCGACGCGCCTTGCTGGATTGCCATGTTTGCTCCGATGTGCGCAGTTGGTGAATTGCGGTATCCCGCGGGAGAGCGGTCTACGCCAACGCCGTTGGGCTGTTGGCGTGAATGACGCTACTCGCCAACATCGAGTGGCGGATGGTTCGTTCACTCAACCGGATGGCATATTCCAGAGGGGTCTTCCATCCCGGCGCGGCAACGGTGTACGGTGCGGCGTTTTCCCGGGCCGGGCGGCCTTCGAGGCCGTCGGGCGACCGGCGGGCGGCTGGCGGGCGGCCGTCGAGATATTCGGAAGCAGTGCTTCCGAATGTCAGCGGGCGTAGTCCTTGGCGATGTCCGCGATCAGCTGCCGGGATTGGTCGACGTTCAGCGCCTGGGCCCGCAAATGCTCGTACATGACGCTGTACTGCTGCACGTCATTGGCCTTTTCCAGATACAGGTCGCTGGTGACGCCCTCGATGTAGACGACGCTGGAATCCGACGCGTCCGGGAACTCCAGGATCGCGTACTGGCCATTCAGGCCGGGGTGCGCGCCCATGTCGAAGGGGATCACCTGCACCGTCACGTGCGGCAGCTGGGACTGCTCGACGAGGTGCTCCAGCTGCTCGCGCATCAGGGCGCGGGTGCCGACGACGCGGCGCAGCGCGGACTCGTCGAGGACGGTCCACAGGCGCAGCGGGTTCTCCGGCGCGGCGATGCGCTCCTGGCGGCGCATGCGGACCTGGACCCGTTTCTCGATGTCCGTCGGCGGGGTCTCCGGGAGCGCGCCGGTGATCAGCGCCTCCGCGTACGGCCTGGTCTGGAGCAGACCGGGCACGACCTGCGGATCGTAGACGCGCAGCGACGCGGCGTCGGTCTCGAGGCCGATGTACACGCTGTACGGGATGTCGCCGAAGGAGTGCCACCAGCCCTGCTGGCGGGAGTCCTTGGCCATCTGCATCAGCGAGTCGACGATGCGGTGGTCCTCGACCTCGTACACCCCGCACAGGTCGCGGACGTCGCGCTGGCTGATCGAGCGGCGGCCGTTCTCCAGGCGGCTGATCTTCGACTGCGAGACGAGCAGGCGCTCCGCCACCTCCTCCGCCGTCATGCCCTTTAGCTCACGGAGCCGCCGCAGCTCCTGGCCGAGCCGGCGACGCCTGACGGTGGGATTGACGTTGGACGCCACGGGAAGTGCACCTCCGGCAAATATGCCTCTACATTGCGTGTCTGCTGTGGAGCAGAGTGCCACCAAGGGGCAACTCGCCGCTGGGAAACAGCAGAACGGCGGACTTGTGGGGGTGCTGACGCCCCGCGGCGTCGAAGGTGCTTCTCAACAGGCGTGTCGCGTGCGGTGATTGCGTCCGTACGGGACCGCGCGCCGGTGCGGCCGGCGCCCGGCCCCGCACGGCTGCGCGGCGCGCGCCTCGTGGAGCGGAGGCGCGGGTGCGTCACACGGTGCGGGTGACGCGGTGCGCGGTGGTGCTGCGTGCGGTGGTGCGTGCGTGCTGCGTGCGGTGTGCGTGCTGCGTGTGGTGCGGTGCCGTGGGCGGCAGCCCGTGCGGGCCGCGCGCTCACGGGTCCGGTACCGATGCCGGTGTCGGCGTCCGTACCGGTGCCGGTGCGTGGTGCTGTGCTGCCCGGGGATCTCTCCCCGTACGTGGCCGCTCGTGCGGTTCGTGCAGTTCGTTCGGTTCGTTCAGTGGGCCACGGCGCGGGCCATGGCTCCCGCACCCCGGCGCGGCTGCATCGGCACCCTGCCGGGGTCCGTCGCCGCCCTCGCCGTCGTCCGTGCGGGCGGCCGTGTGCCACCCTGCCCCGCCGTCGCGGGGCTGCGGCGCGGCTGCGCCGCCACGCCGTTCTGGACGTCCATCACGGCGTGCGCCACGAGGCCGCCCATCGGGTCGTGCCTGATCAGGTCCCGCAGCCGGGAGCGGGACGATCGTCCCTCGTTGCCCGGATACAGGTGCTTGCCGAGGCCGACCGCGTGGGCCAGCGCGGCGAGCGCCGCGGTCCGTGGGTCCGGCGGTACGCCGGTGCGGATCGCCGAGTCGAGCCGGGACCTGATTTCCCGGCTGATCGCCGTGTCCGTCGCCTGGTAGCGAGTCGTCGGCAGCACCCCGCACATCTGGCCCGCCACGGCATGCACCATGCCGCACCGTTCCAGGTGCGAAAGGTAGGTCTGGCGCAGCCCCAGGCGGGGCCCGCCGATCCAGTGGACCGCGCGCACCGGGCTGCCGCGCCTGCGCAACAGCTCCAGTGCGGAGTCCAGAGTCGGATCTCCCGTCGGCCGTGGCATCACCACGGCGATACGATCCCCGTCAGGGGCTATCCGTCCGGCCAGCGCCAGCTCCACTAGCTGTGCTCCGGCCAGACCGAGGTCGAGCGACTGCGGCTGCGCTGTGGTACCCGTGGCCGGGTCCAGAGCGAGCAGCAGAAGCTCCTCCGGAATTGTTCTGCGGCTCCTGCCCATCCATGCCTCCCCGCGTGGATGAATGACAGGGTGACCCCTCTCACATTGGTCTGTCGAGAGCGCGTGGGCGGTACGTACGGGAACCAGTAGGTATGTCGTTCTCGTCTACCACGGGGGTTAAGCCCTCACACAGGACACTGGTACATGGTTCGGACAGCGGGTCCGGGCCCCGGTTTGCGTGGCGAAGCACGGCGAGTACGGCGAGTACGAGGAGGAATCGGTGGCGGGCGAGTACCCCGACAGTTCGAAGACGGTTTCTGGCGGGGGCGCCTCTGAGGACGACGCGGCAGCCTCGCCCCCCACGCCCCCGAAGGCCAAGGAGGTCACCGGGGACGCGCGCCTGCGGAACGCGGTGGCGGCGTGGGTCGCCTCCGCGGACGCGAAGGCCGAGGGCGGCGAGGGCGCCGAGGGTGGCGAGGGCGCCGAGGGCGAGAGCGGCTCTCCGGCCGGAGGTGACGTTTCCCCTGAGGCGGCGGACGCCGCGGACGAGGGCGCCGCGGACACCGCGGACCGGGCCTCGGACGAGAGCGCCGGGGAGGCCGCGGCGGAGCCGGAGGCGACTTCCGGCGGCGCGCCCGACCCGTCGGACGCGCCGAAGTCCGACACGGCCACGGCCGTGTTCCGGACCGACCGGCCGCGGGCCGGGGCCTCGGACGAGGGCGCCGACGAGGTGGCGGCGGACGCGTCGGACGCGCCGAAGTCCGACAAGGCCACCGCCGTGTTCCGGACCGATCGGTCACGGGTCGAGACCTCTGGCGACGGGGGTCCCGGCGAGGGCGGGCGTCCCGTCGACACGGCGACGGCGGTGTTCAAGACCCGCCCGTCGTGGGCGAAGAAGGACGAGGCCGAGGAGCCGGCCGGGGGCACTGACACCGCCGCCGAGCCCCGGTCCGGGTCCGATTCCGGTGCGCGTCCCGTGGACCAGGCGACGGCGGTGTTCAAGGGCGTCGTGCCGGAGGCGGACGCGGACGCCGAGGCGGGCGACGACACCGCGAAGTCCGCTGACGCGAAGTCCGCTGACGCGAAGCCCGCTGACGCGAAGTCCGCCGACGCGAAGCCGTCCGACGACAAGGCGGCCAAGGCAGGCGAGGCAGACAAGGCGGCCAAGGCAGACAAGGCGGCCAAGGCAGACAGGGCAGGCAAGGCAGGCAAGGCGGCCGACGCCGAGCCCGAGGTCCAGGGCGACGAGCCCGGCGGCAAGCCCGTCGACCAGGCCACCGCCGTCTTCAAGGCCGTCAGGCCCACCGGCCCCGGCTCCCGTGACGTCGACCAGCCCACCACCATGCTCAAGCTCGGCGACGTCAAGGCGGCGCCGGAGTCCGAGGCCGAGCGGACCAGCAAGTTCGTCGCGCTGAAGCCGCTGGACGAGCCCCGTGCCACGCCCGAGCGGAAGGCGCCGCCGCAGGGCGCGCCCAAGGCCCCCGCGGCCCCCGCCCCCGCCGCGCAGGCACCCAAGGCGGAGGCCCCGGAGCGGACCACCCAGCAGCCGCTGCCGCCCAAGCCGCCGCTCGACCTGCTCGCCGAGCTGACGAACACGCCGCCGCCTCCGGAGACCCCGACCCGCACCATCGTGCGGCGGTTCAAGGTCTGGACGCCGCTCGTGCTGCTCCTGGCGATCGTGTTTGCAGTCGTACAGGCCGTACGCCCGCTCCCGGACGCGAAGCTCAGCATGACCGCCAAGGAGACGTTCTCCTTCGGCGGCGGCAAGCCCTCGATCCCTTGGCCGAGCGACGGTCAGGCGGCCATGGACGTCGACGGCATCGGCACCTTCGGGACCTCGGGCAAGGCGAAGCCCGTGCCGATCGCGAGCATCGCGAAGGTGATGACGACGTATCTCATCCTGCGCGACCACCCCATCAAGAAGGGGACGAAGGGCAAGACCCTCACCGTCGACGCCCAGGCGCAGCGCCACTACGAGAAGGGCAAGCCGGAGAACGAGTCCGTGGTCAAGGTGACCGAGGGCCAGAAGATCAAGCAGTACGAGGCCCTCCAGGCCGTCATGCTGCCGTCCGCCAACAACGTCGCGCGGATGCTCGCGCGCTGGGACAGCGGCGGCGACGAGAAGAAGTTCGTGGCCAAGATGAACAAGACGGCCAAGGAACTCGGCATGGAGAACACCCACTACACGGACCCGAGCGGCCTGGACAAGACCACGGTGTCGACCGCCGAGGACCTGGTGAAGCTCGGCCGGGTGGCGATGGAGAACCCCACGTTCAAGGAGATCGCCGCCCAGCCCAAGTACGACGACCTCAACGGCGACGAGCAGAAGAACTACTTCGGCCTCGTCCCGACGGTCGCCATCGGCATCAAGACCGGCACCACCACGGCCGCGGGCGGCAACATCCTGTTCGCCGCGAAGAAGCGCGTCGACGGCAAGGACCACGTGATCATCGGCGCGGCCCTGGCCCAGTTCGGCAAGCCGGGTGTGGCCAACATCGACCAGGTCACGAGCGTCGTGAAGGACCTGATCGCCGCGGGCCAGGACGCGCTCACGGCGAAGACGGTGGTGAAGAAGGGCACGGTCGTCGGCCACGTCGACGACGGCCTCGGCGGCGAGACCCCGGTCGTCACCACCAAGGACGTCACGGCCGTCGGCTGGTCCGGTCTGACGTCGAAGCTGGAGCTGACCGACGGCGGCAAGGAGATCCCGCACACCGCGAAGAAGGGCACGAAGGTCGGCGTCCTGTCCGTGGGCGACGGCACCAGCGGCGCCGTCGAGGTGCCGGTGGCCCTGGCGAAGGACCTCGCGGAGCCCGGCCTCGGCGCGAAGCTCACGCGGGTCGGCTGACGGCGCGGGCACCCGCGCGGATCTACGCGAAAGGGGGGTGGGGGGGGGGGGGGGGGGGGGGGGGGGGCACCCCCCCCCCCCCCCCCCCCCCCCCCCCCCCCCAAAACAAAAAACCCCCCCCCCCCCCCCCCCACCCCCCCAGACACCACCCCCACCACCCCCCCTGAGAAAAGCAACCCCCACACCT